>JAPKMS010000321.1 GCA_026645775.1 Anaerolineae bacterium
GTTCGAGCCGGGTCACGTGCCGGGGCTGGCCTTCTTTGCCATGCAGGACGAGCTTTCAGCACTTCTCAAGCGCGAGGTTGAACTGCACACGCCGGCTTTCCTGAGTCCCTATTTCCGGCGCGAGGTGGAGAGAGCAGCCGATGTCCGCTATCCCCAAGGATGATCTTATTGATCACGGCTACTTCGACGTTGACCTCGACATCATCTGGGCCATCCTTCAGAACGATCTTCCGCCCCTCATCGTTCAGCTTGAGCAAGTATTGCCTGTGCGAAGACAACCGCGACGACATTAGTAGGCGCGACTTCTAAGGTTACTCCTCATACTACTCCCAAGGTTCAGACCGAACTTCTAATACTCCCCAAGACAGACGTGCACAGAGCATCCCACAGATCCAGGCCGCGGTCGATTTCAGGGTCAAGGAGTTTGGTCAGATCGATATCCTGGTGAACAACGGCGCTGCTGTTTGAGATCGACCGGAACCCGATTGAACTGAGAGTCGACGCCTGTCGCGACGGTCGCCTTACGCCTCAACGCAGGTCAATTCTTGCTGCTTCCCTAACGCCCGGACAATCTCGCGATGGGCAGCCACTTCTTCAAAAAACGACTGCCGCATCCTCTCGTCGTTGATCCTGGCCCCCCGCGCGGTCAGCAGGTTATGGGCGGTAGTCAGGATGCCCAGCGCGCGCTCGTCCTGGGCGGCTACGAAGACGTTGTAGCAAGTGAGGTAAACCAGGAACGGAGAGAGGGTTCCGGCGAGTGCCTGCCCTGGATCGGACTCGCTTTCGGATGCCAGGTGGTGTAGAATCTCCTCAATGTGCGCCTGGGCCTGTCTCAGATCGCCTTGGGCCAAGCGCACCCGGGCCAGACCAGCTAACGGCTCGGTTGCCATGTTGGGCTGCGCAAGCGCTCGACGCAGTGCCAGTGATTCGTTATAAGCCTCGACTGCCTCATCCGGCCGCGCCAGTTCCGCCAGGGCATGCCCCAGTTGCATCCACATGGTCGCCTGCATGGCCTGATCCCCGATCTCTCGCGCCATCCCTAGTGCCACGCGCGCGTGCCCCAGCGCTGCCTCCTGGTCACCCCGATAGTGGGCCAGCAGACCGATGTTGCCCAGCGTCCAGGCCTCGTTTTCCCGCGCGCCCGTCTCGCGGTGGATGGCCAGCGCCTGCTGGTAGTACGTTTCCGCCTCGGTGTAGGCGCCCAGGTAGAGGCTGAGATTGCCCAGGTTGGTCAGCGAGACGCTCTCGCCCGCGCGCTCGCCGATCTCCCGCTCGATGTCCAGGGCCTCCCGATAGCAGCGCCTGGCTGCGACATAATCTCCCTGCTCAACCGCGACGACGCCCAGGTTGCCGAGCGCAATGCTGCGCGGCCGCGTTCTGCCCGCATGAGAGGGCAGATGCAGGCACGCTTCCAGGCACTTCCGCGCGCCGGCGTAATCCCCTTGTCGCCAACAGACCCCGGCGAGGCTGTTCAGGCTGTCGGCGGCCACTTTATCGCCGTCCGGCAGGCCCCTGGCCAGGGCCAGGGCGCGTTCCAGTTGCTCGCGGGCCGCGCTGAACTCGCCCTGCCGCCACAACGCCTCGCCCCAGACTGAGACCGCCATGGCCTCGCACAATGGTTCCTGGGCAGCCTGGGCCCGGGCGACGGCTGCCTGGGCGACCTGGATGGCTGGCCCGTACTCGGCCAGGCGCCGCAGGAAGGCGGCCTGCTGGATGAGCAGATGGCAGGCCAGGCATTCCGCGCCGGCGAGCGCTGATGCCCGTTCGGCGGCCTCGCCGAAGGCCGCCTCAGCTTCCCGCAGGTATCCCGTGTGGCTGTAAAAGCCGGCCAAGGCGTTGAGGCCGCCCGCCAGCGCTTCGACCAATCCCGCAGCGGCTGCCCAATGCCAGGCCGCCCGGATGTTGCTGATCTCCCCCTGGATCTCGTCTAATGCCTCTTTGACCCGTTCGCCGGCGATCGCCTCTTGCCTTGCTCGCAGAAAAGCCAGGTAGAAGCGACTGTGTTCGGCGCGAGTGGCTGCCTCGTCCTCCGGGCCTTCGGCCAGCTTTTCCGTGGCATACTCCCGCAGCGTGAGGTGCAGGTCCAACCGCCGCGCGGGCCCGTCCTGCGAAGTCCCCGACCGGAGGAAGTGGGGAGCGTGGTCGAAGGAGGCGGTCTGCAGCAGGGACTTGTCCAGCAGCGAATCCAGGAGCGCCGGGTCTGCTCCCGCGACCTGCCGGGCCGCGGCCACCGTGAACCCGCCGCGGAAGACGGACAGCCTGCGCAGCAGGCCGCGCTGCGCCTCTGACAGCAGGCCGTAGGAGGAGTCGAAGGTGCCCCGCAGGCTGCCGTGGCTCTGCGACCGGTCTGCGCCTGGGACGTGGAGGAAGTCGAGGCTGCCCTCGATCTGGTCAGCGATCTGTTGGGGGTCGTACAGGCGCACCCAGGCCGCAGCCAGCTCGATGCCCAGCGGCAGTCCCTCGACCAGGCGGCAGATGCGGGCCACGTTGGACACATTCTCCGGCGTCAGGCGGAAGGCCGGAGCCACGCGGCGAGCGCTCTGCACGAAAAGCTGGATCGCATGAGCGCCTTCCGCCTCGGCCACGGTCGCCGGCTCGGTGGGGGGCAGTTGAAGCCCAGCCAGCGGCATAGCCCACTCCCCGCGCGCGCCGAGCCGGGCGCGCGACGTGACCAGCACTCTGACCTCCGGCGCCCTGCGCAGGAGGTCGGCCAGCAGGGACGCCCCGGCTGCCAGGTGTTCGAAGCCATCCAGGATGAGCAGCGACTCTTTGGGGTGCAGAAAATCGCGCAGGCGTTGCGCGTCCACGGGTTGGCCGCCCGCCGGCAGGCCCAGCGCGGCGGCCAGGACATCCACCAGCGCAGCCGGGGACGGTGTCTCGGCCAGGGGGATGAGCCAGACCCCGTCGCGCCAGAGCGCAGCCTGCCCAACGGCGACCTCCAGCGCCAGCCGCGTCTTGCCGCAGCCGCCGGGGCCGTACAGCGTGAGCAGCCGCTGCTCCCGCCCGGCCAGGCCGTCGTTGATCTGCTGGAGCTCGGGCTGCCGTCCGATCAGCGGTGTGAGGGGCGAGGGCACGGCTGCCACCGGCGCACATGGCGAACCGTGCAATAATGTGCCGCCCTGGATCGCCGCGGCCAGGGCGGCCGTTTCATCCTCTGGCTCGACCCCCAGCTCTGTCAGCAAACCCCGGCGGAAGGCCTGGTATTGCCGCAGCGCGGCATTGCGGCCCTCACCCTGCGCCAGGCTGCACAGCAGACGCCGCAAGGCCATCTCGTCCCACGGCTCCAGGCGCAGCAGCCGGCGGGCGTAGCCGGCCGCCGCCCGGTAGTCGCCCTGCGCGAGGCGCGCCTCCCCCAGCGCGTGCAAGGCTGCACTGGCCTGCTGGCCCAACTGCTCGCGGCCCAGCAGGAGCCACTCGTCGAAGGCCAGACTGCCGGTGGGGTGGAGCTCAGCCAGCAGCTCGCCCCGGTAAAGCTCGACAGACCGGGCGAGTTGCGACAGGCAGGCGGGACAGACCGCCAGCCGGCGGTGACGATGGCGCTCGACGTTGACCGACAACGCCTGAAACGCTTCCACGTCCAGCCAGTAGTCGCTCCCGCGGTTGAAGCGGATTGTCTGAGGTTCGATGAGCAGGTGGGGCGGATCGGCGCCCTCGTCGTCCAGGGCGCGGCGCAGGCGGACAAGAGTTTGGCGCAGGTTCTGGAGGGCCTGCTTCTCCGGATCATCGGGCCAGAAGCGCGGGGCCAGCGCGTCTCGGCGGTGCGGGCGGCCGGCCTCCAGCGCCAGGTAAGCCAACAGCGCCAGCATTTTCTGGCCCCGCAGCTCGATGGCTGGCTGGCCATGCACCCACACCTGGGGCGGGCCGAGCAGCGCCAGCGCCAGCCGCACCGTAGGGGGGGCGAGCGGGCCCGAGGAGATAAAACTTGCCTGATAGAAAGCGGTGTCAGCCATCAAATGTCACGCTTCAGTCACGCGGGTGATGTATGCTGAGATCACTCTGCTATAGTGGGTCAGATCAAGATTCGGGCTTCGCGATCCGGAATAGAGGCTTCAGCCGGTTTCTTTGGGCAACGAGCGCCACCGGCTATAGAAGTAGATCTTAACCGATTTGGGCACCTCTTTGCGCAGGTTACGGCTGAAGGCGCCCAAACGGAAAAGGATGAAGCATTGTTCCCAAATTGGTCAATCAATTGTCGTGATTTTTATGAATAACGACCTTTCGCTCCCTATTTTACATCATTCACTCGCCATGTGCAACGTGCCAGACCTCAGCCCTGAAGTGGCTCGCTTTTGTTACGCTGGTGGTGTGCAGTAGGGATGAAAGGAGCGCCAGGCATGCAGAA
>JAPKMS010000322.1 GCA_026645775.1 Anaerolineae bacterium
CCGCTGGCGCAAGACAGTTGGTGGTGCAGGAGGCGTTGGAGATGACGTGGTGGACCGCGGGATCATACTTGTCGTCGTTCACACCCATGACGATGGTGATGTCCTCACCCTCGGCCGGGGCGGAGATGATGACTTTTTTGGCCCCACCCTTGGTGATGTGGTTCTCGGCGCCTTGGACGGTCTTGCCCTTCTTGTTGACGCCATCCTTTTTGATGGTGAAGAGGCCCGTCGATTCCACAACGATGTCGACGCCCATGCTGCCCCACGGCAGCTTGCCCGGATCTGCCTCCTTGAAGACTTTCACCGGCTTGCCGTCGATCACCAGGGTGTTCTCGCTGCCGACCTCAACTGTACCATCAAAGCGGCCATAGTTGGTGTCGTATTTCAGCAAGTGCGCCATCGTCTTCAGATCGCCAAGATCGTTAAAGGCGACGACCTCAAGTTCGCCCGCATAATTATCCCGGATGGCCTTGAAGACCTGCCGGCCGATACGACCGAAACCGTTGATACCGACTCGAACTGCCATTGACAAAAACCTCCTGATATGGATGATTGAATCGACCGAACGATTCGTAAGCCTACCATACGGATCATTGATCGACTATGAGCTGTATCAGTCGAATACCCGGTTGCCGAAATCCAGAGCTGCCTGGTAGTTGCGATCGAGCCGTTCATACAGACGGCCGTTTTCGATGGCGAGCGCGCTGAGGCTGGCAATGGCTTGAGCAAGCTCGCGTTGAGACGCCGAGAAGTCGCGGGGTTCGCGGGTATAGATGCGCAGCACGCCGATGAACTGGCCCCGAACTTGCAGCGGAACAACCAGCACTGAGACGATGCCTTCCTCGCGCGCCTGGTCCGGATATTGGAACCGGGGATCGCTGCGGGCATCGGCCACGTACACCGGTGCATTGGCGGCGATCGCCAGCCGATCTACGCTGCTGTGTTCTACCAGCACCGGGCCCTTAGCGCGATAGTTGGCGCTGAGACCGTGAGCCGCGCCGAACATCAGGTGTTTGCCGTCAGGGCCGAGGAGCCGCAGCGAACATGCTTTGGCATCCAGCGCCTCGGCCGTGCTCACCACGATCGTCTGCAAGACCTGCATGATGTCGAGTGAGGAATTGACGGTGCGAGCTACTTTATAAAGGGCTTGAAAGAGGTCATCACACGATGCGCGATCATTCATGACAGACGATCCTCCGTCACCGAGCAGTGTCCATGTCCCCGTGCCGGGACACAATCAGAGGTGAACATGCAGCAATCTGGTCAATCAGGCGCCTGCAGCGTCTGGGTTATCTGTGTCCGTTTTTGGGCTAGGTGGCGGTCAGTGCCATCAATGCCTGGGCCAATTTGTCCGAGTCATGCCGCCACGGATACTGGGCGTCTACCAGGTCCCCCGTGATAAGCTGATAATCAAGCGTCTCGGTTCGTGGGAGCCGCACCCAATCGACCCCCGCACCGGGCGGACGCTGGCCGGTGAAGGTGCGGTTGGCCAACACGATGGAGAACATCTCGCGGCCGACCTGGCCGCGCAGCGCCCCCACATGGCTGGAGACATCGTAGCCCTCGGTTTCGCTGGCCTGCGTGGCTACGTTGCAGACATACACCTTCGTCGCCTGCGCCGAAACCAGGGCTCGCGCCAGATCCGGCACCAGGAGATTCGGCAGCACGCTGGTGTACAGGCTGCCCGGGCCGATGACGATCAGGTCGGCGTCTAGAATGGCGCGAATGGCCTTGGGATAAGCCGGGGCCTCTTCCGGGTCCAGGTAGACGCGCTGGATGTGTGCGCCGGCCTGGCCGATCTTGCTTTCGCCCCGTAACTCGACGACCCGGTCACTCGTTGAGCTATCTTCAGTCGGCAGAGCCACTTCGGCACACAACGTGACTTGTGTGAGGGTGGAGGGAATCACCCGCCCGCGCACTGCCAAAACCCGGCTGGATTCTTCCAGGGCAGCTTCAAAGCTTCCCGTGATCGCGGTCATCGCTGTCAGGTACAGGTTGCCGAAGCTGTGTCCTTCCAGGTCGCTGTCTGCACCGAACCGATATTGAAAAAGCTGGCTGACCAGCCCTTCGGCGTCCGACAACGCCGCGATGCAGTTTCGGAAATCGCCGGGCGGCAGGATGCCCATATCGCGCCGTAAACGACCGGAGCTGCCGCCATCATCAGCCACTGTGACGATCGCGGTAATGTTGTCAGTGTGTTTTTTGAGGCCCCGCAACAGCGTGTTAAGCCCATGACCACCGCCGATGGCCACCACCTTTGGGCCACGCTGGCGCTGTCGATGGCGGTAGATGACGTCTACGACCTCGTCCTGGTCAGTGCGGCGATAGGCCGACAGCAGCGAACGGGTCAGGCCGAATACGGCCCAGGCAATCAGCAGGCTTCCGGCCGCCAAGAGCAATACACACTGCAACGCAGCACTGACATTCGACAGATGCAGGCGCTGGAGCATTGCCCAGAGGCCCGCGAGCGCGGCCACCTGTGGGAGTGCGCTGACCGCCAATCCCAGCAAAACCAGCCCCATGATGAGCAGGCCTACCCACCGTTTAACGCCCATTCCTGGCCGCAGCCACTTCAAATGGGGGAGCCGTTTTGCCCATCCGCTCATGAACACCTCGCGCACAACTCGTGACATTATAGAGTATCTCAAAAGGGAAGTCAAAGCTTTGTGTAATTCCAAAATCAGCGCACTGCCAATATGTAGTAATATTAACTTGACGTAAGGTGTGATCTGTGGTAAGGTGCAGGGGCTTATTTTGTGAGGGCGGCATGCACTATCAAGATTTCACGATCACGATCACGGGGGCGGCGGATCAGGGCTATACCATCACGGCACTGGCTGCTGATAACAGCCGCGTTTCTGCTGCGCTGCCCCTGCCAGATGCGCGCTTGGCGGCGCAAGTCGCCGCGGTCGGCGAACTGGCCCCGCAAACGGACCACGAGGCGACCTTGCGCACGACCGGCGAGCGGCTGTTTCGCTGGGCTATCCAGGGAGCGCTTGAAACGCATTTGCGTCTGGCATGGGATCGCGCAGAGCGCGCTCAGCAGGGGTTGCGGTTACGCCTCAGCATCGATGCGCCCGAGTTAAGCGTTTGGCCCTGGGAGCTCCTGCACGATCCCGAGCGTAACCATGCGTTTGCCATCTCGCAGACGACTCTGCTGGTGCGCTATTTTGACCAGGCTAACCACTTCGGCGCCCCGGCTGAGCAGACGGCCAGCTTGCCGTTGGATGTGCTGTTGGTGCTGCCGGCCGCGGCGGATTTAGACCTGGCGCAAGAGCAGCGCAGCATCGAAGCGGTGGCAGCTGCCATGCCGGATGCTCTGCGCGTGCAGGCCCTGACGGGCACCATCACCCGGTCTGATCTGGCGGATGCACTGCTGACCCACGATTACGACATCATCCACTTCAGCGGGCATGGCGCTTTCCTGGACGGCCGCGGGTACGCGGGGTTGAACAAACCTGATGGCAGCGTGGATTGGATCCACAGCGGTGTCCTGTCGCGACTCGCCGTCAACCATCGGTCGGTCAAACTGGTGGTGTTGAACACCTGCAACAGTGGGCGATCGGATGCCCATCGCGCATTTCAGGGTCTGGCCTCGCAGATGGTGCGTTATGGCGTGCCGGCCGTGGTGGCGATGCAATATCCCGTCACCGATACGGCGGCGAACATCCTGGCGCGTGAGTTCTACAAGCGGCTCTGCACGGGTGAGGATGCCGGGCAGGTGGATGTGGCGCTGACCTACGCCCGGGGGATGCTGGCGGTGCTGCGTCCTGAGGAACGGGATTGGGTGGCGCCAGTGTTGTTCACCCATGCCCCCGACGGCGTGATCTATACCCTGCCCTGCGCGGCGAAAGATAATTCAGCGAGCGAGCACAGCCGGTTGGTCGCACTGATCTCCTCTCTGCGCGAGAGCTTGGCGCTCGAGGAAGATTGGTCCAGGGCGGACGTCGGCAAGCTCCAGACGTGGCGCCGCACTCTGGAACAGGCCGAGCAAGCGTATCGGAGTCACTTGGCCGATCAGGATAGCGAAGTGGCGCAAGCCGCGCGCTTGGGTTTGGCACTGATCCGTGCCCGGTTGGCTGCAATGCGCACCGTGCTCGGCTGACTTTCCGCGGGTACGAGAGCGCGCCGCATTGCCATACCCACTCCTCTGGTCTCTCAGTGTCCCAGCAACCCCGGGAAAAGGCTCACCAACACCAGGATTACCGTCAGCAGGATCAACAGGATCACCATCATCCACGCCAGCAGATTAAACCAGCGGCCGTTGACCCAACGCCCCATCAGCCGGCGGTTGTTGATCAATCGCAGCATGACCACCAGGATCACCGGGAGGAGCACGCCGTTGAGCGTCTGGCTGGCCATCATCGTCTTCACCAGTGACTGGATCGGCAGCAGGATCACCCCTGCACCCAGCACGATCAGCGCGGTGTACACGCCGAAGAAGATCGGCGCCTCCTGCAGGCGGCGGTCTACCCCTGCCTCCCAGCCGAACGCCTCGCACACAACATACGCGGTCGACAGGGGCAAGATCGCCGCCGAGAAAACTGAGGCGTTCAGCAGGCCCAGTGCGAACAGGGTCGAAGCATATTTGCCTGCCAGCGGCCCCAGGGCCAGGGCCGCATCTTTGGCGGTCTCGATCCGAGCGCCGCTGGTGTGGAGCGTTGCTGCGCAGGCGATGGTGATGAAGGAGGCCACCACCACCGCGAAGATCGAGCCAACCACAACATCAATCCGTTCGTAGGCGTAATCGCTGATTTTCAGCCCCTTATCTACAATGGACGACTGCTGGTAGAACTGCATCCACGGCGCGATGGTTGTACCGATTATCGTTACGAACAGGGTCACATAACCGGCATCAAACTGGAAGCTCGGCGTGACGAACGCCCGGGCAACCTCACCCCATGCCGGTCGCGCGAGGATGCCCGAGGCCACGTAGGCCAGGTAAATCGCGCTGGCGGCGAGAAAGACGCGTTCGACGGTTTTGTAATTGGCTTTGACCATGAGCAACCAGACGATGACCCCGGCGATCGGCACGGAGATGTACTTGCTGACGCCGAAAATCTCCATGCTGGCGGCGACCCCGGCAAACTCGCTGACGGTATTTGCCAGGTTGGCGAACACCAGGATGCCGATGATAAGGGCCGTGAGCTTGACCCCGAGCCGTTCGCGGATCAAATCGGCCAGCCCTTTGCCGGTGACGACCCCCAGCCGCGCGCTCATCTCCTGGACGATGATCAGCGCCAGGGCCACGAGCGGCATCATCCACAGCATGCCCAGGCCGTAATGTGCGCCGGCAACTGAGTATGTTGTGATGCCGCCGGCATCGTTGTCCACGTTGGCGGTGATGATGCCGGGGCCCACGACGGCGAGCAGCATCAGGAGTCGGACGCGGAGCGGTTTGATGCGTTGCGAAAGGGTCATGCGGCTGCTCCCAGGTGAGATCAACGTTCCGGCTGAGACCATTTTAGCCTTAGCCTTGACCTTAGCCTTGACCTTAGCCTGGCCTTACCGGTACATCCGCGGCAAACGTTTCTTCCAGGCGGTCGGGATAATCTTGTCCAGCGCGTCATCGGCGGTGACGATGCCCTGAATTCGCCCTTCAGCATCGATTACCGGCACCGCCAACAAGTTGTACTTGGCGATAGCCTGGGCGGCCTGCTCTTGGGTGTCGAGTGGTTCCAGGGTGACGATCCGTTCGTGCATGAAGTGAGCGACCGGTGTTCGCGGGTGGGCCAACACGAGATCCTGCAAGGAGAACACCCCAACCAGGCGATCATCGCGGTCGGTCGCATAGACGTAGTTGATGGTTTCGATCTCGCTTGCCATCTTGCGCAGGTACGCGATAGCTTGCTCGGCTGTCAGATCGGGCCGGACAGCAACGAATTCGGTGGTCATGATGCCGCCGGCCGAGTTCTCCGGATACGCCAACAACTTGCGGACATCCTTGGCCTCATCCGCTGCCATCAGGTTGAGCAGATCCTTGCTGCGCTCGTCCGGCAATTCGGCCAGCAGGTCGGCGGCCTCATCAGGCGCCATCTCTTCCAACAGATCGGCTACTCGCTGATCGGACATCCCTTCCACCAGGCTGGCCTGGAAGTCTGGCTCGACCTCTTCCAGGGTGTCGGCCACGGTCTCAAGGTCGAGCGCATCCAGAAACTTGCTGCTCTCGTTGCGGCTCAAGTCGCTGATGATCTCTGCGAGATCGGCCGGATGCATCTCCGCCAGCTTCTCGCGCGGGGCCTTGAGGCGCATCGGTGCGTCGCCGGGCAGCAATTCCACGGCCTCCCAGGAGATGCTGTTCGAGGATGCCTTTCGCCCCAGCCGGTCAGCGACTTTTTCTGTTGGTTTTCCCAAGCCCAGGCGGCGCATCAAGCCGAGGCCGCCGATGTCCACATTGGCGACGAAAAATAGACCCTCGACGCGGGTGATCTCCAGGTCGTTGACGCGCACGACGCGTACTCCGTCAGTATCGATGATTTGTTTGTCCAACACGTCTCGCGCCAGAAAGAGATCGTGCTCGGCCGGCCGATAGGGTGCGATCTGTGCAAGGGGGTGCTTCAGCGGAATCGCCGGGGCGATCAACACCGCAATCTCTTCGTAGGGAATCAGCAGTAAATCGCCTGCGTGTTTCACGGCCAGCGCAACGATTTGTGGATGTCCCACATCGCCGCGCGGCGCTGCGAGCAGGTCTTCCAGACGCCCGACACGTTCGCCGTTCAGGTCGGTCACGAATTTACCAACCAGTTCACTTAAGTAAGCCATAGATTCCCCCCGCCATGAGATGCCGGATATCGTTCATTTATCCCTGAACTGGACGAACACACCGGCCCGGTGATCTCACATCCAATCCCGTTTCACGAAGATGCGCGCGACCACTGCTGCCATGACGAGGGAGGCCACCAGGATCAACCAGGAAGTATAGGGCCATTCCTGCAAAGGCACGCGGACGTTCATCCCGTAAAAGCTGGTAATCAAGGTGGGCAACGTCAGCACGATGGTGATCGCAGCTAGAAATTTCATCACGATGTTCATGTTGTTCGAGATGATGGAGGCAAAGGCATCCATCATCGAGCTGAGAATATTGCTGGCGATGTTGGTCATTTCAATTGCCTGCTGATTCTCGGTGATGACATCCTCCAGTAAGTCCTCGTCGTCCGGGTAGACGCGAAAAAAGCCGCTCCGGTGCAAGCGCTCCATCATCAGCTCGTTGGCCTTGAGCGCAGTCGTGAAGTAGACCAGGCTCTTCTGGTATTTAAGCAGCCCCATCAGCTCCTTGTTACGCATGGACATCTGGAGCTGGTCTTCTAGGGCATCAACGATCTTGTTGATGTCGCGCAGGTAGCCCAGGTAGCTGTTTGCTGCAAAGAGCAGCATGTGCAGGATGAAGCGGTTGCGCTTGGCGGTAGCCAGGCCGCGCACTTTGCCCGCTGCGAACTCCTGTAACAGACGGTGGTCGTTCCGGCAAATGGTCATGATCCATTGCCCGTTCAAGACCATGCCCAGCGGGATGGTCGTGTAGGGGATATCCGCGCCGGGCCCTTGGAAATAGGGAATGCGCAGCAGGATCAGCGTGTATCCCTCTTCTTTTTCGACGCGAGGCCGCTCGTCCAGGTCCAGAGGATAGGTGATAAATTCCGGCGGTATCTCCAACGTGCGCAGGTAGGCGATCTCGTCAGGGGTGGGGTCAACAACGTTGATCCAGCAGTTCTTGACGACTTCTCCCACTATCTCCAGACCCTGATCTCCGCTCTTGTGGTATGTGATCATGATAAGACCTCTCGTTGCGCCGCGTGGTTTCAGCGCGCGTTGGGCGCCGTGTGGGCGCGGGTGTCGGTGCTTTTCCTGGCGCGCGGCGCGCAGAAGCCGCGCGCCAGACTCCATCCGGTCTGCGTGACGCGGTGGCTGGCGCGCATAGCGGCGCTCAATTTGCAGCAGAGACGAATGCATCGCTCCACGGCTGCCTCCCCGATAATCCAGGAGTTTTGACAGCAGAAGCAGACGCAGGACGCCGGCTCATCCCACACGGGAGATCCGGCGAACGGGAGCGATCAGGCCCGGTCGGGGAAGTCCGCGAGGAGCATCCAGGGGATGCCAGAGCCGGCGGTTTGCCGACTACTGCCGTATTTAGATTGGCTGTCCGCCGCTTGGTGTGCGGGACTCGCGTCGCACGTACTACCAGGTTGTGTGTCGGTTTCCATACAGCTCTTGATCTATATCCTTGGGAGTGAACCCCCAGAAAGCCCGTTGCACCGGATTGTTCAACGGGTCATGTATGAGCGTGTGCAATTCTACTCTGTCGCGCGGGGAAGTCAAATTCGTGTCGTAATCAGTTGAGTCGGAGGCCCAGCATTCTGACCAGCGATTTTGCGAGCGCGGCGAGCGGATAAACGGATGGCCTGCATCTTGTGCAAATCCACAGCCGTCCGTTCATTCGCTCGCCAGAGGCACGCCGCAGCCGCTGGCGGACGCCGGAGTTCAGCGTTTCACTCTTCCAGCGTTGTGATATCCCCTTCCGGCAGCCCCAGCGCGCGTGCGCGCAGCACGCGGCGCATGATTTTACCACTGCGAGTCTTCGGCAACTGCGGTACAAACGTGATCTTCTCCGGTTTGGCGATCGGGCCGAGCTCGTGGCCCACATGCGCCTTCAACTCCTCGATCAGCGCGTCGCTCGGCTCGTTGCCGGCCTTTAGGATCACATAGGTATGGATGGCGTTGCCCTTGATCTCGTGCGGCAGACCGATCGCCGCGGCCTCAGCCACCGCGTGATGGCTCACGAGCGCGCTTTCGATTTCGGCGGTGCCCAGGCGATAGCCGGACACCTTGATCACGTCGTCCACCCGGCCAATGATCCAGAAGTAGCCATCGGCATCTTTGCGCGCGCTGTCGCCGGTGAAATACTTGCCCGGATACTTGGACCAGTACTGGGTCACGTAGCGGTCCGGGTCCCTGTAGATCGTGCGCAGCATCGCCGGCCACGGCTTTGTGAGCACCAGGTAGCCCTCATCACCGGCCGCAACCGGGTCGCCGTGCTCGTCCACCACGTCGGCTTCGACGCCGGGGAAGGGGCGCGTGGCGCTGCCCGGCTTGAGATCTACGACCGGCAGTGGGGTGATCATGAACATGCCGGTCTCGGTTTGCCACCAGGTGTCCATGATCGGGCAGTTCTCTTTGCCGATGACGCGGTGATACCAGCGCCATGCCTCGGGGTTGATCGGCTCACCGACCGAGCCCAACAGGCGCAGCGACGAGAGGTCGTGCCGGTTGGGCCACGCCTCGCCAAACCGCATCAGGCCGCGCAGCGCCGTGGGCGCACAGTAGAGCACGTTGATGCCGTATTTCTCCACCATGCTCCACCAGCGGTTCGGGTAAGGGTAGGTCGGCGCGCCCTCGTACATGAAGCTTGTTGCCCCGACCAGCAACGGCGCATAGACGATGTACGAGTGGCCGGTGATCCATCCCGGATCGGCCGCGCACCAGTAGCGGTCGTCCTCCTTCAGGTCGAACACCCATTTGAGCGTGGTGGCGGTGCCGACCATGTAGCCGCCGTGGGTGTGGAGGATCGCCTTGGGCTTACCGGTGGTGCCGGAGGTGTAGAGCATGAACAATGGGTCCTCGGCATCCATGATCTCGGTTTCGCAGCGGTTCCCGCCGTTCGCGCGCGCCACCGGCAGCCCCATCAGCTCATGCCACCAATAGTCCCGGCCCTGTTCCATCGGCACGTCGTGGCCGATGCGTTTGAAGACGATCACGTGCTCGACCGTGGCTGCCCGCTTGAGCGCCTCGTCGACGATCCGTTTCAACTCCACGATCTTGCCGTTCATGTAGCTGCCATCGCAGGTGATGCACACGTTGGATTCGCTGTCTTCCAGCCGGCCGTGCAGCGCCTCCACCGAAAAGCCGCCGTATACCACCGAGTGCACCGCGCCGATCTTAGCGCACGCCAGCATGGCAATGGGGAGCTCGGGCACGCGACCCATGTAGATCGTCACCCGGTCGCCTTTCTTGACACCCATGCTGCGCAGGACGTTGGCAAACTTGCACACCTCGCGGTTGAGCGCGTGGTAGGAGAAGGTGCGCACCTCGCCGTTCTCGCCCTCCCAGATCAATGCCAGCTTGTTGCGTCGCCAGGTGGCCACGTGACGATCCAGGCAGTTGTAGACGATATTGGTCTTGCCGCCGACGAACCACTGGTAGAATGGCGCGTTGGATTCATCCAGCACCGTGTCCCACTTACGAAACCACTCGAATTGCTCGGCCTGGGCTGCCCAGAAACCCGGCAGATCTTCCTGTGCCCATCGAGCCATCGCTTCGTAACTCTTGATGTTCGCGTTGGCGATAACATCCGGGGATGGCACGAAACACCCTTGAGGCTCCTGGCTGCTCTCGTTGCTCATTGAACCCTCCTGTGAAATGCTGCGCGTGACGGATGATGCGAATGATTGTCTTGCGAATCCTGAACAGATTATACACAACTTACATACAAATGCACAACTAAGAACTGGTCGGGAAGCCTCTGATTTTGACACGTTCGTATCTGCGGATACAATTCGTGTCAGCAAGGCGCAAACTTCCGCCTTGCTGACGGGCTATTTCGTGTTCTGATTCGCCCGGCAGGAGACAATCGTCATGTTTACCGTTGTCGTGTGTGTTGGCAGCTCATGTTACGTCCGCGGGTCCGAGAAGCTAGCGGAGACGTTTGAGCGTTTGATTCGCGAGCGGGGTCTGGACAGCCGCGTCGAGTTGACGGGCGCGTTCTGTATGGAGCAGTGCTCGATGGGCGTATCGGTCCGTATCGGGGAGCAAACCTTCCGCTGCATGGATCCGGGAGATGCCGAGAGCTTCTTCGACCAACAGGTCATGCCGTATCTGACGGCGGTGAGTTGATTTCACATGGGCCAACTTGTCGAAACCGCCTGGGAGAGCCTCAATAAGCGCGGGGAGGAATTATGCGGCGACTGGGTGAAGATCACCCGGACGCGCGACTCCCTGATCGTCGTCCTTTCCGATGGGCTGGGCAGCGGTGTGAAAGCCAACATCCTGGCGACGCTTACCGCCGAGATCGCTACTTCGATGCTGGTGCGGGGTGCGCGCATCGATGACGTGGTGGAGACGCTGGCGGCCACCCTGCCCGAATGCCAGGTGCGGCACCTGGCTTACGCGACTTTTGCAGTGCTCCAGGTCTTTTACGGCCGTGAAGCCTATCTGGTGGAATACGACAGCCCGCCCCTGATCCTGGTGCGCGGGGGCAAGGCGGTGTCGCTGCCCGCCACCGAGCGCGTGGTGGCCGGCCGGACGATCCGAGAGGCCCGGTTTACCCTGGAAAACGGCGACTACATGGCGATGGTCAGTGATGGTTATATCCATGCGGGCGTCGGCGGCCTCTACCGGATGGGCTGGGGCCAGAAAAATCTGACCACCGCGGTCGAGCGCTGGGCCGCCACTCAGGGCGATGCGCACGAATTGGCGAATGCACTCAGCCGCACGTGCCTGAAGCTGTCGGACGGCAAGCTGGGAGATGATGCGACCGCTGTGACCATGCGGGTGCGCATCCGCCGCAAGCTGACGATCCTCACGGGGCCGCCCTCTGATCCCACCCTGGATGCCCAAGCCGTGGCGCGGCTGATGTCTGCTGATGGCGCAAAGGCCATCTGTGGCGGCACCACCGCGCAAATGGCTGCGCGCGTGGTGGGAAAACCCTTGAAAGTGGCCTGGCGTCCGCTGCGTCCTGGCAGCTCGGCGGTCGCCGGCCCCAAGTTGCCGCCGATGGGTCTCCTGGAGGGGGTTGATCTGGTGACGGAGGGCATCCTGACCATCAGCGCCGCGGTGGATCGCTTGAAGAATGTCCAGAGCATCCGCGACCTGCCGCCCGACCAGGACGCGGCGACGCAACTGGCGCGGCTGCTGCTCAACGCCGACCGCATTCACTTCATCATCGGTGATGCGATCAATCCGCAGCAGCTTGCCGATGTAGTCCGTGGCGTGCCGATGCGGGAAATTTATCTGGACGCGCTGATCGCGCGATTGAATGCCCTGAATAAAATCGTGACGGTGGAGCATCTGTAGCAAGACAGGCGGCCACATAAGGAGCGCCCGGCATCGTCAAAAAATGCCGGGCGCTTTTTTGTGTGGTTTAGCCGGGCAGCTTCATGCCTTTGGCTGATGGCACGTTTGGCACTGGTCGGATGTTCGCCCTGCATGGTCTGCCGGCGCCGGCTTGATGCCACCGGTCGGGTTGTGACACGCGAGGCAGTCGTCCCGGCCGGTCAAGTTGTGCGGGATGGTCGGCGGTCCTTGCGTCTCGCCTTCCGAGTCTTCGTCGTCGGGAGCCGCTTCCGGTGCGGTGCTGGGCTGCGACAACGCGTGGCAGTTGGTGCAGAGATCGGGTGTAAAGGCCGCATGGTTTGCGGGCCACGGCTTGACGGCATCTGCCCCGTGGCAGCTTTGACATTCGCCCATGCCGCCCGACACCAGGTGCGGGATGGCTGGCGCAGCGCCCGGCACAACGCCGGGCTGATCCGCCTTATGACAGTTGGTGCAGATGTCGGGCGTGAAGGCCGCGTGATTCGCGGGCCACGGCTTGATGCCTCCGGCTGCATGACAATTCTTGCACTCGCCCATCCCTGCTAACTGGTGCGGAATGGCCGGTGCGGCGCCTGGGGCGGCCGCGCCCTCCTTCAAAGCTGTCTGGTGGCAGCCCGTACACATGTCGGACGTGAACGCGCTGTGGTTTTCGGGGTACGGCTTGACCTTGTCCGGGCCGTGGCACGTCTGGCAATCCGTCGTCGCACTGATCGGATGCGGCACAGGATTCGGCACGCCCTTGGATGGCACCGTGGGCGGCGCTGACAGCTCACGCACCTTCGGTGCATCCAGCCCCACATATTTCCATTCGCTCGCATGGCAGGCGCTGTTCGAGCAGAAGCTGCTGTTGTCGCTGCCGCCAGGGTTATCGACCGTGTGGCAGCTCTCGCAACTCGTGTCGAATTTGTAACGGTGCTCCGCCAGCCAGGTCGTGCTGCGATGCGTCTCGGGTTCGGCCGCGCTTGCCACCGGTATGGCCGGCAACGGCTGACCCGGCCCGGCGACCTGTGGGATGCTGTGGCAGATGTTGCACTCGAGGCGGATCGCCTTATTGTCGCTGCTCAGGTGCTTGCCATCGTGGCATCTGAAGCAGCCCGGGAAGTCCTTATGGCCGATGTTGTCAGGGTGTGACTCCCAGTTGACGTTCATGAACGGGAAAGCGTTTTTGGCGAAGATCGCTTGCAAGCCGGCGACTGCGGTCTCGACGTCTCCCTGGCGGGCCGAGTAGATATCTGCGTGCTGAGTCTTGTAGAGATCGGCAACGCCAGCGATCGCTGCGGTGGCCTCTGCCTCACTGGCATACGACTTTGTCAGCACTTCGCTCCCGTACTGCTTGATGAAAGGCAGGTCTGCGGGGATGCTGCCGCTGGCCATCGCCTCGTTGAGCGAAGTGGCGGGGTTGTTGAAGATGTGGGTCGCGCGGTTATGGCAGTCCACGCAATCCATCTTGCGCTTCTCCGCCTGGGCAATGTCTTTGGGTGTCAGCGTGCTATCTGTGGAGATGTACTCGGTGATTGCGCCGTCGTACTCTGCCTGAACCCAGGCGATATCCTGGCGTTTCTCATCGGTGGCGATGTAGTAGACGGGATTTTCGATGTGCCAGTGGATGCCGCGTCCCAAGCCGGCGCCCTGTGCGCCGCCGCCGGTCTTCAACAGCAGTTCCGTCTGCGTCAGGCTGTTCTGCTCGTCCTGCGCGTAGTCCGGGATAATGCTGAGTCGTTCGGTATAGAACTTCTGCGGCCAGTGGCATTGCTCGCAGATGATCGTCGTCGGCCGCAGGCTCTTGATCGGCGATGGGATGGGTTTCTCATAGAGTTTGAGCGGATAGACCCACACGTAACGCGCGTTTGCCAGCTTGGCTTTCACTGCTGCCATCACGCCAGGCCCAACGTGGCACGTGCCGCACTCAACGCGTGAGTGGGGCGAATTGTCATAGGCTGTCCGCTCAGGATACATCACGTGACACAACGAGCAGAACGGCGTGGATTCGGTGTAATCAAGCAGGGTAACAGAACTGATGAAGAAGACAAAGAGAACTGCGAGGGTAGCCAGCGCGCCGAGCACCCAGGGCCAGCGTCTGCGGCGACGCTTGGACGGGACGACGTTCTCTTGTGGCGGTTCCACCGGGGGTTCCTGTGGCTGCATTGTTGCTTCGGGCAAGGGGTTTTCCGTCATTGGAGCGCCTCTCTTTCAGTTTTGACCGCCGCCGATGTAGATTCCAGACTGCTGCCTATTGTACGACCGTTGCTCGAATGCGTCAACCTGTCTTTTTAGGGTTCAGAATGTTGCGTTGGTCTCATCGCGCGTCGCTTCCTCGCCGACTACGGCGGCAACGGCGCGCTCCCATGAGGTTGCCTCGTCCTCCGTGATCTTCTCGCTCTGAAAGCGATGATCATGTTTGCGGATCAGCTCATCCAACTCGTCGCGCAGCCGCCGCCAGGCGGTTGCCTGCCAGGTGGAGAGCGTTTTTGCGGATCCGCTGCTTGCGAGGGACAGGGTCAAGCGCAAATGGGGCATGCACAGCCCGCCCGCGGCGATGTAGGCTTGCTCCAGCTCGGGCTTGTCGATATGCTTGAGCAACGTCTTCGCCGTGCGGCCGGCGGCGTCGGCTTCCAGGGTGCAGGCCGGACACTCGGCCGTGGGCGCGAGCCCGGCATCGGCGTCGGAGGCCCTGCCGAACAGCCGGCGCGGCGCGTCTGAGTTGGCTTCCAGTGCCTTGGTGAGGGTGTTGACGAAGTCGCGGTAGAGGATCGCCGTGCCGAGCACTGCGCCGCGCTGCCGGGCCAGCCGCCAGGCGTGCCGCGCACATGGTCCGCGCGCGTCGCGCAGTTGGTGTCGCAGCGCCGGGTCTGTGACTCCCTCGTAGATCAGCGCGTGGAGATAAGAGTCGCTCGCCCGCTGGCCGAGTCGGCACAAGGGGCATCCGTCGGCGTGGATGGCTTCGAGGAGTTCATCGTAGAGTACGTCATGGTCACTGCTCATGCAGAGGATTGTAATAGCGCAACCGGGTGGCTGTCAAACGCCGCGTGGACAACTCATACGACAATATCCGGCCTGTCTTTGACTGCGATCCGACAGCCTTCAATAAGGCGCCTATCCGCCTCAACAAAAAACTCTTGTCAACACCGAGAAGAAGGCCGGATTCTGCCTGCTTACGCGCCGGTCTCGTCTGCGTCAGGCCCGCCGCCGTGCGCACGCCACTGCGCTTCCCACGTGGTGGCCACCTCCGTGGTGATCTCCAACTCGTACGTCGCCGTGGCCCCCTCAACCAGCAGGCCGATGCTGATCAGGCGCCCAAGCGGCGCGGGTGCGCTGCGCATGCCCGTCACCGCGTGCCGGGGGATGAAGGTGAAGCTCCAGCCGTAGGAACGGGAACCGCCCAGCGCGCGTTGCTCTTCGATCAGGCTCACGTGGCGATCGGTGAGCGCCAGGACGATGGCCGGTATGACCTGGCGCCGGAATATAAGCAGGCGCCGCATCCAGATGGCCGGCTGGAAAGCGAGCCCCAGCAGCCGTTCGCCCGGCGCCAGGATGTAGATCTTCAGGCCGTTCGCATATTTCAGAGGCAGCCGCTCGACCAAATACATCGCGATCTCGGGGGCGTCGGCGGCGACGGACGGCGGGCACGCCCGGTTTGCTTCCAGCAGCAGCCCAGCCAGACCAGGCTGCAGCATATCCCAGGCAACCGTGTTGAACTCCAGCACCATCTGCCGGGCCTGGCCGTCCGCGGCGTATCCGATCTCCAGCCGGCCGTAGAGCAAGTTCTGTTCGACCTGCAGATAGTGCATCGCAGCAGCGGGTATCACGCGGGTCTGCCCGGGCTGTCCAGCAGCAGCCCCCTGCACATGGATTGCCCGGCCGGCGGTGAAGATCAAGGCATGTTCAGGACCATGGCGATACTTCGCCGAGGATGGGAACTCCTGCGGAGGCACGTAGAAGATCCGACGCACCTCGTCGGCAGGCATCAGCGCGGCTTGCGCTGCGCCAGCCAGGTCCGCGCTGAGCTCCGCCAGGTCGCGCACCAGCCGTGGTCGTCCCATGTGGCCCGGGTTCGTGCGGCGCAGCGTGCTACCGCGATACGTTGAAGTCCGCAACTGACGGCTGTCGGACATTGTTTCTCCCAAGAGCTCGGCACGTTCAGCGCAGGTGGCTGGTGTCGTTCATGGATACCAGGGTGAAGTCGCCGCCCTCGGATTCGAACACGTTGATGGCGCAGTTGTCCTGGCGCAGCCGCCAAAAGCGGTCATTGCCCAGGCCCAGGATTGCCAGCAGGATCACGCGGTTGACGACCGTGTGGCTCACCAGGACGATCGTCTGATCGGCGTGTCGAGACGCCAGCTCCAGGATCGTGGCCATGGCGCGCTCGCGCAGGCCGGCCAACGATTCGCCGCCAGGAATCTGGACGGTCGCCGGAGCGGTGTACCAGGCGTGGATCAGGTCGGGCCAACGCGAGGCGGCTTCCTCCGGTGTCAGACCCTGCCAGTCACCGTAATGGATATCGGCCAGGCCGTCCAACGGCGTCACGGACAGGTCGCAAGGCGAGGCAATCGCCACCGCCGTCACGACCGCGCGGCTCAACGGGCTGGTGTACACCGCCATCGGCTGCCACTCGGCCGCAATGCGCCGGCCGGTGGCGACGGCCTGAGCTAACCCAACATCATTCAGCGGCACGTCGGCCCGGCCGCGGAAGCGTTCGACGCGATTCCACTCGGTCTGGCCGTGGCGAACCAGGATAAAGCGTGTGGCCCCTGGGAACGGAGTGTGGGGGTGTGGGGATGTGGGGGTGTGGGAGTGTGGGGTGAAGACTTGCACGCTATTCTTCTTCCACCTCGTAAATCGGTCCCTCTTCACGCAACTGCGCCGGGCCGCACCATGATTCGGGAGCAGCCATCATCTTGACCAGGCTGCCACAGATCGTCTCGTAGGTTCGGTCAAGCTCGGTATGATCCTGTTGCGTCATGTAGCCACAGTGCAATGCGAAATCGAGCCAGTTTTGTGTTTCAGCCGCTTCGCCATCCGAATCCGAAAGCTTGCTAACAAAATGCGCTTCGTAGCGCCGCTTGCGCCAGGCCTCAGCGATGTTACCGCATACACTGCGTGATGAGCGCCGGATTTGATCAGTCAGCGAGTAACGCTCTTCCTTGGGCCAAGTCTTGGAAAGCTCAAAGATACGCGTTGCAGCCTCGAATGCCTGACGACAGACGCGCAACTCACGAAAGTGCGTGACGAACAAGCATGCCTCCGGGTGTAGTGTGGGAGTGTGGGAGTATGGGAGTATGGGAGTGTGGGAGCCTACGCGCACCCGAAACTCACCTACCCCCATACCCCCATACTCACATACTCATACACCCACTTACTTGCGGAACGCGCCCCAACCCGCGTACACGGCCGCGTCGCCCAGCTCTTCCTCGATCCGCATGAGCTGGTTGTACTTCTCCACGCGCTCGGAGCGGCACGGCGCGCCGGTCTTGAGCTGACCGGTGCCCATTGCCACGGTCAGGTCGGCGATGAAGGTGTCGCCGGTCTCGCCGGAGCGGTGCGACACCATGGCGGTCCAGCCAACCCTGCGCGCCATCTCGATGGCCGCGATGGTCTCGGTCAGCGAGCCGATCTGGTTGAGCTTGATCAAGATGGAGTTAGCTACATTTTCCTTGATGCCGCGCGCTAGGCGCTCCACATTGGTGACGAACAGATCATCGCCCACCAACTGGATCTTATCGCCCAGGGTCTTGTTCAGCAGGCTCCAGCCCTCCCAGTCGTCCTCAGCCAATCCGTCTTCCAATGAGACGATCGGGTAATTCTTGGCCCAGTCGGCGTATATCGCCACCATCTCAGCCGACGTCACCTTGCGGCCTTCGGTGCGCAGATTGTAGAGGCCATCCTCATAGAAGCCGCTGGATGCGGGATCGAGCGCGATGCAGATGTCCTTGCCCGGCTTGTAGCCGGCCTTCTCGATCGCGGTCAAGATCAACTCCACTGCATCGGAGTTTTTCTTCAGCGCAGGGGCGAACCCACCCTCGTCGCCGACGCCGGTCGCATGGCCCTTGCTCTTCAACACGGACTTGAGCGCATGGTAGGTCTCGGAGCCCATGCGCACGGCTTCCCGGATGCTCGACGCGCCCACGGGCGCGATCATGAATTCCTGGAAGTCGGTGCCCTGCCAGTTGGCGTGCGCGCCGCCGTTCATGATGTTCATCATCGGCGTGGGCAGCAGACGTGCACCGACGCCGCCCAGGTAGCGGTAGAGCGGCAGGCCGACGGCCTCCGCGGCCGCGCGGGCCACGGCCATGCTGGCGCCCAGGATCGCGTTGGCGCCCAACTTGGCCTTGTTCGGGGTGCCGTCCAGCTCCAACATCGCCTGGTCCACGGCGACCTGATCCAACGCGTCCATGCCGAACAATGCCTCGGCGATTTCGTTGTTGACGTGCTCGACAGCCTGCAGGACGCCCTTGCCGCCGAAGCGGCCCTTGTCCTCGTCGCGCAGCTCCAGCGCCTCGTGGATGCCGGTGGATGCGCCGGACGGCACAGCCGCGCGGCCCATCACGTCG
>JAPKMS010000323.1 GCA_026645775.1 Anaerolineae bacterium
CAGGCTCAGCACAGCGCTCACCGGCAGCGCCAGGGCATCCAGCAGCCGGTCGCGCGGCCCGGCGCTCTTGAACAGGTCCAGGACGGCCAGCACCCCGCCCGGTCTGAGGGCAGCGCGCATGCGGCGCAGGATCTCGGCCAGGGGCAGATGGTGTAAGGTCGCCACGGAGACGATACCGTCGAAGCGCTCCGCCGGCCAATCCCAGGATAGCACGTCGGCCGCCCGGTAGTCAATGTTGGCGCAGCCGGTCGACCGCGCCTGCGCGATCTGGATCATGGCGGGCGACAGGTCGAGGGCGAGCACGTGGCCGGCCCGCGCTGCGAGCTGGCGGGCCAGGCCGCCGGTCCCGCAGCCGATCTCCAGTACAGCCTCACAAGACACGGGAAGCTGGCGCAGCAGGAAGCCGTGATAGTGGCCGTTGTGGCTCCAGTCGTCCGTGTCGTAGCGGGCCAGACGGTCAAAATCGGCCCGGATGATGTCAGCCGCGGTCAGATTGGTGTGGACATAACGAGCTGAAAGGGGTGAAGATCGGGCATGATCCGGCATCGTCGGCCCTGCCTGTTCCGTAAACGGCCCAATGGCCTCGGCAGCCAGCAGCGCGTACACGTACGTGTCGGTCCACAGCGGCGCGCCGGCCGCGTCCCGGCGAAAGAAGATGTCCTGCCGGTGCAGCGCCTCGCGGCGGAAGCCGATCCGCTCCAGCAGCCGCCACGAGGCGCTGTTCTCCGGGTTGCAGTGGGCGACGATCCGGTGCATGCCGCCAGCCGTGAGCGCCTGGCGCACCAGCGCGGCCGCGGCTTCGGCGCCGTACCCCTGGCGCTGGTAAGCCGGGCTCAGGATGTAGCCCAGCTCGCAGGTCAGATGTTCCGGTGGCTCGATCTGCTTGAGGTAGAGCTGGCCGATCACCTTGCCCGTGGCGCGCAGCGCAACCGCCCAGAAATCGGGCGAGGCCGCCATCTCGGCCGTGCGCTGAGCGGCCTGCACCCGGTCAAGCGGCTCGCCCGGCTCGAAGCGGTAGGTCTCGGGGTCTGCCAGATACTCGTACGGGTCGGCCGCATCGGCGGGGCGGAAGCGCCGCAGCGTCAGCCGTGGGGTGTCCGTTGGTGTAATCAGCATGTTCCCTCAAACGGTTTCGTCGCATCGGCAGCGGGTTTGGAAT
This sequence comes from Anaerolineae bacterium, assembly GCA_026645775.1. GTDB lineage: Bacteria > Chloroflexota > Anaerolineae > CG2-30-64-16 > CG2-30-64-16 > MO66. The sequence continues at coordinate 1,160 of JAPKMS010000323.1, forward strand.
AGTGTTGGGCGGGTGGCATCAATGCGCAGCCATAACGTTGACGCCGCCCGGCCGCACGGTGGCCTCGCAGCCCAGGCTGTCGGTGTGCAGCACCTCGCCCTCCAGCAGCCATGACACGGTCTGCAGCCCGATATGCGGATGGGGCGGGACGTCCATCGGGCTGCCCGCGGTGAAAGCCAGCGGCCCGAAGCGGTCAAGGAAACACCAGGGGCCGACCGTGCGGCGTTCCCGCCGCGGCAGCGCCCGGTTGATGGGCAGATGGCCGAGCTGCGTGTTCTGGTTCGGGTAGGATGTGAACGCGAGGCTATCCGTCCCGGGCGCCTCGGCCGCAGCCGTTGTATTCATCTTCTCCTCCATCCATCCTCATCTTGCTCCGATGTGGATTCCGGCATCACGGCCCCGTCCCCTGGCCGAGAATCCACCATCGCCCGCCGGCATCCCGGCCGGCGTACACGAACCACTGGCGCGGGCCGGGCGGCGCGCCGGTGATCTCGCGCCAGCGCGACCGATAGGCCGGGCTGCCCGGGCCGGCCAGGTAAACCAGCGCCGGATTGTGGTCGGCCGGTGTATCATGAAAGGTCGTTAAGGCCGGCGCGGCGTCGGTGGCGGTGAGCAAAGTGACCGTCATGGGGCCTCATCTTGGGTACGAAATCGCATGTGCGAATTGGCATTCCGCAGATCCTCCTCTGTCTAGCGCTCGCGCCAACTAAGCCAGACACGTTCCGACTCGATGCGGTAGCCAACAGCCTGTGCCGCGGCTTGCATGGCGCGGTTGTCGCTGCTGGTCCCCAGGAGCGCCCGCTCAGCGCCGCGCGCCCGTAGGAGTGTCATCCCAGCGCACAACAGCGCCCGCGCCAGCCCGCGACCCTGGTGCGCAGGGTGTGTCGCCATCGGATCGGTGGCGCCATCGTTGCGGCCGCTCAGACGATTTTCCTCCCGATGCATCGCACAGAAGCAATACGCGGCCAGGCTCCCATCGGCTGCCACCGTCACCAGATCCAGCGCGGGATCATAGTCGGGCGTGCGCATCCAGGTCAACCGCTCTGCGGCCGTCAAGTGCTCCGTGCCGAATGCGGCCTGGTGCAGCGCGACCAGTGCCTTTACCTCGGCCTCGCCCGCGACCGGTCGGATCATATATCCCATGGGCAGCGCTGGTTCCGGGATCGGCTCGGTCAACGTGCGCGCATAGCGCAGGGTGCGGACCGGCTCCTCGGTGAAGCCATGCCGCCGAAGCAGGACGATGCGCTCGCCATCCGCCGCGCGACCGGCCGTGTCAAGGCTGGCCGGATCGCCGGTATGCGCGGCCAGGTCGCAGGCGCATGCGATGCCCCATCGGACGAGCGCATCCGCGGCGCCGGCCGTGACTTCCGGCGCCCGGTCGAACCACAGGTTGTTGTAGCTGTCCACCAGCGCATAGGCCGCTACCTGGCCGGCCGCGTCCTCCCAGACCTGTGTCCGGGCGGCCACCTCCGGCGCGGCCAGCAGCTCGATCAAGTCAGTGGGGCTGGGAAAGTCGGTCGTCCAGCCTGCGGGCCGGCAGGTGGGCCACAGTGCCAGGAGGGCCGGCAGGTCAGTTGGGCCGGCGTAGGGCCGAGCACGTAAGGTGGCGTTCGGCGTCGCCATGTCACTTCCTTCTCGTTACTGTCATGATGCTGGCCGACGCGCTCGCACCCGCGCGCGAGCGCGTCGGCCAGCTCCGGCAGGTTGTCGTGGACGTCGGCGAGGATGGCGATGTGGGTGCTGCGCATGGTGTTCACTCCCACAAGCGTACTGGTATCAGAAGAGTTCCAGCGGCACAGATGCTGCATCCGGGCCTGCCCCCCGGGCTTCCCACGCATCTGGCAGCCGGCTGGAGAACCACAGCTCGACGTACTTGAGCCGTGGTTCGTGAGGGCGCCCTCCACCGGTGACGGTGGCGTGGCTGTAGTGGATCAGGCGCAGGCTGAAGTCGGCTCGCCGCGCCCGGACGCGGTCATACAGGCGGCGGATGTCGCCCATGTGCGTCGTCTTCGGCCCGATGCAGACCAGCGTGCCGTCATAGTGCAGCTCGCCGAGCAGGAGGTCACTGAAGGCCGCGAAGCCTGGCTGCACGGCATCGAACGCCAACGCGTGATGGCCGTCGCACCCGCCCGAGAGCGGCGGACCGAAGAAGACCACACCGTAGGCCAGGAAGGACCGGAGCATGGCTGGGTCCAAAGCGTCGCCCAGGATGCAGGGCACGCCCGACGCGCGGTTCGCGGCGACGATAGCCGGCGCCACGTCCAGGCCGCAGAAGGCCAGGCCGGGCAGCGTAGCACGGTAAAGCTCCCACTGCGCGGTGCAATCGCCGCAGCAGAGCTCGGCGATGCTGTGGGTCTCGGGCAGCAGTTCGCACAGCAGTGCGGCGCGCTGGGCGATGGTCTGCCGGTTGGTGCGTGCAAAGCCGGAGCGTTGGAGGTCAGGGGTGTTATTGGTCGCCATGAGCTAATCCTGCAAGCGCTACCTCTCAGCCTGCTGCGCCAGACACGCCCGGATTGCCCGCTCGGTGTACGCGTCCATGGGCAAGCGCAGCGCCTCGTCCATCGGCACCCAGACGTATGCCTCCGCCTCGTCGTTCAGGGTGACAGCGGTTTGGTCGGTCTGGCAGGCGTAGTCGAAGAAGATGAAGTGCCTCGGCTGCCAGAACGCCGGGTCGTAGATGAACTCCTGGGTGCACACGAAGCGGATGTCACGGATGCTGAGGCCGGTCTCCTCGGCCACCTCGCGGCGCAGCGCGGCTTCGAGCGTCTCGCCCAGCTCCACGTGGCCGCCGGGCACGACGTGCTGGCCGCCCCACTTGTGGGACTGCATCAGAAAGAGCCGGCCTGCGGGGTCGAAGATCAGCGCGCCGACGGTGGGTTCGGGGTAGTGTTGGGTGGTTTGCATCAGTGCGTCGCCTCCGGGTCGGCCGTGTGGCCGCGTCTTGGAGATAATACCACAATGTCCGAAAGTCGGTGAAGTGGCCGCACCGGCCCA
>JAPKMS010000324.1 GCA_026645775.1 Anaerolineae bacterium
CGCGACGCGCAGCACCTGCTCCTGGAAGATGACCACGCCGAGCGTCTCGGCCAGCGCCGGCTCCAGGCTGGGATGCGGATAGGTGACCGGCTCCAGCCCTTGCCGCCGACGCAGGTAGGGATGCACCATCCCGCCCTGGATCGGGCCGGGCCGTACGATCGCCACCTCGATGATCAGATCCGCGAAGCGCTGGGGCTTGAGGCGCGGCAGCATGGCCGCCTGCGCGCGGCTCTCCACCTGGAAGCAGCCGATGGTGTCGCCCGCAGCCAGCAGTCGATAGACCGCGGGATCATCGAGGGGCAGTGCGTCCAGGTCGAGGTAGGTGCGAGGCGTTTCTTCTTGGTTGAAGGTTGAAGGTTCCAGGTTGAAAGTAGCGCCCCCTTCAACCTTCAACCTTGAACCTTCAACTACTGGCGAATACCGTGCCCCTACCAGCGCACACGCCTCGGTGATCATGCCCAAGGTCGCCAGGCTCAACAGGTCGGTCTTGATCAGACCGGCGTCCTCGACCGAGTCCTTGTTCCACTGCGCCACCACGACGCCCGGCTTGGCCGCGTGCTCCAGCGGCACCACCTCGACCAGCGGCTGCGCCGTCACCAGCAGCCCGCCCACATGGACGGACAGGTGGCGCGGGACGCCGATCAGCTGGGCGGCAAGGTCGGTGAGGAGATTGGTAGGTTGGTAGCTTGGTAGGTTGGTAGATTGTTGGACTGGTATAGCGGTTTCCGCAGTTCCCGATTTACCAGTTTCCCAATCTACCAGTTTACCAATTTCCTCCGCCGGAAACCCCAGCGCCCGCGCGGCGTCGCGCAGGGCCAGGCGCGGCTGGTAGGTAACCACGTTGCAGACCAGCGCCGTGTGCTCGCGGCCGTAGCGTTCGTAGACATAGGCGATCACCTCATCGCGGCGGTCGCGGTCGAAGTCTAGGTCGATGTCGGGCATCGTGTCGGTCCGGTCGCTGAGGAAGCGCTCGAAGAGCAGGTGGTGCGCCAGCGGATCCACCGGCGTGATGCCGAGCACGTAGGCGACCAGCGAGTTGGCCGCCGAGCCCCGGCCCTGGCAGCGGATGCCGCGGGCGCGCGCCTTCCGCACGATGTCCCAGACGATCAGGAAGTAGTCGGCCAGGCCGACCGCTTCGATGACGGCCAGCTCGTGAGCGAGCTGCTTGACCGCCGGCGGCGTGACCGGCCGGCATTTGGCGATCAGGCCCGTGTGGGCCAGGGCGTACAGGGTGCTGAAGGCGGTCTCGCCGGGTGGAATACCGTGCGGAAAGGTCTCGGACCGGGGCGGGAACGCGGGGAGCCGGCGCTTGGAGAAATCGAGGGAGACAGCGCAGCGTTCGGCGATCTCCTGGGTGGCCGCTAGCGCGGCCGGGCATTCGGCGAAGAGCGCAACCATCTCAGCCGCGCCCTTTAGGTAGAACTCACTGTTCGGCCGCTGCCGCGCACCGAGTTCCGCCAGGGGGACGTTGTAGCGGGTGGCGGTGAGTACGTCGTGCAGCCGGTGCCCAGCCGGCAGCGCGTAGTGAACGTCATTGGTGGCGACGATGCCGGCGCCGACCGCCGCGGCCACGGCCAACAGCCCGGCGCTCAGCCGGTCGTCGTCCGGCAGCCAGTGGCGCTGCAGCTCGAGCCAGAGCCGGTCGCGGCCGAAGATGTCGGCCAGCTTGCCCGCGGCGCGCGTAGCGCGGCTCGGGTCATCCGCCAGGACCGCCTGGGCCACCGCGCCCTGCCGGCAGCCGGACAGGCAGAGCAGCCCCCCGGCATGCTGCGCCACGTCCGCGATCGCCAACACCGGCGCGCCCTTGGTCCCGGCCAACTGCCCGGTTGCGAGCAGCCGGCTCAGGTTGGCGTAGCCCGCCGGCGTCTCGGCCAGCAGCGTCAGGTGCGAGCCGTGGGCCAGCGTCACCTCCGCGCCGATGACCGGCCGCACGCCCACCGCGCGCGCCGCGCGCCAGAACTCGACCGCGCCGCTCAGGTTGTTATGGTCGGTGATTGCCAGGGCGGACATGCCCAACTCGGCAGCCCGCGCCAGCAGCGCCGCCGGCGAAGATGCGCCGTCCAGCAGGGAATAGTAGGTGTGGCAGTGCAACTCGCTGTACATGCCAGACATCAGGGGGCAGGGATCGGGGGGATCACCGCGCCACCGATCACGCCGTTTTCATACAAAATACATTTTGCTCTGCTATGCTCCCGCGCATGAGCACACTTACCCGCTTCCTTCGCCCGTGGCGCCGCCACACGACGGTCGCCCAGTTCTTGGCCACGTGCATCCTCCTGGCGTTCACCTTCGCCTTCGGCGACACGGTTGACGCCACCAGCGCAGTTGGCGGCGCTGACGCCGCTTCCGCCCACGCCGGCTCGCGTAACCCGGTGCAGCCCGGTCTTCACCCCCGAGCTGCGGTGCGACCTGACAGCGCTCGTTTGCCCGCGGCTGGTCCCATCAGCACGACCGTCACCACTCAACCACGCGGCCAGCTTAGCCTCATCGGACAGGTCGGCGGCCGGCTTACCGCTGTCGCACTCACGCCCGACGGCCGGACTGCCTGCATCGGCGAGGGCCAACGCCTCACCACCTGGGCCATCAACCGGTCCGCCTCCGCCAGCACAATTGGCGCCAGGCCCCCAACCCAGCTAGCCTCGTCCGCGCTTCTCGGCGACGTCATCAGCGACATCGCGCTCCTGCCCGTGGACGGCCGGCTGCTTGCGGCAGTCACCGTGCGCACCGCCGGCCTCTTCATCTTCGATCTCACGGATCCGGCGCAGCCGCTGGCGTTAGGCCACCTGGCGAGTCGCGGCAGTGCTGGCGCGGTGGCCCTCGGCCAGCGTCCCGCCAACCGCGGCCTCGGCTGGCTCTACATCAGTGTCGCGGCCAGCAACAGCGCGGGCCAGGGCCTCTGGGTCGTAGACGCCTCCGATCCCCAGGCTCCCGTCGACCTTGGGATCCGCCAGCAATGGTCGATCCCGATGGACGATCTGGCCGTCGCGGGCGACCAGCTTATCGTGGTCTACAGCTACAACGGCTATGACGGCGGCCTTCTCTCCTACGACGTCAGCGACCCGCTGGCACCGCGTGCGCTTGGCGGCCACGACCGCGACTACAGTTTCCAGTACGCGTACAGCGTCGCCCTCGCCCCGGCTGGCGACGGCCGCCTCTACGCCTACACGGCCGACCTCGTCGTCGACGTCACGCCCGGCAGCGGCGACCCTATCGTCCACCAGTTCCCTGAGCTGCCAGACGCGGACGGCCACTGGAGCATCGACCGCGTCGGCGGCACAGTCCGCGCCTACACCATACACCGCGGGCACCTCATGGCCTTCGACATCAGCACCCCCCGCGTGCCCATCGGCGTTGGCGCCTACCCGCTCGACTGCTGCGAATGGGTAGGCGGGCTCAGCGTCGCGGCTGGCATCGCCGTCGTCGCGGAACCCGAGGGCCTTGTTCAGGCCTTCGATGTCGGCCACCTCAACACCATCCGTCTCGTCCGCCTCGACCGCAGCGATTATTATCGCAAGACCAACGAGATCGAGCTCGCGGGCAACTATGCGCTGGTCCTGCATAAGCTGCCCGGCGATGGCTCCGCCTACCTCACAATCTTCGACATGACCAACCCGGCCGAGCCCCGGCAGGTCTCCCGCACGAACGCGGCCGCCGAGCGTCTCAGCGTCTCCGGCACGCACGCCTTCCTGGTCGACGAGTGGACCCTCGGCATGCTCGATATTACCGATCCGACCGCGCCCCGCGCCAGCTTCAGCTTGTACAACGGCCCCTTCCCCGGCCAGTATTACCTCGAACCGCGCGATGCCACAGCACTCGGTCGCATCATGTACGTCGCCTCCGTCCATGGCCTCGCCATCTACGATCTCGAACAGACGAGAACTCAGGTTTCGGCAAGCCCGGAAGTGACACGAAACCTGGTTCCTCCGCCGTTCGACAGTGTTACCACCGCACCCACCGCACTGGCGACGGTCGTCACGCCGGACGAGGCCCGCGCAGTCAAAGTGCGTGTGGCGGCCACCGGCGATCGCGTCATCCTCTACCTTGCCGAAGGTCCACGGCTGCGCACCTACGACGTCACCGATCCCAACGCGCCCAGCGCGCTCGGCGTCATCACGCTCGCCGGCCGCATCAACGATCTTGATGTCGTCGATGACCTGGTTTACGCCGCGGTCGACCTTTACGGCCTCCAGATTGTCGCCGTCCGGCAGCCTGCCGCGCCCGCGCTGCTCAGCACGACGCGCTTCACCACGCCTTTATTCGACTGGCGACGCGGCTCCCCCTGCCGCGTCCGCGTCGACACCCGCCGCAGTTCCGACGGTCGCCGCCTCGCCTATCTCGTCACCGATGCGCTGATCATCATTGACGTCACCGATCCTGCCGCGCCCAGCCTCCTCGCTGGCTTTCCGCCCGATTTCCGCGTCCACGATGCCGAGGCCGCGTGGCCCTGGGTCTTCCACGGTGACTGGTGGGGGCTGCGCATCTCGCGCATCGCGGACCCGCCCACCCCACCCACTCCCCTCGGCAATGCCCGCACGCTCGGCCGGGTCGAAACGCTCGCGGCCGCTGCTGGCGCCCCGGGCCTTGTGTATACTGATGTCATGGGCGGCCCCCTCACGGCGCTCGATCTTACCGACCCGGCGCTACCGCGCAGCCTTGGCCAGCGCACTGCGGCGGGCAACACGATCATTGACGTCGCCCGGCACGGCCACCTCTACCTCTGGGAACAAGGCAACAACGGCTGGTGGTACGACGCCACTGACCCGACAGCGATCCGACCCGGCAGCGTGTTCGTCACCTCCGCCTACTACATCTCCTTGCTTGAAAGCGGCGACCGGGCCTGGCTGCTCGCGTTCACCGGCTCCCCGTCCTACCCACGCGACTCCCTCTGGAACGGCCTGCGCCTGTTTGACATTACGAACGGCCGGCCCGTGCCCCTTGGCGAGTATCGCTCTGGCATCGACGCATTGCCCTGCGTCACCCAACCCGCTGTCGTGCCCGCGGCTAACGGCGATCCCATCCTTCATGCCACCCTTCCTGAGGGCGTCTTTGCCTTCAATCTGAACGCAACCGAGCCCCTTGGCAATCCCGTCAAAGTCTTCGCCGATGCCGCCTGGCTGGCCGCCGACGGCCGCTACCTCTACCGCGGTCTGGCGGACGGGTGGGAAGTGTACGACGCCTCCAGCCTCATCGCCACCCATCACACCCCATTTGCGCCGTCGCCGCTCCAATTCAGTGACGGCCGCGCCTGGACCAGCGACGCCACCACCCTCCACGTCCTCGACCTCCGTGATCTTGCGCACCCCGTCGAGATCGCCGCCGCAGCGCTCCCGCCCTCCAGCGGCACCCGTTGGGGCTTCCCTGCGATCGCCGGTTCCCGCGCCTACTGCGCCGGCGGCGACTACGGCGTGTGGTTCCTCGAATACCGCCCGCCCAGGACGTGGCTGCCGCTGATCCGTGCAGGCAATCCTGAAGCGGGCGGTCACGCCCAACCGTGATACCAGACGATGAGCTTGCCAGCCCGCCAACGATTCGGGCCTTGGTTGCGCAAGACTCACACTAATCGTACAGCCGCACCAGCCGCCACTCGTCGCGGCACAAATCATGCGCCAGCACGCAGAGCAGGCCGTCGGCGGTCGTGAGCTTGACGTACTCCTGCCAGGCCTCAGCTTCGGGCGTCCACCAACTGGCCCGTACGCGCCAGCGTTTGGCCACGGCCGCCACGGGATGCCAGGCGCCGGCCCACGCGAACGCTTGCGGTGCGCCGGCCGGGTCAAGCTGCATCGGCACGGGTTCGCCCTGCGGCCAGAGACGCGTCATCTCACTGCCACGGTGCCAAGACCGCCTGGCGCTCGAACAGCAGGTTGTCGGGATCGGCCAGGCTCGCCAGCCGGAAGGCGTCCGCACCGAAGCGCGCTGCCAGCCGGTCCAGGGTCGCGGTCAACCGGGCGCGGTTGTCGTCATGCGTGTCGTCAAAAAGCAGCAGCTGCTGGCCCGGCGTGTCGGTGATGCCGGCCAGGGTCAGCGTGATTTCCGTCGCGCCCTGGCCGGCCCACGGCACGCGTTCCAACAGACCCGCCAGCGCCAGGCGCACCGGTGCGGCCGCGGCGATCGGTTGGGGGAAGGTGTGCGCCACCGGGATCGTCCGGCCATCGGCGCGGGTGATGTGCAGCCGGATCCGGGCGACCGCCTGCAGCCGGTCCCGCAGCGGACCC
>JAPKMS010000325.1 GCA_026645775.1 Anaerolineae bacterium
CGGCCAGCCGGCCAGCCGCGCCAGGCTGCCCGGCGCCAGGCCCCAAAGGATGATCGGCGCTGACAGCGCAACCAGCGCCAGCGCCAATTTGGCAAACATCGGCCGCGTAAACTCAGCCGCAGGCGCCTCACCAGCGCCTTCCCGCACAGCCTGCCATAACGCGGCGACCACCAAGACCTCACCGATCATGAGGATCCCGAAGAGCGGGATCGCAAACGGCAGCTCAGTGGGGTAAACCAAGACGGTGCGCGCCAGGAAACCCGCGGTGCCCGGCGCCCCCCAGATCACCAGCGCAGCAAATCGGGCCGGCCAGCGCCATCCCAGGTGATCCCGGATCGCCTGACCGACCGCCAGCAAGGCCATACCCAGGCCAAAAGCGATCAGCGGCCAGGCCAAGGTCTCGGGGCCTGCAGCCGGGGCCACATAGGCCGCCAACACCACCATGCTGGCACGGTTCAGCGCAATCCAACGCCAACGCCAGTCTTCATCCTCGGTCGCCCACGCGACCAGGGCCGTACCCATCAACGCCAAAACGCCCAGGGCCACCCATTCGGGCCGGCGCAGCCAGTCGGCCAGGGCGATGGCATGCAAACGGCCCAGCAGCCAGAGTCCCGCCAGCGGTCCAATCAGGCAGATCGCGATCCGATCGTGGGCCCGCAGTCGGCCCGGTCCGGTCAGCCAGTAGTGCAGGGGATACACCCCCGCACGAATGAGCGCGGCCAGCCACAGCAGCGCCAGCTCCAGCCCGCTGAGATCTCGGCTGCTGAGTGTGGCGCGGATGCCGCTCTCGCCCAACAAGGCCAACAGAAATAGGAGCAGGACCCCGGTCAGGCTGAGCTGGCCCCAGGCACGCCCGGCAGGCTCCTGGGCTTCAGCCGGATGCAGGCGCGCCGCCAGGGCCGCATCCAGGACCAACCACATGCCAGCCAGGGTAAGCACATTGCCCGAACAGACAAAGAGCAGGGCCGCAGCGGTCAGCCAGAGGGTGCGCTCGGTTTCCACACTGAAGCGGTCGCGGATGCGGGCCGCCGCAGGTGTGGGGCGGTCTTGTTCCAGCAGCAGCGCCACGGCAGCCAGCACGAGCAGCAGCAGGCTGGTCAGCCAGTTCCAACTGTCGAGCTGCCAGTTCAGCGCGCTGCCAGCCACGGTGAGAGGCTGCCAGGCCCACTGGAGGGTATGGCGATCGACGGCGCCGCGCAGCAGGACAAGCAGGACAACGGAGGCAAGAAGCGAGAGCAACGCAACGGGCAAGCGGAGGCGCACGACCCACGCCTCCACGCGGCCCAAAGCGGCCGGCCGGCCTCCCGAAGCGCTGGCGCGTAAGATCCGTCTCACGGCAAACTGCCGTCCCAGGGCCAGCAGCAGTGCGCCCAAGGCCAGCAGCAGGGTCGGGCCAAGCGGTTGCAGGAAGAGTGCTTTGATAATCATCATTTCAGACCGTGGGCCATTGTACCTTCTCGGAAGACTGCTGGCAAATAGCAGGGGTTGGGAGCCGATTGACAGCTCGCGGAGTGACAAGGTACAATTCCGGCAGGAGGAAGAAAATCTCATGCCACCACTCGTCGAATGTGTGCCAAACTTCAGCGAAGGCCGCCGGACGGAGATTATCGATGCCATTGCGCAGGCAGTGCGCGGTCACACCGCCGTCCGAATCCTGGATATTGAAAGCGATCCCGATCATAACCGGTCGGTGTTCACCCTGGTGGCCCCGCCGGATGCACTGGTGCCCGCGATGTTCGATGCCATCAAGACTGCCGCCGGCTTGATTGATATGGAGCACCATCGCGGCGCGCATCCGCGCATCGGGGCCACCGATGTCGTGCCGTTCGTGCCCGTGCGTGATGTCGAGACTGCCCTGTGCGTGGCCCTGGCCCAGGATCTAGGCCGCCGGGTGGGGGATGAGCTTGGCATCCCGGTGTATCTGTACGAAGAAGCGGCCACCCGCCCCGACCGCGTCAACCTGGCGGATATCCGCCACGGCGAATACGAGGTGCTCAAGGCAGAGATCGCGACCAATCCGAATCGCCGGCCCGATTTCGGCCCAGCGCGGCTGGGGCCGGCCGGCGCCACGGTCATCGGTGCACGCGCGCCGTTGGTCGCGTACAACGTCTATCTGACCACTGACAACGTCGAAGTCGCCAAGCAGATCGCCCGCGCCATCCGGCACGCCAACGGCGGGCTGCGTTACGTCAAAGCGTTGGGGCTGCTGGCGCATGGGAAGGCGCAGGTGAGCATGAATCTCACTGACTTCCACAAGACGCCTGTCCACCGGGTGGTGGAGATGATCCGCCGCGAGGCGGCGCGCTACGGCGTGGGGATCGAATCCACCGAATTGATCGGCATCATCCCGCAGCAGGCGCTGCTGGATGCCGCGGCATGGTATCTGCAACTGGATCACTTCGATGCGCGGATGATCTTGGAGAATCGGCTGGCGGAGTGACAAAACACAAGAAAACCGGTGCAGAGCCAGCGATCTCCGCACCGGTTCAATCCGGTTAGCCCACCGGGCAGGACTGTCTTACTCGGCTTCCCGCTCTGCCGCCTCTTCCAGATGCTGGATCAGTTCAGAATGCCCGATGATGCCGACCAGCTTATCGCCCTCCAGCACCGGCAAGATGCTGGCCCGGCTCTCCACCATCCGTGTGGCCACTTCTTCCACATCAGCATCCGCATCGACCGTAATCGCGGGCGATGTCATGATCTCTTGTGCGGTCAGGCCCAGGATATGCCGCAGAATATCCCGGTATTCCCGCCCGCCGCGCAGCGGGATCTTCGCATCCAGAAGCGGCAAGTAGACGGGCGAGTGGGGCCGAGCATGCCGCGCAATCAGATCGATCGCTGTCACCACGCCGATCACCTTGCCCTCTGCCAACACCGGCGCACCGCTGATGCCCAGGCGCTGGAACAAGCTGGCAAGCTGAGGGATGGGCATATCAGGCGCCAGGGTCACAACCTCGGTCGACATCACTTCACGGGCTTTCATAAACACCTCCTGCCGCATGGTCTATTCTCTGACGCAGTCATTATACAACCGTTGCCCCTTGCACTGCAATCGGTATGCGTCCTGTTCGCCCGCACGCACCGGCGCCGTCAAAGCCTCGTTTGGCCCCCCGTGCACCTTAGGGTACAATAACTTGTATGTCTCCCATGTCACGTCGCCTGTTATGGGCGCTCCGCCTGTTCGCGCTGAGCCTGATTGCGCTGCATCTGGCCGCGCCGCGTTTCTCTGAGGCAACTGCTTGGGGACTCTGGCCGGTCACCTACCTCTCGCCCGCCGCGCGCTGGGTTTGGGGTCTGACGGCGGCCGGGCTGGTGCTCTTCGGCGGCCGCATCTGGCAGATGGCCGGCCGGCTGGCCGCCGCGCGCCTGCTCCGCGGCCGGCCGTTGGAGCGCCGGGCGTTCCGCCTGGGGTTCGCTGTGCTGTGCAGCCTCCCCTTCTTCGTCTTCCGAATCCGGCACTTGCTGTGGGGCGATGCCAAGCTGCTCGTGGTTGCGCTCGACGAGCCCTACCGCCTGACCTACGTCTGGCAGGCGCCGCTGGATGTGTTCATTCATGCCAAAGCCTGGGCGCTCGGTCAGGCACTGTTTGGCTGGCCGGACCCCCGGCCCGTCTATTGGATCCTGAGCGCGCTGGCCGGTGTGGCGTTTGTGTGGATCCTGCTGGAGCTGGCGTGGTGGCTGGGGCATGACCGCACGGAGCGGCTGTTAATCGCCGGCCTGGTGCTGACGCTGGGCCTGATGCAGCTATTCTTCGGCTATGTCGAGAACTACAGCCTGATGACCGTCGGCCTGCTGCTGTACATCTGGCTGGCGCTGCGGGTCCTGCGCGGTGAGGTCGGCCTCATTTGGCCGGCCATGGCCCTCGCAATCACCCATGCCGTTCATCCCTCAACCGTGTTCCTGGCTCCGACATTGGTGTATCTTGCCTGGATGACCCTCCGGGCGGCGACGCCGGATCAGCGAGGCCGGCGGACCGTGCGGGCGCTGCGCGACATCGCGGCGCCATACGCCGTGGTCTTCATCGGTGTCGTGGCGCTGATGACTGCCGGCGGTCACGGCCTGGACGCGCTGTTGGGCGTCGACTTCCCCGGCGGGGGCGATCGCCAGTGGTTCGTTCCGCTGTTCAAGGTGACTACTGAGTGGCAGCATTACACGATGTTTTCGCTCGGTCACCTGATCGATATCATCAACCAGCAGGTGCTGACCGCGCCGGTCGTCTGGCCCAGCTTGCTCCTGGGCGCCGCCTTTGCCTGGAAGCGCTGGCCCCGTGAAGAGCCGATCTTCCGGTTCCTGCTGGCGCTGACGTTCTGCTACCTGCTCCTGATTCTCACCTGGAACGCCGATTACGGCGGCCAGAAGGATTGGGATCTCTTCTCGCCCGCAGCGCTGCCGGCAACCCTGCTCCTGTCTTATGTCTTGCCCCGGCTGCTGCCCGAGCGCAAAGCCCTGCAAGAAGCGGGCTGGGCCTTGATCGCGGCGCAGGCGTTTCACGCGGCTGTGTGGATCTGGCGCAACACCTTGCCCCAATAGGGCCGGAACCGGTTAACGAATCCAAGATGAATTCTCCCAAGGCTAATCTGCTGGCCGCACTCTACCACCGAAACCCGGATCACGTCCCCTATCAGGGTGAAAACGCCTTTCGCGTCGTGGATCACCTGGGACGCAAGCCACCGCGCACGGGACAAGATCTTTGGGGTGTTACGTGGGCGCCCCTGCCGCCATCATACCAGGTGGGGGTGGGAGAACCCGCAGAGTCTTTCCCGGTCAGCCATCCATTCAAGACCGCGGCCGAGCTGGTGGCGCTCCCATTTCCCCAGCCTGACCCCGCCTGGTTCGCCGGGCTATTGGCTGGGATTGATACGCAGGCGACGCTGGTGATCGGTCAGCATCCGGCGGGCCCGCTCGACCGCCTGGGCGCCCTGCTGGGGATGTCCGGGGCGATGCGGGCGCTGCTGAGCGAGCCGGATGCCTGCCGCCTGGCCCTTGACCGGATCGCCGATCATCACGTGGGCATTGCGCGCGGCTATCTGGCGGCCGGAGTTGAGGCGGGCTGGCTGGCCGACGACTATGCCGGGTACGGCGGTCCGCTGCTGCGCCCGGCCACCTGGCGGCAGTTGGTCCTGCCGGGCCTGCGTCGGGTGTTCGAGGTCTACCGGGAGGCCGGTGCACCGATCTTTTTCCACACCTGCGGGCGGGCCGAAGCCTTCATCGCAGATCTCTTGGATGCCGGCGCGACGGCCTTCAATCTGGAGAGCGCTGCCTGCGACCTGGCGGCGCTGAAAGCGCGCTACGGCACGCGGATCGCATTCTGCTGCGGCGTGCCCACCGAGGTCATGTTGACCGGGAGCCCGGCCGCGGTGGACGCCGCGGTGCGTTCGGCGATCGCAACGCTGGGCGAAACGGGCGGATTGATCCTGGCGCCGGACCAGAACCTGGCGTTTCCACCCGACAACGTGGCGGCATTGACCGCGGCGGCACAACGTTACGGCAGTTACAGCGGGATGCGCGGCTGATCGCCGCAAGGAGCATCGTATGTCAGAACTACGTCGAGACCCTGTGATGGGGCGGTGGGTCATCATCGCGCCGGAGCGGTCGCTGCGGCCAGATCAAATCATGCTCCCTAAGCAAGAGCGCCAGTCTGGCCCGTGTGTGTTCTGCGGTGGACAGGAAGCGCTGGACCCCAATGAGCTTTTCGCGGTGCGGGCGCCCGGCACCGCTCGCAATACACCCGGCTGGCAGGTGCGGGTGCTGCCCAACAAGTTCCCAGTGTTGCGGATTGAGGGCAAGCTGGTGCGCGAAGGGGTGGGGATGTTCGACATGATGACCGGCGTCGGCGCGCACGAAGTCATTGTCGAATCACCCGAGCATGACCTGGATTTAGCCGATCTGCCGGAGGAACAAATCGCCCATGTCATCCGCGCCTACCGGGAGCGCATGAACGACTTGGGTGGCGATGATCGGTTCAAATACGTGCTGATCTTCAAAAATCACGGCTACCTGGCGGGTGCAACGTTATCGCACACCCATTCGCAACTGATTGCGACGCCGGTGACACCGAAACGGGTCAAGGAAGAGCTGATCGGTGCGCAGCGCTACTACGAGTTCAAGCGCCGCTGCGTGTTCTGCGACATCATCAAGCAGGAAACCCGGCTGACGCGCGAACGCCTGGTGTTCGAGAATGGCATGTTCGCGGCGATCTCGCCATTCGCCGCACGCGCGCCCTATGAAGCGTGGATCCTGCCCAAGCAGCACAGTTGCGATTTCGTCGCGATCACCGAGTCGGAGTGTCTGGGCCTGGCACAGGTTTTAAAGACCACCTTATTGAAGCTGCGGGGTGCGCTCAACGATCCCCCATTCAACTTCCTGATCCACACCGCCCCGTTCCGGCGCCCGCACCCCGGCTATTGGTCCTCAATCCAACACGATTTTCACTGGCATCTGGAGATCATCCCGCGCCTCACGCGGCCGGCCGGATTTGAGGAAGGCTCCGGGTTCTACATCA
The DNA here is from genome assembly GCA_026645775.1 of Anaerolineae bacterium. GTDB lineage: Bacteria > Chloroflexota > Anaerolineae > CG2-30-64-16 > CG2-30-64-16 > MO66. The sequence continues at coordinate 6,503 of JAPKMS010000325.1, forward strand.
ACCCGGTGCCGCCGGAGGAGGCGGCGGCGGTGCTCGCCGCCACCCCGCCCGGCCTGGATTCAGCTCAATAGGTACGCCAGCAGCAACTGCGTCGAGGCCGCGAGTGCATCCCGATGTGTGCGCTCAAACGAATGCGAGGCGTCTACACCCGGTCCCAGCAGGCCGATGCGATACTCGCCGCCGGCGCGCACCGCGGCCTCCGCATCCGAGCCATAGAACGGGTAGATGTCCAGCTTGAATGGGATGCCGTAGGCCTCGGCAAGCGCCACCAGCCGGCGCCGGATGCCCAGGTCGTAGGGCCCGCCGCTGTCCTTGGCGCAGATGCTGACTGCATGCTCGTTGCCCTGCAGCCCCTCGCCCAGCGCCCCCATATCCACCGCGATCAGCTCAGCCGCGTCCTCCGGGATGCCGGCCGAGGCGCCGTGCCCCACCTCCTCAAAATTGCTAAAGTGGAACGTGGTGCGTTGGGCCGGAACCAGCCCGCCGACGGTCAATGCGTCAAGCGCGGCGAGCATCACCGCGACGCCGGCCTTGTCATCCAGGTGGCGTGACTTAACGTAGCCGGCCTCGGTGACCGTGGTGCGCGGATCCCAGGCGATCATGTCACCCACCTCGATCCCCAGGGCGCGCACATCTTGGGCGCTCGTCACCTGCGCATCCAAGCGAATCTCCATCTCGTCGGCCTTCCACTCCCGATCTCGCACCGGCTCGCGGAAGACGTGCACGGAGGATTTCACCAGCAGCGCGGTGCCGGTGACCGCGCGGCCGTCTGCGGTGCGCACCCAGCAGTACTCACCGTTGATGGCAAACAGCGGGTAGCCGCCGATGCGGTCGAACGCCAGCCGTCCGTTGGGCTTGATCTGCGTCACAATAGCGCCCAATGTATCCACATGACCGGTGATCGCCCGCGGCGCGTCCGAACTGCGGCCCGGCAAAGTGACGGTCAGCGCACCCTTGCGGGTGAAGACGGGCGTCACCTGCGGCAACTCCCGCAGCCAGCCGGCAACCAGTGCGAGCGCGTCTGCGGTGTCGCCGGTGGGGCTGGGGGTGCAGAGCAATTGAACGAGACGATCCACAAGGGAGTCAAGGTTGATCAGATTGAAATCAATAGGGAGAAAGGACATGCATCGCCTCCTGAAGCGTCTTTGGGGATAATTGGAAAAACAGGTTGGGACATCCAAGACACGGATCAACACGATTTCCCAGACGATCTGTGTCAATCTGTGTTCAGCCGCCTCCCATCGGCGGATCAGCCTGCGGGAGCGGCTATCGCCCGAGACACGGCAGCACCGTAAGCAGATCCGGCAGCTCTTTGATCCGCGCATCCGGCACGATCGTCGGGTCGTGCTCCGCCCGGTGGGCGACCTCAATCAGCACGCCCTTCATCCCAACACCCTGTGCACCGGCCACGTCCGCATGCAGACGATCGCCCACGTAGACAGCCTGTTCAGGGGCCACACCGGCTTCAGCCAGCGCGGCGCGGAAGATATCCGGATGGGGCTTGGCCACGCCGATTTCGGACGAATACACCTGCACGGCGAGAAATTCGGCGACCCCGCGGCCGATCAGCGACCGGCGCATGGCGTAAGCGGGCTGAAGGGTGTTGGAGATGACCCCAAGACATACCCCCTCCCCCTGGGCGTGCAGGGCCGCCAGAAGATCGCGGGCGCCCGTCCGCAACAAGGCGGGGGTGGCGCCTCCGCCGGTGCAGTACGCATCGCCGCAGGCAGCCACCAGCTCATCGTCCGCCGGGATGCCGCGCGGCGCCAGGAAGCGCCGCAGCACCGCAAAGATATCGATGCCGCGCTGCTCGGCCAGGGCGGCGTGATATTGCGCCTCGCTCTCGCGCGCCGCGGCATGACAAAAGGCCTCGCGCGCCGGCAAGGCGACGCCCGCGGCTGCCAGCACCTCATACACGCGCCCCATGCGCACGATCAGGCGCGCCTCGTAATCCCCGCGGCCCTCGCCCAGGTCAACCAGCGTGTCACCGAGATCAAAAAAGATCGCTTCTAATCGGGTCATCGTTTCTCTCGAACCAGGTAGACAAGTGGACAGAGAAACAAGAAGACAAGGGACTCATCCGCGCGCCGTGTCTGCCCCGTCACCGTGTCAACGCGTGCGCCAGCCGTTGCGCACGCACGGGCTCGGGCGGCAGGGCGGCAACCACCAGATTGTCACGCACATGCTCCGCTTGGGTGGAGCCGAACAGCGCCACCGCGACCCCGGGCAGCGAGCGCACGAATTGCAGTGCCCGTTGCGGGGAGGTGTGCAGCTTGGGGAAGGCCTCGCCCAGGACTGCACCGGTGCGATCCGAAAACCGGCCCTGTGCCAGCACGGCCGCGGCAAACACGGCCAACCCCAGCGCGTCCGCGGCCTCCAAGGCAGTCAGGAGGCTGCCATGCACCGGCTGATTGCGAAAGGTGGCCGGTTCGATCGCCCCAACGTTCAAGGGAAGCTGCACGACCCGAAAGTGGTGGCCCGGGCCGGCCACTTCCTCGGCCAGTCGCACCATGATCTCCAGGCTCATGTAACCCGGGGACAGCGGCGGCCGGCGGAAGCCGTCGCCCGATGACACGCCGTAGCACCCGATACGGCCGGCGGCCACCTCTTCTTCCAGGCACGCAAAAGCAAGTTGGAGTCGATTGCGAAAGGTGGTCCGGTCCACAAACGCCAATTGCGTCTCAGGATTTTGAAGCAGGTAGATATCAATCGTGCGCAGCCCCATATCCCGCAGGCTCCACGCGACCTGCTGGCCAAGAAATGCCGGCGCCATGCAGTGGATGCCGCCGGCTAGGTCACCGGGCTCGGCCACCCCAGTCGCGATGAAATTATCGTAGACGTACTGCACCGGATCGTCCGGATCCTCGAACCGGTAGGCGATGAAACCGCCCTTAGTGGTGATGACCAACTCGTCCCGGCTGAACTCACCCGAACGCACCAGGTCGGCGAGGGCTTGGCCCAGCACCACCTCGCTGCGCTGGGCGCGATAGCTGGCGGCCGTGTCCAGCACGTTACAGCCGCAACGCACAGCCTCAGCCAGCGCGCGCCGATACAGTGCATCCACCGCGTCGGTCACTTCGCCGAGCGATGTCCCGAGGCCAATCGATGAAAGCGTCAAGCCCGATGCTGAGCGATAGTGCCCAGGGGCAAGGGCGAAGCGCGCAGCATAGCGTGCGGTGCCGGTCGACGTTGCCCGGCCCGCCAATGCCATTAAGCACCCCCTGCAGCCGCCGTTTTCGCCAGCTTCTTGGCCCGTTCCTCTGCCTTACGCGCGATGCGGTTGAAGGTGCCGGTGAGGCCCATCGCCTTCTTCACCTCGTAGAGCGTCTCAGCGGCAATCGTACGGTAGCGCAGCGTGCCCTGGTAAATCACCTCATCCACATAGCCGCTTTGTGCGCTGTAGTGGGCGGCGCGTTCGCGCATCGGATCCAGAAACGCATTCAGCACGCCCGCAAGCCGTTCCTTCACCGCCACATCCCCCACCGTGCCCGCCCGATAACGCGCCTTGAGCTCGGCCACGGTCGCCCCGTCCGGGTCGAACTGATCGAGATAGGTAAAGACCGGGTTGCCTTCCACCGTGCCGGGAATATCCGCCCGGATCCGATTGGGGTCGGTGTACATGCTGTGCACCTTTTTGATCACGGTTTGCGCGTCATCGGAGAGGAAGATGGCGTTGCCGATCGACTTGCTCATCTTGGCCTGCCCGTCAGTGCCGGGCAGCGTCTCGCCCTCCACCAGATCGTCCGGGATGGGGAAAACTTCGCCGTATAGGCTGTTGAAGCGTCGTGCGATCTCGCGCGTGACCTCGACATGGGCCTGATTGTCCTTGCCGACGGGCACCAGGTGGGCGCGGGGCAGCAGGATATCGGCCGCCTGGAGCACCGGATAACCGAGCAGCCCAAAGGGGATCGTCTCCACGTCGATCATGGCCGCACGCGCCATTTCCTTGATGCTGGGCACCCGCACAAGCCGGGGCACGGTCACCAGGTTCCCGAAGAGCAGCGCCAGTTCATAGGTCTCGTGTACCGCCGACTGCAAGAATATCGTGGACTTCGCCGGGTCGATCCCCGCGGCGAGATAGTCCAGCACCATGCCGCGTGCGTTATCGGCGATGTGGCTGATGTCCTCTGGGCTGTTCTTGGTCGTGAGCATGTGCAAGTCAGCAATAATGAAGTAGCATTCATACTCATCCTGCAAGCGCACGCGATGGCGCAGGCTGCCAACGTAATGTCCCAGGTGCAGCCGGCCGGTCGGCCGGTCGCCGGTAAGGATGCGGCGGTTGGTGGTGTCCATAGAATTCTCCCTATTTGGTTCTTTGTCGTTCGGCGGACAATAAAAAACGCCCCGACCTCTGGCAATCATGCCAGGGACGAGGCGTTGATCCTCGCGGTGCCACCCTGATTGGGCCAAACAGCGGCCCCAACTCGGTTGACGCAGGCCGCCTGCCATGCCCGCACGCCAGGCTAACTTTGCGTCGTGCGCCCTGATAACGGTGGCGCCTCCGGTTCCGACTCCCCGGCCCATTCATCGGCGTCGTTGCTGCCTCACTCGCACCGGCGGAGGCTCTCTGAAGCCCGCTTTGCCGCGACTTTTCCGGTTCACAGTCGTTAATGATTATGTTGGTGGGAGTATGCCACAGGCCCCAACGACTGTCAAACAGGCGCCGCCGCTCGCGCCGAAGACAGATTTGACCTGTAATTGACATCTGCCCACAAATGATTAAAATTAACACGAGCGTTAACCTCTTCCGTGCGAAGGACATCGTCTGTTGCGCCGGATGAGGCGGGTCTTCCCGTCATGTGACGGGGCAAAAAGACGTACACAATAGGGACATTAAAGGCGAGGACAGATACAAAACCTCCTAAGGCTGGGTGACCGCTGGCAGAATGCCCGGATATCGGGTGTTTGAAGCCGGTAGGGCCCGAAAAACTGAAACTGTTAGTCTACCCCCGCGATCGCAACAGCGTTCGCTCAGGACCTGTTTGACAGGCAGTCGCCATCTTAGGCAATGGGTTGCTAATCCCAAGCCCGAGATAGCGCCGCTGATGCAGAGAGGTTCTGTTCGATGAGTTCTGTTTGCACTTCCTGATGGACGCGGGGGTTTCGTTTGCCTGTAAATTCCGCCTCAATTGAGGGTATCAGCCCGCGAGGGCAAGAGAGAGGGTAAAAATAATGAATGTGGTCGAACTGGAAGTCGTGACCGAGGAGCCCTCCCAGCAAAGTGCTGAGGAGCCCCCCCATTGCACGAAAGCGCCGCGCACGTCTCGTCGCGCCTTGTTGTGGGCGGATGTGCCCGACGCGCAGTGGAACGACTGGCGCTGGCAGCTCAGCCACCGGCTGAATTCGCTGGAAGAGCTGAGCCAGATCATCAACTTGACTCCTGAGGAAGTGGAGGGCTGCCGCAGCCACCATTTCCGTGTGGATATTACCCCCTATTTCGCGTCGTTGATCGACCCCGACGACCCGAACTGCCCGATCCGCCGCCAGGTGATCCCGACCAGCAAGGAGCTGATCGCCTTCGACGGCATGTTTGCTGACTCACTGAACGAGGATGCCCACAGCCCCGTGCCGGGCCTGGTACACCGGTATCCCGACCGGGTGCTGATGCTGGTCACGACCCAGTGCGCGAGCTACTGCCGGTATTGTACGCGCAGCCGCCTGGTGGGCGACGCGAGCGCACAGTTCAGCCGCCACGATTACGACCGGCAGATCGACTACATCGCACGCACACCGCAAATCCGCGACGTACTGCTGAGCGGCGGTGATCCGCTGACCTTGCCCCCGCGCGTATTGGAGGACATCCTGCGCCGCCTGCGGGCGATCGAGCACGTCGAGATCATTCGCATCGGCAGCCGAGTGCCGGTTTTCATGCCGCAGCGCATCACACCGGAGCTGGTTGACATCCTGCGCCAGTTCCATCCGCTGTGGATGAACCTCCACTTCAATCATGCGAAGGAACTGACGCCTGAGGTAGCCGAGGCCGTGGCCCGCCTGGCCGACGCCGGGATCCCCCTGGGCGCGCAGACCGTGCTGTTGGCCGGAGTCAACGACTCCGTTGACGTGATGAAGGAACTGATGCACAAGCTGGTGCGCAATCGGGTTCGGCCCTACTATCTCTATCAGTGCGATCTGGTTGAGGGCGCCGGCCACTTCCGCACCACGGTCAGCAAGGGCATCGAGATCATCGAGGGGCTGCGCGGCCACACGAGCGGCTATGCCATCCCGACCTTCGTGGTGGATGCGCCCGGTGGCGGCGGCAAAATCCCGGTGATGCCGCAGTATCTGATCAGCCAGGCGCCGGGCAAAGTGGTGCTGCGCAACTTCGAGGGCTTCATCACGACGTACAACGAACCCAACGACTATACCGGCCACACGGTGGCCCGACCTGAGCACCCGGTGCCCAATTATGAAGCCGGCGAGGAAGGCATCTATGGCCTGCTCTCCGGTGCGGCGCAACACGTTAAGCCCGAGGGGTTCGACGGCATGCACCGGCGCAACACCATCCAGGCCGCGCCGCACGGCAAAGTCACTTGGGAACCCGCACCCTTGCCGATCACGCCGAGCAATGGCCACAACGGTTATCACAAGAATTGAGGGAATGGCATGGGTTTGAACGTGGCCGTCCTGGCGAACTTGAAGAGGAACGCGCCGAAATACGAGGGGATGCCCGCCGACGCCTGGGCGGACCTGGATTCGGACACCACTGTGAACGCGATCACCGCGGCCTTGGAGGCCGGCGGGCATCGGGCGACCTTCCTGGAGGGCAACCTGTCGCTGGTGGAAACCCTGCCCAAGCTGAAGCCGGATCTCTGCTTCAACATCTGCGAGGGCCACTGGGGCGACAGCCGCGAATCGCACGTGCCGGCCATCCTGGAGATGCTGCGCGTGCCGTATACGGCCAGCGGTGTCATGACCCTGGCGTTGACGCTGGATAAACCGATGACCAAGCGGGTGCTGGCGTTCCACGGGCTGCCAACCCCCGCGTTCCAGGTGTTCGAACGCGCCGACGAGCTGCTCGACCCCGATCTCAAGTTCCCGCTGTTCGTCAAACCCAGCCGCGAGGGCACGGGCATGGGCGTCAGCGGGGACTCCATCGTGCGCGACGAAGCGGTGCTGCGCGCCCGGCTTACCGAGCAGATCGCTCGCTACCAGCAGCCGATCCTGGCCGAACGCTTCATCCGCGGCCGCGAGGTGACGGTGGGCGTGGTGGGCAACCTCACCGGCCCGGTAGCCTGGCGTATGCCGGCTGATGAGCAGGCCGAGCGCGTCTTCCAGGGGTTGCGCTTCCTGCCGCCGTTGGAGGTGGACTTCGCCCAGTACCCGGAAAGCGAAGGCGGCGTGTACACGAACCGCATGAAGACCGAGTGGGCCGATGACTTCCGCTATCTCTGTCCGGCGCCGCTGGAGCCCGGATTGGTGCAGCAGCTCAACTGGCTGACCGCCGCCGTTTTCCGCGTCACCGGCTGCGTGGATGTGGCTCGCGTGGATTTTCGCCTGGACGCCGACGACGGCGACCGGCCCTACATCCTGGAGGTTAACCCGCTGCCGGGCCTCTACCCCGGTCTCAGCGACCTGGTGCTGGAAGCGGAAGCAGCCGGCATCCCTTACGACTCGTTGATCAACGCGATCCTGGACGCGGCCCGTACGCGGCTCGGCTTTTAGCGGACCTGGCCCGAAGGATTCCTGGCCGACACTCCTGCGGGCCTATTCTAAAACTTGCACAATGAGCCGAGTTGTGGCATTCTCCCGCCGCAATCTCTCATTACCCACTGCTGTCCACCACGCGGGAGCACGTCGCCACTCGGTGGGGCATCGCCAAAGGAGGATGCCATGAGCGTCAAGGTGTTCTGCAAGCTGGCAGACTGTGTGAACTGGGACAACGGCCTGTGCGGGTCCGAAGAAATCCGAATCGACCGTGAAGGCTATTGCGCCACCTACGAGGAGATCCCCGAAGAAGCTGTTGATGAGCTGGATCTGCCCGCGCACGTAGAAGACCTCAACTGGGAAGAGGAAGAGGACGACGATCTGGAGATCGAGGAACTCGGCCAGGAAGATTGGGAAGACCTGGAAGAAGACGAGGAAGAGGAAGAAGAAGAGACCCTCGACGACGACCGCTGGTCCGATTGAGATCCCGACTCAGATTGCGCTGCTGCCATCGCATCGATCGACCGGGCGGCCGGCGTGCCACCGGCTGAAGCCTTGCATAGGGTATCCACAGGACAAGGAGCTTCTCCTTGTCCTTTTCATGTCTGCGAGACTTGAGCTTTTTCTTGCCAAACGCCGCCAAACCTCTTATAATTTTGACGTGCTGTCTGGAGCTTACGCGGCACACCCATAATTTTCGACCCATCTGAGACTAGACTCCCAGTTTGATCACTCAGCGTTCGCTCAGCGCATCTGGGCAAAGCCTGAAGGAGGCATTCAACACATGTCCAAGAAGTGGGTTTACCTGTTCACCGAAATCGAAGAAGCCGAGAAGCAAGTTAATGGCGTTTGGGATGCTGTCCGCGGCTTGCTTGGCGGCAAGGGCGCAAATCTCTTCGAGATGACGCGCATCGGACTGCCGGTTCCCCCCGGCTTCACCGTCACCACCGAAGCCTGCAACGAGTACTACGCCGCGGGCCGCCAGTTCCCCGAAGGCATGTGGGAACAGGAAGTTGCCGCGATGAAGGCGACTGAAGCCACCGCCGGCAAGGGCTTCGGCGATCCCAAGAACCCGTTGCTGGTCTCCTGCCGCTCCGGCTCGAAAGAGTCGATGCCCGGCATGATGGACACCGTCCTAAACATCGGCCTGAACGACACCACCGTCGAGAGCCTGGCCAAGCTGACCGAAAACCCACGTTTCGCGTATGATGCATACCGCCGCCTGATCGAAGGCTTCGGCAAAGTCGTGCTCGACATCCCCGATACGGCGTTCGAACATGCCCTGCACAGCATGAAGGAAAAAGTCGGCGCCAAAATGGACTTCGACCTGACCGCCGATCAACTGCGAGAATTGGCCGCGCAGTACAAGGCGATCGTGCAGAAGTACAAGGGGTTCGATTTTCCCCAGGATCCCTACGATCAGCTCCGCCTGGCCACGGAGGCCGTCTTCCGAAGCTGGATGGGCAAGCGCGCGGTGGATTACCGCAAGCACGAAGGCATCTCCGAGACTCTGGGCACCGCGGTCAACATCGTGACCATGGTCTTCGGCAACATGGGCAGCACTTCGGGCACCGGCGTGGCGTTCACCCGTAACCCCAGCACCGGCGAGAATGCTGTCTATGGCGAGTACCTGATCAACGCCCAGGGCGAAGATGTGGTTGCCGGCGTCCGCACCCCCGAAAAGGTCGCGCGGATGGCCAAGGACCTGCCTGAGGCGTACGCCGAGTTCGCCAAGATCTGCAATATCCTCGAAACCCACTACAAGAACATGCAGGACGTCGAGTTCACCATCGAGCGTGGCAAGCTGTGGATGCTGCAGACCCGCAACGGCAAGCGCACCGCGGCGTCGGCCATCAAGATCGCGGTCGACATGGCGAACGAAGGGCTGATCACCAAACGTGAGGCCATCCTGCGCGTGAGCCCCAACGACGTGAATTCGCTGCTGCACCCGCAGTTCGACCCGGCCGCCAAGAAGGCCGCGGCGAAGGAAGGCAAGCTGCTGGGCAAGGGCGTCAACGCATCGCCGGGCGCGGCTGTCGGCCGGGCTTACTTCGATGCCGATTTGTGCGAAGAGAAGGCCAAGGAAGGGCCGGTCGTCATGGTCCGCCCGTTCACCAAGCCGGATGACGTGCACGGCATGATCGCGGCCAAGGGCGTGCTGACCAGTGAAGGCGGCGCCACCAGCCACGCGGCCGTGGTCGCGCGCCAGTTCGGCCGGCCGTGCGTCGTGGGCGCGGCCATGATCAAGATCGACATGGAAGCCCGCACCATGACCGTCGGCAACGTTGTGGTCAAGGAAGGCGACTGGATCAGCGTGGACGGCGGCACCGGCGAAGCGTTCGTCGGCCAGATCCCCACCGTCGCGCCGAAGTTCGAGGAACAGACCGACCTGATCACCCTGCTGGGCTGGGCCGATGAGATCGCCGCCGAGCCGGGCAGCCGTCTGCCGGGTGCGAGCAACTCGCCCAGTCGCGGCCTGCAGATCTGGGCCAACGCCGACTATCCGGCGGACGCCCGCCGCGCCCGCAACTTTGGCGCCAAAGGCATCGGCCTGTGCCGCACCGAGCACATGTTCTTCGAGACCGTGCGCCTGCCCATCGTGCAGCGCATGATCCTGGCCGACACCAGCGAAGCCCGCACCGAGGCCTTGAACGAGCTGTTGCCGTACCAGCGCAAGGACTTCGACGGCCTGTTCGAGGCGATGACCGGCCTGCCCGTCATCATCCGCCTGATTGACCCGCCGCTGCACGAGTTCATGCCCGACGAAGAGAAGCTACTGGAAGAGGTCATCGAGATGCGGGTGAAGGGCGAGACCGAGGGTCTGAAAGTGAAAGAGGACCTGCTGGCCGCGATCCGCAACCTGCACGAATCCAACCCGATGATGGGCATGCGCGGCGTCCGCTTGAGCATCATGATGCCCGAGATCGTCGAGATGCAGGTGCGCGCGATCTTCGAGGCAGCCTGCGACGTCAAGCTGCGCGGCTTCGACCCGCACGCCGAGGTAATGATCCCGCTGACCGGCACCCTCAACGAGCTGAAGTGGGTGCAGCCCCGGCTGGAGCGCATCGCCGCGGCGGTCATGGTCGAGAAGGCGACCAACGTAGACTACAAGTTCGGCACCATGATCGAGATCCCGCGCGCGGCTGTGACCGCGGCCGAGATCGCGAGCCTGGCCGAGTTCTTCTCCTTCGGCACCAACGACCTGACCCAGATGACGTTCGGCTACAGCCGTGACGACGCTGAGCGCAACTTCCTCCTGAAGTACGTCGAGGAAGGCATCCTGCCGAAGAACCCGTTCCAGACCATCGACCGGGAAGGCGTGGGCGAGCTAATGCGCATGTGCGTCGAGGCCGGCCGCAAGGCCCGGCCCGGCCTGGAAGTGGGCATCTGCGGCGAGCACGGCGGCGACCCCGACTCGATCGAGTGGTGCCACCTGATCGGCAACA
>JAPKMS010000326.1 GCA_026645775.1 Anaerolineae bacterium
CACCTCGGCGTCGATGGCGTGCGCCGCGGACACCCAGTGCAGCGTGCCCTTGACGAAGCGACCGTCGGGCGTCGTGCCACCGCCGGAATCGGGATCGTAGGTACAGTGCAGTTCCACCACCTTGCCGGATGCATCTTTGATCGCCTCGCGGCATTTGATGTAGTAGCCGTGCTTCAGCCGGACCTCGCGGTCCGGGCCAAGGCGGAACCAGCCCTTGGGCGCGTCTTCGCGGTAGTCATCCGCCTCAATATACAGTTCGCCGGAGAACGGAATCCGCCGCGTGCCCATGCTCTGATCCTCGGGATTGTTGGTGGCCTCCACCCACTCCACCACGCCGACAGGCCAGTTTTCAATAATGACCCTCAGCGGATTGAGGACGGCCATCCTGCGCAGGGCACGCTTATTTAGATCTTCGCGCACGCAGTGTTCCAGCAGTTGAATGTCCACGACGGTGTTTGCCTTGGACACCCCCACGCGATTCATGAAATCGCCGATGGCCTCGGGGGTATAGCCGCGGCGCTTCAATCCGACGAGGGTCGGGAAGCGCGGGTCATCCCAGCCGCTGACGAGCCCATCATTGACCATCCGGCGCAGGTTGCGCTTGCTGAGCACCGTGTACGTCAGTTCCAGCTTGGCGAACTCGATCTGCTGCGGACAGTAGATGCCTAACTCGGTACAGAACCACTCGTACAACGGCCGGTGGTCCTCGTAGGCCAGGTCGCACAAGGAATGCGTGACGCCCTCGATGGAGTCACTCTGGCCGTGCGCCCAATCATACATGGGATAGATACACCAGGCATCGCCCGTGCGGTGGTGCGGCGCGTGCAGGATGCGATACATAACCGGATCGCGCAGGTTGAAGTTCGGGTGCGCCATATCGATCTTGGCACGCAGCGTGCGCGAACCATCCGGGAACTCGCCCGCCCGCATGCGCGCGAACAAATCGAGGTTTTCCTCGACCGATCGCTCACGCCACGGACTGTTCTTGCCCGGTTCAGTCAACGTGCCGCGATACTCGCGCACCTGCTCGGCCGTCAGATCGCAGATATACGCCTTGCCCTTGCGGATGAGGACCTGCGCCCAGTCGTAGAGCTGCTGGAAATAGTCCGAGGCGAAGAAGAGGCGATCCTCCCAATCCCACCCCAGCCAGCGGATGCTTTCCATGATAGCATCTACAAACTCGGTCTCTTCCTTGACCGGGTTGGTGTCGTCGAAGCGGAGGTTGCACTTGCCGCCGTAATCGCGCGCCAGGCCGAAGTCAATCGCGATCGCCTTGGCGTGGCCGATGTGGAGGTAGCCGTTCGGCTCGGGCGGGAATCGCGTGTGAACGCGGCCGCCGAACCGGCCGGTGCGGTTGTGCTCTTCGACAAGCTCACGAATGAAGTCTTTGGGGGCGACAGTCTCTTCAATGGGCATACAAAGCAGGCTCCTTCTCCTGACCCAGGTAGGACAGTGCTTCCGCCTGTCCTGAACGACCCTACGTGATCATCACTACCTGGCCTGCCGGGTATTTTAGCACCAAGACACCGGCGCGGCAAGTTCAAGTGAACGCAAGGCAGTCCGCGAAATATGATAGGGCAATCGCGTCTTATTTGAACAGCGTTGCCAGTACAGTACGCATGTAGTCCAGGTCCCAAGCGGCTTTGA
>JAPKMS010000032.1 GCA_026645775.1 Anaerolineae bacterium
ATCGGCAAAGAAATCATAGTCCAGCTTGTAGGCCGCGGTCAGGCTGCCGCCTTGTGTAACTGTGACGCCTGTCAGCAGGCGGGTCGTGTAGTGTGCCCAACTGGTGCTATCGGCGGGGTCGCTCAACGCGGCATCCGTGCGGGTGACCGCATAGGTGAAGTCAATGCGGCTCTGCCCGCCGTTGTAGCTGATGCGCGTCAGGTTGATCTGCGCGAGGTAGTTGAGGGTCGCGGTGTGGGTGCTGCCGGTAGGACAGGCGCTGACCACCTGCACCTGCCGCACCCGCCCACCACTTTGGACTTGACCGCCATAGGCGCTGGGGTTCGCATGGACCTGGGCGGGATCCACCGGCGCCGCCGAGTCATAGGTGTAGTCGATGTGGTTGCCCAGCGGGTCGCTGACGGACTGCAAGACCCACTTGTCGGTGCGCTGACGCCAGGTGTAAGTTGGCGGGAAAGCGTGGGGTTGCGCGTCGCACCACCAGTCGTGCAGCGCCGGCTCGAAGTGATAGCGCGTGCCGTCCGGCGCATAGGCGTCCAGCGCGCCGTTGTCGCCGTTGGGCTTGACGATGCGCCAGGTCGGCGCCTCCTTCAGATACCAGCCCGTACTGCCGTTGCCCGCTTCCGAGTACGCGGCGCCGTCAATGCGCCACGTTGGCGGCGGGCTGCCCGCGCTGAAGGGCGTGCCGTAGATGAAGCTGTCCGCGGTCAGCTTCCAGCCCGCGCCGGTCACTGCCGCGTGGCCGCCATCCTCGTAGCGGCTGCGGCTGCTGAACCCCAGCGCCACCCCCGGTGTCAGCCCCCCGCGGCCCGGCGGCACGCTCACCGGGTAATCGTAGCTGGCCGCGCCGCTGAACAGGTCGGTCTGCCAGCCTCGGATGGACGGCATGACCTCGGGCACGAAGTTGTTGCCCTCGCCGGTTTGCGACAGGTGCGGCACGGTCGCCACCAGCGCGCCTTGCGCCGCGTCCCAGGTCGTCGGCAGCGCCTGCCAGGTCGCGGTAGCATCGTCGCGCACGAACAACCGGCCGCCGGCCGGCTCGCCCGCCGGGTAGCGCACGGTCAGGGTGAGGGGCTGGGCAAAGGTGTGCAACTCCTGCCCCGCGGCATCTTGCACGATGAATTCGTAAGCCCGAAGGACGTTACCCGGCGCATCCGCCGGCCGGCCCAGCGGCCGTGCGTACACGGTCACGGCCGCGGCCACCGTGCCCGGCGCCAGGGTCAGCGTCACCCGGCCGTCCTCCAGGCCCACCGTGCCGCCCGCCGCGTCCAGCACCGTGATTTGTGGGGCCGGACTGTCGCCCAGCAGCGTGGCCGCGGCCTGCGTCACCGCCCGGCCGTCCGCGGCCTGCAGCTCTACCACCACCTCGGTCGTGTCGCCCGCCCGCAGCCGCACCACGCGCGCCGTGAACTCGCCGCGCACGACGGCCTCGGCTGCCAGCTCTGGCAGGCTGTACCGCGCCAGCCGTTGCTCGGCATCATAATCCCAGCCGCCCGGCAGGCGTCCCGGCGCGAGAGCCAAGGCCTCCGGCAGGCGCAGCGTCAGCATCAGCCCGGCCAGCGAGGCCAGTTCCCGGCTGGTAAGCTGCCACTGGAGCGTCACCTCGGCGCCGGGCGCGGCGTTAGCGGGCGTCACAGCCAGCGCCAGTAACACGAAGGGCAGCTCGGCTTCAGCGGTGGCGGTGGCGGCCGGGGGGAGATCCACGCCGGGTGCAGCGGCTGCGGGTGTGGCGACCTCGGCTGGGGCTGCCGCCGCTGTCGGCGCGGCCTCGGCTGCTGACGCAAGGGGCGGGGGCGCAACTGGCAGGACCGGCAGGGCCGCTTGCAGCGCCAACGCCAGGCTGATGATCAGGCGCGCAAGGGCGGACGGGCGACGGGACATCGGTAGAACCTCCCGGCTGGTCAATGAACGTTGGACGATGGACGTTGGTCGGGTCCATCGTCTACGGTTAAGAGTCGACGGTCGGTCGTCAACCCGCGCGCGCAGGCCGGCGAGCGTCACAGCGGTAGCGTGTAACAGACAGATTAGCCGATAGCAATGAGATTCGGTATGATCGGCGTCACGTTGCGAAGTTGTGTGTTGGGGGCGAGATGAAGGGCGGCGAAGATGCGTCCCATCATTCCGCAGCGTTCATTAATCGAAGGCAGCCTTTACCCCACCAGCCGCGTCTCCAGCCGCTGCACCCAGGCGGTGTGATCGCTGAGCGCGGCGCTGAGGCGGACGGGGTCGTGGCCGTAGCCCAGGCGGCGCGCCAGGAAGGCGAATTCTTCGCTGCCCTCCGGCGGCACGGTCAGGTCTTTGCTGTTGCCGCGCACCACCCGCAGCGCGTTGATGAGCTGTTGCAGGAACAGGTGCGCGGTGTGCAGGCGGTGGGCGTTTTCCTCCGACAGGACGCCGTGGGCGGTCAGCGCGGCGATGGCCGCGCGCGTGTTGGTGAGGCGCAGGCCGGGCTGTCCGGCGCCGTGCTGCATCTGCAGGCCCTGGACGACGTACTCCACGTCCACCAGCCCGCCCAGGCTGTATTTGGCGTTGAACGCGCCGGGCGTGACGATGTGCCGCAGTTGCCGCTCGCGCATGGCGCGCATCGCGGCGACGTCGAAGCCGGCGCCGCTGTACACCGTGGCGTCGCGCAGCGCGGTGATCTGCCGCCCCAGGTCGGGATCGCCGGCAATGGGCCGCAGCTTGATGAGCGCCTGCCGCTCGTAGGGCCAGGCCGGGCCGTCGGGGGCAAAATAGCGCCGGAACGCGTCCAACGACACGGCCAGGCTCCCCGCTTTGCCGTAGGGCCGCAGGTCCAGGTCGATCTCGAAGATCCCCTCGCGGCGGGCCCAGATCGCCCGGTTGAATTCGGCGACCAGCTTGTCGAAGAACTCGCCCCCGGTGATCGTCTTCGGGCCGGCGGTCCGGCCGTTGCCCGCGTAGATGAACATCACTTCGATGTCGGACGCGTAGCCTAGCTCGAAGCCGCCGCACTTGCCCAGCACGCACACGCTCAGGGCGATGGGCCGGCCCGCCGCATCGCAGGGTTCGCCGTACTGCGCGGCCAGCTCGCCGCGCACCATCGCCGCGGCCGCGGCCACCACGGTCTCCACCAGGTCGGTCAGCTCGGCCGAGAACGCGCCGAAGTCGCGCTGATGGCCGAGGATGTCGCGCATGTCGATGCGGAACATCTCGCGGTCCTTGAACGCGTTCAGCGCCGTGCGCCGTGCGTCCGCATCGGGCGCGGCCGCCAGCAGCCCATCGAGCTCGGCAACCAGCTCCGCCCGGCGTTTCGGCGCGGCCAGTGCGTCCACATCGGCCACCACCGGGAACAGGTTCGCGTATTGCATCCGCAGGAAGTCGTCCCACAGGAACTCGCTGACCCCGAGCAGCCGTGCCAGCGCGTCCAGCACCTCCGGCCGCTCCAGCGATGCCACGTCATCGGGCCACGAGGGCCGCGCAAACAGCTCGCCCAGGTATTCGTGGAAGTGCGTCAGTGCGGCTTCGGGGTTGGGCGACTGGGGCAGCAGGTGCGTAAAGTGCTTCACCAGCACGGTTGCGGCGCGCAGCTCGCGCTGGCGCTCCGGCGACGTGATCTTCTGGCCCCTGGCATCGGTGACGGAGAGCGTGTCACGCACCCGGTTGCCCGCCGAGGTCACTGTGACCTGCGCGATGTGGATGCCGTTCAAGGTCAGCGCGTTGGCGAATTCGTACAGGAACCCGATGGTGTCCGGCGATTCGATGCGCAGGATCGTGTAGTCTTCCGAAGCTTCGTTGTCGATCACGATATCGATGGGGTGCAGCGCCGGCGTGAGCGCGGGCATCCCCTGCACGGCCAGCGCGACGTATTTGACCAGCTCGCCCTGGGCCTCGCGCTGCAGCCGCCCCTGGAGCAGGCGCAGCAGCGCGCCCAGGTCCGCCTCGTAGCGCCGCCACAGTGCGCCCGTGTCCCCCGTCTCGCCCGCCAGGCCCTCGCCGCCGGCCACCTGGCGGACGGTGAACACGTCCACGATCTTGCGCCGGGCATCCGCCCCTCGGTCTCCGTGTCTCCGTGTCTCTGCCTCGCCCGTCCCCGGCTCATACGTGAACACGTGTCCGTCCACGATGCTCAGGCCATAGGCGAACAGCAGCCCGCAGATCACCGACAATTCGCCCAGGTAATCATACGCGACCACGGTTACGCGCCAGTCGTGGTCGGCCAAACGTTCGGTCACCAACTCGATCGGGTTGCGATCGTTCAGCCGTCCGGCCATGATGGCGTGGCGTTCGATCTCCTGCGGGCTGAAGGTTGTGGCGTAGGCGGGCGCCAGGCGGGCGACATGGTCACGCAAGCTGGAAGCTGCGTCAGCGGGTGTCTGGGCTCGGTCATGGCTGGGTGTCGGCATGTCCGCAACTCCTCCTTGAGTTGGTGCGCCGGCCTCGGCCGCGAAGCCCAGGTGGCGCTGGTAGACGGCCCGGATGGCCGCGCTGTGCTGTTGGTAACGGGTGACGAACGCCGGGCCCGCGTCGTCCCCCTGGTAGCCCAGGCGCCGCGCCAGGTAGCGCAGGTCCGCGGGGTCTGCTGGCAGGGTGTGGGTCTGCCGGTAATCCAGGATCTGCAGGTAGTGTTCGACGGTGCGGAGGAAGGTGTACCCCTCGGCCAGGACGCGCTGATCGTCGGCCGACAGGTGGCCGGCCTCGGCCAGACGGGCCAACGCCTCGCGCGTGTTGCCCGTGCGCAGCTCGGCGTGGTCGCCGCCGTGGGCCAGTTGCAGATACTGGGCGACGAATTCGGCGTCGCGGATCGAGCCCGCGCCCAGCTTTACCTCGCCCCAGATGCGGCCGGCCAGGCGCAGATTGGCCTCGGTGAGCTGTTTCATCCCGTGGACTTCGGCGCGCACCGCCTCGGGGCCGGCCTCGAACAGCAGCGGCTCGGCCCGGCGCAGGAAGTCCCGCCCCACCGCCTCGTCCCCGGCGACGACGCGGGCCCGCAGCAGCGCTTGCTTTTCCCACAGCCGCGCGTGGCGCTCCAGGTAGGTCAGATAGCCCTCCACGCTGGAGATCAGCGGCCCGACGCGGCCCCAGGGGCGCAGCCGCATGTCGACGCGGTAGAGGAAGCCCTCGCTCGTTGCCTGCGTCAGGCCGCCGATCAGCCGTTCGGCCAGCCGTTGGTACGCCGCGACGTCCTCGGCCGCCAGGAAGAGCAAATCGACGTCCGAGCTGTAGTTCAACTCGCCGCCGCCCAGCTTGCCCATCCCCAGCACGACGAAACCGTGGGCCGGCGCCCCTAACTCGCGCGCGAGCGCCTCCAGGCACACCTGGATCACGCTGTCGGCCAGTTGGGAGAGCTGCGCGGTGACGGAGGTGAGGTCGAGCAGGCCGGTCAGATCGCACGCGCCGATGCGCAGCAGCTCCCACCGCTGATGCCGGCGCAGCGCGTCGAGATCCGCCGGCGCGCCGGCGTCTTCGCTCCCCCGGACCGAGCCGCAGGCTGCCCGGTAGGCCTCCAGGTAAGCCTGGAACGGGCTTTTGACTTGGGCCAGCGCGTGGTGTTGGAGCAGGTGCGGGTAGTAATGCGGCGCGCGCAGCAGGATCTCGGTGAGGAACTGGCTGCCGGCGAACAGGGTCACCAGGAGTTCGGCCGCGTGGGGGTCCTCTGCCAGGCGCCGGACGAAGCCGCCGGGATCGGGCGTCACCTGGGTGAAGCGTTCGAGGTTGAGCAGGGCCCGGTCTGGGCTGGCCGCGTGGACCAGCGCCGATGCCAGGTGGGTCAGGGCAAGGTCGGCGGCATCTGCGGCGCCTGGCCACAGGCGCCGCAGGCGGCTTGCCGCCATCGGGGGATCGGCAAAGCCGGCCAGGAAGAGGCTGAGATCGGGATCGGACATCGCGGCCCCTCCTGGCGTATGGGTCAGCGGCTGCGCGGCGCGGGTTACAGGGGGCCGCCGCAGCCGGCGCAGAAGCGATCGCCCGGCTCATGCGGCCGGCCGCACTTCGGGCATTCGTTCGCCGCGTTCACAGCCTGTGCCGCGGGCAGAGAGGCGCCGCAGCCGGCGCAGAATTTGTCCTCGGTCGCCGCGCGGCGCCCGCAGCGTGGACACGTGCGGCCGTCTGCTTGGAGGGACTCGCGGCGGACCGTGACGGCGCGTTCCAGCAGCCTGTCCAGCACCTTGTCGCTCTGCGCCTCCCACTCGTCGAGTGCGCGCAGCCGGTCGGCGGCGGTGCGCTTCAGGTTGGCCTCAAAGACGACAAAGTCCTCGGCGGTGATCTTGCCCACCTGGCGGTCGAAGCTCAGCTCGCGCAAAGCCTGCAGTGCGGCATCGCGCTGCGCCAGCAGCTCTTGCAGCGATTCCGAGGCCGTGCTGGTCTCCGGTCGGGCTGCACCGGTCCGGGTCAGGACCGGGTAGGCGACGACGAAGAGCGCCGCACCGCTCAACAGGGCGGCTAACACAATGAAAACGATCGGGTTCATTTAGCTACTCACAGCGATGAAAATAGAGTGATCAGATGAGGGGATTTCTCCTCGCTTCCCCAAATCCCCTCATCCCGGCGCTTTACGGGTTAGATCGGCTGCGTGCCGCTTGGGACGCGGTGTGCCGCTTCGACGGCTGCCGGGCTGCGCCGCGGCCAGGATGACAGCAGCACGCCCAGGATCATCACCAGGCCGCCCAGCCACATCCACGACATCAGCGGGTTGACGTACACCTTGAACGAGGCGGTTTCGTCCGCCGTGCCGAAGTTGTCGAACCCGGCCAGCACCACGTACACGTCTTCCACCGGGCCGGGCCGCAGCCCCACCTCGGTCATGGGTTGTTCCTGGTTCTTGTTGTAGATTGTCTTGCGCGGCAAGATTTGGCCGATGACGTTGCCGTTGCGGGTCAGTTCCATCGGGGCCAGGAACTCGGTGTAGTTCGGGCCTTGTTCTGCTTCCAGTCCGGTGTAGGTCAGGGTGTAGTTGGCGACGGTGACGCTTTCGCCGACCTTCAGGTTGGCCTGGCCTTCGCTCTGGTAGAATTCGTTGCCGATGATGCCCAGCGCGATCAGCAAAATGCCGATGTGGACCACGTAACCGCCGTAGCGTCGGCCGTTGCGCCGCACCAGGTTCGCCAGCGCGACGGGCAGCGCCTCGCCGGTGGCCTGGCGCCGCGCCTGCACCCCGCGCACGTACTCCTGCACGATCCCGCTAAACACGAACGCCAATGCAGCAAATCCGATGAAGCCGGCCACGATGCGGTTGCCCAGCGCAAAGGTCAGCGGCACGCTGACCAGCGCGGCGATGATGGGCATGAGGAAGTTGCGGCGCAGCGTCTCGGGGGCCGAGCGGCGCCAGGCCAGCAGCGGCGCCGCGCCCATCAGCAGCAGCAGGGCGAGGAAGATCGGCCCGTTGACGCGGTTGAAGTACGGCGCATTCAGCGAGATTTTATCGCCCATCACCAACTCGGAGATGCTGGGGAAGATGGTGCCCAGGAACGTGGCCGCCATGATCACCACGAAGATCACGTTTTGGGTCAGGAAGCTCGTCTCGCGCGAGAGCACGGCGTCAAGCTGGTTGTCGCTCTTCAGCAGCGGCAGACGCCACGCCAGCAGCGCCAGAAAGCCCAACATCGTCAGGACGATGAAGATCGCGAACATGGGGCCGACCGCAGAGAGGGCGAAGGAGTGTACCGACTGCACCACGCCGCTGCGCGTCAGGAACGTGCCGATCAGGGTCAGCTCCCAGGTGAGCCAGATCAATACCATGTTCCAGACCTTGAGCATCCCGCGCCGCTCCTGGATCATGATGCTGTGGATGAACGCCGTTGCGGTAAGCCAGGGCAGGAAAGATGCGTTTTCCACCGGGTCCCAGGCCCAGTAGCCGCCCCACCCGAGCTCGATGTAGGCCCACTGCGAGCCCAGCAGGATGCCGATGGCGAGGAACAGCCACGGGACCAACGCCCACTTGCGGATCATCTTGATCCAGGTGTTGCTGAGCTGACCTGTGACCAGCGCGGCCACCGCAAACGCAAACGGCACGGTCATCCCCACGAAGCCCAGGTAGAGCGATACCGGGTGGATCACCATCCAGTAGTTTTGGAGCTGCGGGTTGAGGCCCTGGCCGTCGGTTGGGATGAACGCGGTCGCGCCGGCCGGTTGAAATACGCTCGTGACCACCTCGCCCGCGGAAGTTTGCCACAGCCGGGCGAAGGGGTTCTCGGCAAACAGCACCAGGCTCAGGAAGAACCCGATGTACAACAGCAGCACGGCGTTGATATACGGCTTTTGGCTGGGGTTCTGCTTGTGAAAGAACCAGGTCGCGCTGGCGGCCATGATGCAGGCCAGCAGCGTCCAGAAGAGCAGCGAACCCGCCTGCCCGCCCCAGAGCGCGGAAAACTTGAAGAGCGTCGGCAGATTGCGCTCCGAGTGCGAGGCAACGAACTCCAACTGAAATTCATTCGTGAGCAGCGCACGCCACATCAGGGCTGTGGCGATCAGCACCAGCCCGCCGACGACGTAGATGGCGTTGCGGCCGCTGGCCACCAACTCCGGCACGTTGCGCCGGGCGCCCAACAGCGAAACAGCGATGCCATAAAGTGAAAGCACAAACGCCAGCACCAACGCAATATATCCCAGATCGGTCATTTAATCAGCTCCACACATGGCTGATGCGATACATCGCGGCCATGTCTCTTAGTTTTCACTGGCAGAAAGTCCTCTAGTGTCATGTCGTTACTTCGGCATGATCTCCGCGATCCGTGCATCCAACTCCGAGGCGGTCAGCGGCCCGATCTTGCGGCAGCCGATGATCTTGCCCTGTGAATCGATGAAGAAGGTCTCTGGCACGCCGCGGATGATGTAGCGCTTCGAGATCTTGCTGGCCAGGTCCGGCCCGTTGGCGTAGGTGATGCCGAATTTCGCCAGGTAGCGCTTGGCCGCAGGGTCCTGGTCCAGGTAGTCGACGCCGATGAAGACGATGCCCTGGTCCCGGTATTTGCGCCAGGCGGCCTCCATTTCGGCGGCTTCCTCTTCGCAGGGCCCACACCAGCTTGCCCAGAAGTTGAGCACGACGCCTTTGCCGCGCAGATCGGCCAGGCTGATGCTCTCGCCGGATGCGTTGCCGCGATACTCCGGGAACAGGTCGAGGGCGAAATCGGGCGCGGCGTCGTCGCACAGACTTTTCTGGGGCGGCTTGACCAGCATCAACACCAGCAGCGCGCCGATAAAGAGCACGCCGATGCCCAAGACGATCACCCAGCCGGGCAGTTTGCGGCCGGTCTGGGCAGGGGAGGTGTTTGTTTGTTCCATCATGGTTGATTCATCTATCTTGGCCGGTTATCACGTGGCTCAGCGATTCAGTCAAGCTGCTTCAATTCCTGCTCGACGCGTTTGAGGTAATCATCATCGACTCCGGCCGGTTGGTCAGCAGAGCGAGCCGGGAGCGCGGCGGCCGGAG
>JAPKMS010000327.1 GCA_026645775.1 Anaerolineae bacterium
AGACGTGACGACCTATCAGAATCTGATGACCGCCAGCATGTGCGAATGTTACCGCGCCTTAAGACCGGGACACTGGATGCTTCTGATTTTCATGAACTCCTCGAAAGAGGTCTGGAACGCACTCCGGGATGCAATTGCTCATGCAGGCTTTATAATAAAGAAGGTCGACATTTTCGACAAGCAGCACGGTACATTCAAGCAGTTCGTCAGCGAAAACACTGCTGGCGCTGACTTGGTGCTACATTGTTTTAAAGCCATTGAACCTCAATCCTCAGCAATTTTCGACCTGACTGCAATCCGTGATTCGGTCCGGTCCTTCTTAAGTCATTATAGAGGAAGCCTGCCGACACAGATTTACCTGCATGTGGGGCGTGATTCAGAGATTGATTATCGGAAGCTGTATAGCGAGTGGCTGTCAGGCTCTCTGCTTGGGCATTCCGAGCTTGTCGATTTCGCTGAATTCCGACGAATCGTTCAAGAAATTTCCGTTGTTTCTACAGGTGACAACGGGCATGGATTACATGAGGACTAACAAAGATGCAACGACCAAGAGTTCTTCAGGCCTTCACAAAAGCTGAATATGAGAAGGCCCATCAACTGCTCGCAACGAAGATTGCCTTCATGATGGGTAGGAAATTCGAGGAGGGTGATTGGGCGGACGTCTATTGCGGCGCCAAAGGCATCCCCACTGGAGGATGGAGCAATCTGAACATCGACGTGGTGTTTGATTGCATCGGCGTCGAACATAAGATGCTTCGACCAGCCGGCGACAGGCCTGTCCGCAACGTGTTCGGTATGCGGCTGATGCACCCTTCCGCCACGCGTTCCATTCGGATTGAAGATGGTGAAGCGAACGAAGTAATGCGGAAGGTACTTGCTCAGTACGCCGACTTCATCGAGCAACGCCGCGAGTTCGTAAGTCAACGCTGTCCCCAAGGCGAACCCGACCTAAGAACTGGCTGGGTTCTTTGGCAATCGAACCTCAAGGAGTTCGTATATTTCGAAGAGGAGATTCTCATACCTTCGCCCGCTGATTTCATCGCTGAGTGGCATGAGAATGAGGGACGCGGCGCAAGGAAGGAAAGCAGAAGCCTCTGGATCTATGAAAGAGACACGGGACAGAAGAAGTATTCGGTAACAACAAGCGCAGGCGCCAAGATTCAGCCCTATTTCGACGTTCCGCCAGCTAGTGACCCCAACATTTACTATTTCAAGGTGCAAGGCGAGGAATTCAAGCCCGGATTGATTCGTATGTGGATCCCTGCGGCCACGGCCCGCGAATTGGAGCGATTGGCGGGAGGGCTCTCCACAGAGAAGTTGGAAGCCATTATCGCTCAATCAAAGGCTGAATTGAGGGAGTCGCGGCCAACTTACAGTACCAATCGGGAAGAAGCAAGCGCCATCGTCCTCACAAAAGCCTCCTATGATTTCCTTGGAGATCTGTTCCCCGGCGCAGTAAGCGATGCCCATCGAATTCAACTACTGCTCGCGCAGTTGAGTCGATAATTCAGGTGCAACAAGACGATAGAGTAGGAGACACACCATGATCACCCCCCGCGTCGCCGCACTCCGTCAGCAAAGTCTCGATGCGATCCCCACCATCTCGCCCGACCGCGCCATGCTAATGACCGACGCCTACGGCCTCCACGACGGCCTGCTCTCCGCGCCGATGCGCCGCGCGCTGGCATTCCGCTACGTGATGGAGCACAAAACGATCTATATCGGCGACGGCGAGCTGATCGTTGGCGAGAAGGGGCCGGCGCCCAAGGCCACGCCGACCTATCCCGAGCTCTGCTGCCACACCCTGTCCGACCTGGACATCCTGGACTCGCGCGAGAAGATCCCGTTCAAGGTCAGCCCGGAGACGCGGGATATCTACGAGCAGCAGATGATCCCGTTCTGGCAGGGCAAGACCATGCGGGAGCGGCTCTTCGCGGAGATGACCGACGAGTGGCTGGCCGCGTACGAGGCGGGCATCTTCACCGAGTTCATGGAGCAGCGCGCGCCGGGCCATACCGTGCTGGACGACAAGATCTACCGCCGCGGGCTGCGCGACTTCCAGGCCGACATCGACGCGGGGCTGGCGAAGCTCGACTACGCGACTGACCGCGATGCCTTCGGCAAGGGCGAGGAACTGAGGGCCATGCGCATCGCGCTCGACGCAGTGATCCGCTTTGCCGAGCGGCACGCGGAGCGGGCGCGCGAGCTGGCCGCGGTCGAGGCCGATCCGGCCCGCAAAGCCGAGCTCGAACGCGTCGCCGAGGTCTGCACCCGCGTCCCCGCGCACGCGCCGCGCGACTTCTGGGAGGCGCTGCAGGCGTACTGGTTCGTCCACCTGGGCGTCACCACCGAGCTGAACACCTGGGACGCGTTCTGCCCCGGCCACCTCGACCGGCACCTGGCTCCGTTCTACGCGGCCGGGCTGGCCGACGGCACGCTGACGCGCGACGCGGCCGAGGAACTGCTCCAGTGCTTCTGGATCAAGTTCAATAACCAGCCCGCGCCGCCGAAGGTGGGTGTCACCGCGGCTGAGAGCGGCACCTACACCGACTTCGCGCAGATCAACGCGGGCGGCATCCTGGCGGACGGGTCAGACGGCGTGAGCGACGTCACCTACCTGATGTTGGACGTGATCGAGGAGATGCGCCTGCTCCAGCCGAGCAGCTCGATCCAGGTCAGCCGCAAGAACCCCGACCGTTTCATCAAGCGTGCGGGCCGGATCATCCGCACCGGGTTCGGCCAGCCGTCCGTCTTCAACGCCGACCTGATCGTCCAGGAGTTGGTGCGGATGGGCAAGACGGTGGAAGATGCGCGGGACGGCGGCTCCTCCGGCTGCGTCGAGGTGGGTGCATTCGGCAAGGAGGCGTTCATCCTGGCCGGCTATTTCAACATCCCGAAAATGCTGGAGCTGGCGCTGCACGATGGCGTGGATCCCAGAACCGGCCGGCAGATCGGCCCCCGCACGGGCGATCCGGCGGATTTCACCACGTTCGACGACCTCTTCGCCGCCTTCCTGGCGCAGATGCGGCATTTCGTCGAGATCAAGGTGCGCGGCAACAGCGTGATCGAGCGGCTGTACGCGACCTACATGCCCGCGCCGTTCCTCTCGACGCTGATTGACGACTGCATCGCCAGGGGCCGCGACTATCACGACGGCGGGCCGCGCTACGACACCACCTACATCCAGGGGGTCGGCATCGGCACAATCACCGATGCGCTGTCGGCGATCAAGCACCACGTTTTCGACCGGCAAGACCTGACGATGACCGGGCTGCTGGCCGCGCTGGCCGCTGATTTCGCCGGCTACGAGCGGGAACGCCAATTATTACTCAACCGCACCCCGCGCTACGGCAACGACGACGACGCGGCGGATGCGCTCATGGTACGCGTGTTCAACGCGTTCTTCGACCTGATCGACGGCCGGAAAAACACCCGCGGCGGCACGTATCACCTTAACATGCTGCCGACGACGTGCCACGTCTACTTCGGCTCGGTGATCGGCGCGACGCCGGACGGGCGGCGAGCGCGGACGCCGCTCTCGGAGGGGATCTCGCCCGTGCAGGGCGCCGACCGCCGCGGCCCCACCGCGGTGATCAAGTCCGCGGCGAAGATGGATCACGCCCGCACCGGCGGCACGCTGCTCAACCAGAAGTTCACGCCGCAGCTCCTGGCCGACGATGCCGGGCTGGACAAGCTGACGCAGCTCATCCGCTCCTACTTCCGGCTGGACGGCCACCACATCCAGTTCAACGTGGTGGATGTCGAAACCCTGCGCCGCGCGCAGGCCCACCCGGAGCAGCACCGCGACCTGATCGTGCGCGTGGCCGGCTACAGCGACTACTTCTGCGATCTGAGCGTCGCGCTGCAGGATGAGATCATTGCGCGGACGGAGCATCAGTCGTTCTGAAACCAACGGCCCGGCACAAGATGAAAACAGACATCCTTTGGCGTCCGTTACAGCCTCAAGACAGCAAGGAGCTTGCCGCGTTGGCCGCGGCCTGCCTGACCGCCGACGGCGGCCTGCCGTTTGCCGCGGATGAGGAGTTCGTGCGGGCGCGGTTTCTGCCGGCCGCGCCGGGAACCGGCCTGGGCGGATTTAGTCCCGTGGGCACCTTGCTCGCCGCGGTTGCGGTCCGGCCCGATCCTGAGACAAGGCAGCGACGGGCGCTCATCGCGGGGATGGTGCATCCCGATCACCGAGGCCAGCGCGTCGGCGCGATCTTGATGCGCTGGAGCATCACACAAGGGGAGGCGCGCCTGGCCGGAGGCGAGCCGGGCGCCCCGCGGCACCTGGTGATCGCCACGGAAGGGCTGACCGACGCGGCGGCCCGGCTCTACGCGCGGTACGGCTTCGCGCAGGAGTTCGCCGAAGATGTGCTGCGCCGCGATCTGCGGCAGCCGCTGCCAGAGGCGCCTCTCCCGGCAGGCATCACTCTGGCCAATTGGTCGCCGGCGCTGGCCGAGTCGTTCTTCGCCGCCTACACGGCCTCCTTCCGCGAGCGCCCCGGGTTTCCGGGTTGGAGCAGGGATGAGTGGACGGACTGGGCGACCGGGGACGATGATTTCCGGCCGGCGGCATCGTTCGTCGCGCGCTGTGGTGACACACCTGCCGGGTTCATCCTTTGCGACGAAGGCTGGATCGCGCAGCTCGGCGTTTGCCCCGAATGGCGCGGCCGTGGGCTTGGCGCGGCGCTGACCGCTGCGGCTCTGCGCCATTTTCAGGCCGCCGGCCTGGAAGATGTGTCCTTGGGCGTTAACGTCAACAATCCTATCGCAGCGCGGCTCTACACTCGGCTCGGCTTCGAGGTGAGCGGGCGGCGGGCGCGCTGGGCCAGACAGATCAATTGAACCAGGGAGGGCGATCCAATGACCGAAAAAGACGCGGCGGACAGCAAGGCTGCTGCCGAAAACAAACCTGCACCCGCTGACCAACTGGTGGGCACCCAACATACTATCACGCTGGCCGGGCAGGAGATCCGCTACACCGTCACTGCGGGCACCATCATCCTGAAGCAAGAGGCCGAGAAGACCGGCGAGAAGGCCGGCGAAGCTGAGGGTGAGAAGCCCAAGGCATCGGTCTTCTTCATTGCCTACACGCGCGATGACGTGCCCGACAAGACGCGGCGGCCACTCACCTTTTCGTTCAACGGCGGGCCGGGCTCATCGTCGGTGTGGCTGCACCTGGGGCTGCTGGGGCCGCGCCGCGTGGTGATGCAGGATGACGGCGGCCTGCCGCCACCCCCGTTCCGGCTGACCGACAACGAGTTCTCGCTGTTGGATGTCACCGACCTGGTCTTCATTGATCCGGTCAGCACCGGGTTCAGCCGGCCGGTGGTGGGCGAAAAGGCGAAGGAGTTCCACGGCTTCAAGCGGGACATCGAGTCGGTGGGCGATTTTATCCGGCTCTACACCACGCGCTACGGCCGGTGGACCTCGCCCAAGTTCCTGATCGGCGAGAGCTACGGCACCACGCGCGCCGCGGGGCTGTCAGGCTATCTCCAGGAGCGGCACGGCCTCTACCTGAACGGCCTCATGCTGATTTCGTCCATCCTGGACTTCAGCACGGCCGACTTCAACCCCGGCAACGACCTGCCCTGCATCCTGTTTGTGCCAACCTACGCCGCGACCGCATGGTATCACGGCCGGCTGCCGCTCGAACTGCAGGAGCTTGATCTGCAGACGTTCCTGACCGAGGTCGAGGGATTTGCGCTGGGCCCATACGCCCTGGCGCTGATGAAGGGCGCGGGGCTGACTGCAGAGGCGCGGGCAGGGATCGCGACGCGGCTGGCACGCTACACCGGCCTGTCGCCCGACTACGTGGACGGCGCCGATCTGCGCATCAACATCCACCGCTACGTCAAGGAGCTGCTGCGCGATGAGCGGCGCACCATCGGCCGCCTCGACAGCCGCTTTAAAGGCATTGACCGGGACGCGAGCGGCGAGAATCACGAGTATGATCCCAGCATGACCAACATCATGGGCCCGTATACCGCCGCTTTCAACGACTACGTGCGCGGCGAGCTGAAGTACGAGAGCGATCTGCCGTATGAGATCCTCAACCCCAAGGTGTGGCCCTGGGACTATTCCGAGCATGAGAACCGGTACGTCAACGTGGCCGAGACGCTGCGTAAGGCCATGAGCATCAACCCGTACCTCAAGGTCTTCGTCGCCAACGGCTACTACGACCTGGCGACGCCGTACTGCGCCACCGAATACACCTTCAACCACCTGGGGCTGGACCCGAGCCTGCGCGGCAACATCTCGATGGCCTACTACCCGGCCGGCCATATGATGTACATCCACCTGCCGTCGCTGGCCCAACTGCGCGAGGACCTGGCCGGCTTCCTGCAGAGCGCCGTGTCCTCGGTGGAGGCATGACTCTCAGCCCGGGCCAATGGGCTCTGATGGGGCTGGCTGCGCTCCTGATCGGGGTGTCCAAGTCCGGGATCACGGGGCTCGGCATCCTGGCAGTCGCCATCGCGGCGAGCGTGCTGCCGACGCGCGATTCGACCGGAACGGTCCTGCTGATCTTGCTCGTCGGCGATGTGATGGCGATCGCCATGTACCGCCGCGTCGCAAACTGGCCGCAACTGAGGCGGATCTTCCCGTGGGCCGGTGCGGGCGTGCTGCCCGGCGCGTTTGCGCTGGGCCATGTGAACAACGACGGCGCGCGGCAGATCATCGGGACGATCCTGCTGGTGCTGATCGGCGCGTATTTCATCCGGCAGCGGGCCATGAACGGCCGGGGCGATGAAGCGCCGGCATTCATGCGCAGCCCGTGGTTGGTGGCCGGAACCGGCGTGCTGGCCGGCTTCACGACCATGGTTGCCAACGCGGCCGGGCCGATCATGATCCTGTACCTTCTGGCGCTGCGCCTGCCCAAGAAGATCTTCGTCGGCACGACGGCGTGGTTCTTCCTGGCCCTGAACCTATTCAAGACGCCGTTCAGCTACGGGCTGGGGCTGATCAACGCCGCCTCGCCCCCCTTGTCGTGGCCGGCGCGTTCTTGGGGCGTTCCCTGCTGCGCGTGCTCGATCAGCGCCGCTTCGAGCAGATCGCGCTGCTGCTGTCGCTTGTCGCCGGGGTGAGGCTGCTGCTCTGATGGACGTTCCAACGTTGACTACTTCACGGCTGACCTTGCGCCCCTTCACCGAGACGGACGCGGAGCCGCTGCACCGCATCCTGAGCGAGGACGGCATCCTGCGCTACTTCCCGCGGCCCGATCCGCCGGACCTGGCGACCGTTCAACGCCTGGTCGCCGGGCAGCTCCGGCACTGGGAGGAACAAGGGCTGGGCTGGTGGGCGGTCGAACTGCGCTCGACTGGTGAGTTGCTCGGCTGGAACGGCCTGCAATTCCTCCCAGACACCGAAGAGGTAGAGGTCGGCTATCTGCTGAGCCGGCGGCACTGGGGCCAGGGCCTGGCGACCGAGGGCGCACGGGCCGCACTGCGCTTCGGCGGCGAGACGCTGCGGTTGGGCAGCATCGTCGGCATCGTGCATCCTGAGAACATCGCTTCGCAGCGGGTCTTGGAAAAGGCCGGCCTGACGTTCATCAACGAGGCCGACTACTTCGGGATGCACGTCTGCCGCTATGTCACGACAGCCGACCGGCACGGCGCGTACACCATCAGCACCGATCCGGGCAAACTGGAAGTTGGCTTCATCCAGGACTTTTTGGCCAACTCATCGTACTGGGCGCAGAACCGATCGCTGGCTGTCACGCAGAAGGCGCTTGCAAACTCGCTGTGCTTCGGCGTCTATTCCGACACGGAGCAGGTGGGCCTGGCGCGCGTGGTGACGGACTATGCCACCTTCGCCTGGGTGTGCGATGTCTTCGTTGCAGAGGCGCACCGCGGGCACGGGCTGGGCAAATGGCTCATCGAACGTGTCGTGACGCACCCTGATCTGCGCGGGTTGAAGCAGATCGTCTTAGCCACGCGCGATGCGCACGAACTCTATCGTCGTTACGGCGGCTTCGCTGGTCTGCCCGCGCCCGAGAAGTGGATGATCCGGCGCAAACAGTAGCTGCCTGCGCCAT
This sequence comes from Anaerolineae bacterium, assembly GCA_026645775.1. Taxonomy (GTDB): domain Bacteria; phylum Chloroflexota; class Anaerolineae; order CG2-30-64-16; family CG2-30-64-16; genus MO66. The sequence goes on from JAPKMS010000327.1 coordinate 8,039, forward strand.
CATAGCGGGCTGTCGGCGGACAGCGGTTAAGTCTGCTGTTTGTTATGAGGTGGTTACGATGCCCATCATCGATGTCGAAATCGTACTTCTGCCGGGAGAGACAATGCGCTTGGGTCTGGCTGCCGAGATCGCTGACCGCTGCGGCGAAGTTTTCGGCTCGCCACCGGGCAGCACCTGGGTCAGGATACACGGCCTCCCGCGCGGACACTATGCCGAAAACGGCGGCGGTCCACAAGCCGGCGTCAATCCGGTCTTCGTGTCGGTGCTGAAGGCCCTGCTGCCTGCCCCGGACGCGATACGCGCTGAGGTGGCCCGGCTCGGCGCGGCCATCGCCGAAGCTACCGTGCGCCCGGTGGAAAACGTCCACATCGCCTATTTGCCCGCAGGGGCCGGACGCGTTGCGTTCGGCGGAGAGATTGTGTCTGCCGAGTAGCGCGATGCTCAGTTCAGCCTGACTTCCGAGCGAGAGCTCGCTTGATTGGGCTCGTTTTGACACAGGAGAAATCCTTTCATGCTGTTGACACTTCTCGGCTGGCTCCAACAGGAGTTCGCCACCATTCCACAGTTGACCCCATGGCTGTTCGGCCTGACGCTGTTGATCTCGGCGTCCGGCTTCTACCGCACCGTGTACTTCATCAGCATCGGGTACGCCTTTTCCGTCGCCGCGATGGCTGTGACGACCCTGCTCGCGTTTCGACAAGACCTGGCCTGGTTCAATCTACTGCAAAACGTTTGTCTAGCAATGTACGGCCTGCGTCTGGGCACCTATTTGCTCCGGCGGGAAGCCAAGTCCGCCTTCAGCAAGGAACGCGAAAACATCACCCAACGTACCGCAGACCTCACCTTTGGCCGCAAGATCCCGATGTGGATCGGAGTCTCGCTCCTGTATGTCATGATGTTCTCGCCCAGCCTGTTCAGCCTGACAACCGCGCCGCGCGTCCCAGCGCCGGCCGCGACCGTATTCCAACTCCTGGGGCTGGCGTTCATGTTTGGCGGCCTGGGGCTGGAAGCGCTGGCCGACGCGCAGAAGTCCAGCTTCAAAGCGCAGAATCCGCGGCAGTACTGCGATGTGGGCCTCTACCGCTGGATCCGCTGTCCAAACTACTTCGGCGAGATCATGCTGTGGATCGGTAACTGGGTGCTGGGCTTTGTCTTCTACACATCGACGTTGCAATGGATCGCCAGTTTCGTCGGGCTTGTCTGCATCGTGTTGATCATGATGGGATCCACCAAGCGGCTTGAGCAGGCGCAAGATGATCGCTACGGCGCGCAGCCGGCGTATCAGAAGTATACCCGGTCAGTACCCGTGCTTTTTCCGTTCGTGCCGGTATACACGTTGAAGCACGTGCGAGTGTTTCTTGAGTGATACATTCGTCGTTCCGAGGTAAGGATGAATCGCCACGCACACTTCTTCCTTTGGCTGCGCTGGATCGGCGCGAACGCGCTGGCGGAGATGCTCGGCCTCGGCGCGACCTTCGTCCTGGACGCGCTGATCCTGACGCGCGTTGCGGCCGCGCACAGCATCACGGCCTCGCTCCTCGGCATCGTCGGGGTCGCCGCGACGGGCGCGCTCGAAGGGACGGTCGTCGGCCTGCTCCAGTGGGCCGTGCTGCGACGGGCCTTCCCCGCGATCGCCCGCCGGGCCCGGGTCCTGGCGACGGTGGCCGGCGCGATGGTGGCGTGGTTTCTCGGCTCGCTGCCCAGCACCCTGATGGACATGGGCAGCCAGGAGGGCGCGGCGACCGCGGCCGAACCGCCGCAGGCGCTCGTGCTGCTGATGGCCGCGGGGATGGGGCTCTTCCTCGGCGCGGTGCTGGGTACTCCGCAGTGGCGCGTCCTGCGCCAGGCGGTCAGGGGGGCGTGGATCTGGATACCCGCGAACTGCCTGGCCTGGGCGCTGGGGATGCCGGCGATCTTCGCCGCGGTGGATCGGGCCTATCCGGCTTACGAGGCGACCGGCTCGATTGCCGTCGCGGTCGCGATCATGGCCCTGGCGTTGGCGATCACCGGTGCGATCGTCGGCGCAGTGCATGGCCTGGCGCTGGTCAAGCTGGCACAGCAAAAGTCCTAATGACCAACCTCAGCATGGGCCAATGGGCCTTGAACTGCCAGCCACTGCGTTAACCTAACAGGTTATCAATGACACGGCTCAACGGCTTCCAGACCAGCTCATTCAAGATGCTGGAGATCGCCCACCAGATGATGCCCCCCACCAGGTAGCGCAGATTGCCGGGCGCCATGAAACGCGACACGCCGTAGTAGACCGCGCTGAACGCGAGACCGTAGCACGCGACCCAGTAGACCGTCTTCAGCGCCGCCTGGCCGACCGCCCGGCTCGGGTAATACCTGCGTTCGTAGGCTTCCAGGTGCTGCCGGAACACGAAGACGGCGAGCACGACCAGCGTGACGCCGACGACGATGCGATCCCAGGGTACGTCCAAATACCAGACCATGCGCCGGATTATAGCGGAGGACGGGCGCAAAATCCACTATTTCATCAGCCCCAGTCCTGCCCGTGCGATCACAATTTCCTCGTCCGTCGGGATGGATAGCACCTTGACCCGACTCTCGGCCGCACTGACGATCGCTGTTTCGTCGGCGGGCGCGCGGCGATTAGCGTCTGCATCCAGGAGCACGCCGCACCAGGCCAGCCCCGCGCAGGCCCGCTCGCGCACCTGCCAACCGCGTACGCCGATGTCGTCGGTGAACACCAGCACATCCAGCCCGCCCAACACCGCCGCGTAAGCACCCATATAGCTCCGCAGCCGGTGGACAACCATCGCCACCGCCAGCCGCGCCCGCGCATCCCCCGCCTCATCCAGCCGGATCAGCTCGAACAGGTCGCTCGACGCGCCGGAGACGCCGATCAGCCCGCTCTCGCGGTTCAACAGCCGATCCACGGCCTCGGGCGTGTAGCTGTGCTCCGCGATCAGCGCCAGGGCGATGCTCGGATCGAGGTCGCCACAGCGGGTGCTCATGATCAGGCCGGGCAGCGGCGAGTAGCCCATCGAGGTCTCGACGCTGCGCCCGCCGTCGATCGCGGCGACGCTGGAGCCGCCGGTGCCCAGGTGGCAGGCGACGATCTTGAGTGTTTCGATGGGCCGGCCAAGCACGCGGGCGGCCTCGCCCGTGACGTACTCGTACGACAGCCCGTGGAAACCGAACTTGCGGAACCCGCAGCGGTCGGCCAGGTCCAACGGCAGGGCGTAGCGGTAGGCCGCTTCCGGCAGCGTCGCGTGGAACGCCGTGTCGAAGACCGCGTACTGCATGACCTGCGGCAGCTCGGCCCGGCACAGGTGAATCACGCTCAGCGAGTTCGGGTTGTGGATCGGCGCCAGGCGGTTGCAGGCTGCGAGCGCGGGCAGAACCTCGCCGGTGATCGTCACCGGCGCCTGGAATCGCGCGCCGCCGTGTACGAAACGGTGGCCGATCGCATCCGGGGCGATGCCGCGCGCCTGCAGATGCGCCAGCACGGCCGCGGCCGCAGCCCGGTGATCCGGCAGGGGGCGCACATCGGTCACGGTCTCCGCACCGAGCATGTGGCGCAGGTACGCGGCCTCCCGCGTCACCGTGCCGACGTGGTATGCCTTGCCCGCGGCCGTGACGCGCAGCCGCTGTCCGTCATCCGCCCGGTAGACTTTATACGTCAGCGATGAACTGCCGCAGTTGAAGACAAGCAGGTTCAGGGACATGCACACCTCCCGGCCGTATTCTATCCAGCAATGGGTTGGCGACAAATTGATGGTGTGGGGCGAATGGTGTAGACTCTATGCATGAACCCACCCCTGACCGACGTGACCCTGCTCCATGCCGTGGCCGACCTGGCCGCGCGCGATGCGCGGCTCGCCCGCGTCGTGGCCGACTATGGCCCACCGCCGCTGTGGGCGCGGGAACCGGGTTTCCCCACGCTGCTGTACATCATCCTGGAGCAGCAGGTGTCGCTGGCGTCGGCCCGGGCCGCGTTCGACCGACTGCTGGCCATCGCGTCGCCGTTGACGCCGGAGCGGTTGCTGACGCTGGACGACGCCACCCTCAAGACGGTCGGATTCAGCCGCCAAAAGACGCGCTACGGCCGTGAGCTCGCGACGGCGATCCTGGCGGGCAGCCTGGATCTGGCGGGGTTGGAGCGGCTGGACGACGAAGCGGTGCGGGCAGAGCTGACCCAGGTGGTGGGAATCGGCCGGTGGACGGCAGACATCTACCTGCTGATGGCACTGCGGCGCCCCGACATCTGGCCCGCGAGCGACCTGGCGCTGATCGCAGCCGCGCGTGAGGTGCTGGAACTGCCGATGGCGCCAAACTCGGACGAGTGGGTGATCTTGGGCGCGGCCTGGCAGCCGTGGCGTGCCGTGGCGGCACGGATCTTGTGGCATCACTATCTCAACCGAGCCAGAACGCGACGAACACCCGCGGCTGCCGTCTAATATAAAAGCCTACATGGCCGTCTGTGGATAAATAAACCCCACTGATCCGGTCAATCGTTGAATCTGAGTCCCCTCGGGGGCCAGGGAGCTGCCCATGAAGCGCCTGTCCGTGTTGATCCTGGTGATGACCCTGCTGCTGCCGTGGCATGTGCCCACGGCCAACGCGACCGCGGCCGCGGCGCCTGACGTCGGCTGGCCTGTCGTCAGCCTCAGCGCAAGCGTCAGCCCCAGCACGGTAGCGCCCGGCGGCACCGTGACCTACAGCGACGTGCTGACCAATTCGGGCGATGTTGCGGGCCAGGCCGTGAGCCTGGCGCATACGTTGCCCGCGGGGTTCAGCTACGTGTCCGGCACGGCGCGCATCTACCGCGATGGCATCCAGATCAGCACCGCCAACCCCGCAATCTCCGGGCGCACGTTGGTGTGGAGCTCGCTGGCCGTGCCGGCCCGACGCGGGGATTCGTTCTACGGCATCAATACCATGATCCAGGAACGCTGCAATATCAGTTACGCCACCTGGCAACTGGACCACGCCCGCAACCTGATGGGCTACGGCGCCTGGGTGAAGCAGCTTTTCTACAACATCACCCTCGCGACCAACGATCCGCAGCCGTGCTGGGTAGATTACGTCAACGCGGCCTATGATCGCGGGCTGAAGCCGGTCATTCGTCTGGCGGGCGAGAACGGCGGCTCCTACTGGCGCAAGCCCCAGGCTGATTGGCCGGGCAACTACACCGGCATCGCCCAGGCCTTTGCTCGGGTGGTCGCCAAGCTGCCCCGCCGCGACGGCCACAAGCTCTACATCCAGATCTGGAACGAGCCGAACCTGAACCTGGAATGGAGCGGCGCGGCCAATGCGACCGAGTACGGCCAGTTTCTGGAACAGACCGCCGGCGCCATCCGCACGGTCACCGGCGGTGATGCCCGCATCGTGATCCTGAACGCGCCCCTGTCGCCCGGCGGGGATATCGCGCCGACCACCTTCATGCAGCAGATGTTCAGCAACGTGCCGAACAGCCGCTGGGCGTTCGACATATGGGCCGCGCACGCGTATCCCGCCAACTATCCCCCCGAACTGAACATCCATCGCGGGCAGGCGATCAGCAGCAAAACCACCATCGACAGCTATGTGCCCGAAATTCAGGTGCTCGCGGCAAACGGCCGGCCTTACGTGCCGATCCTGTTGAGCGAGACGGGCTATCTACTGGGGCAGCAGCTTGACAAGCGATACGCCGCAATCACCGAAACCAACCGCGCCGATTACATGAGCCGCGCCTACCAGTATTACTGGCGCGCCTGGCCCGAGCTGGTGGGTGTGGCGCCCTACGAGCTCTCCGACCCCAACGGCTCTTGGAGCGGGTGGAATTGGGTGGAGGAAACAAACGCCGTACATGCACAATACACCAGCGTTAAGACGCTGGATAAATCGTACCCGTATGCCTCCAGCCAGTTGACGATCAAATTCCAGGCCAAAGCAACCAGCACGATCGGCGCCTACGCCAGCGCGGTCGAGGCCAGCGCAAGCAACTTCGCGGTCTCGCCCCAGAGTAATGTCGCAGCCGTGGTCGTGAGCAATCCGCAGCCGACGGCCACGCGCACCGCCACACCGACGACGACGCGCACCGCCTCACCGACCGCGACCGTGACCGCCACACCGACCGCGACGCCAACGGCCACTGCAACCGCGACATCGACTCCGACGGCAACACCTACGGGGACAGCCACCGCGACGGCCACCCGCACCGGGACGGCCACAGCCGGACCGTCACCCACGGCGACCGCGACGGCAACCGCGACGCTCAAACCGACCGAGTCCTCGCCTACTGTGACGGCCACCGCGACCGCGACGGCCACGCCCAACCCTGCTGAACCTTCACCCACCGCG
>JAPKMS010000328.1 GCA_026645775.1 Anaerolineae bacterium
ACGCGGCTTCATCGGATGCTTCCCGTGCCGCCGCGTGCGCCCGCAGGGCCGCCTCACGCGCCGCCCCGACCGTGATCTCGCCCCGAGACCACGCGCGCGCCGCTTCGATCGCGCGCCAGGGACGATCATCGTCGGGATGCCTGTGGGTGAAGAGCGGCAAGACGTGCTCTGCGCAGTCCGCGGCCCAACTCGCCAGCAGGCGATGGCGCGCCAGGTCGAGCACCCCGCCGCGGTGGACGGCCACGAAACGTTGATCTCTCACCAAGACGCCCCTTGGTCCTTCTTGGCAGCCGCAAGCGTTGCCTTGATCCATGCCCTAAGGTTCGGCCAAGTTTCTCGGACGCTCACCTGTGCCTGATGTCTATTCGATCTTCTTGTGGGTGCCATCGCAGAAAGGCTGATTCTTGGTTTGTTTGCAGCCGCAGAGGTAAACCTGTTTGGTCTCTTCCGCCGTGAAGGCGACCGGCCTGAACTCAGTCCCTCGATGCGCTCCGGAGCAAAATGGCTGATTGCTGCTCTGCCCACATGCGCACCAGTAATACGTTTTGCCTTCCTCTACCTCAACGGCGTAGGGCGCCTTTTGCGCGACTTTCGGTTGGCTCATTTTGAAACTTCCTCCTTTTTGATTTGACCGCTGCCACGATCAGCCTTGAACGGGCAACCCGACGTTCGTGCACGCGCCGTTGCACCCTGCTCTTGTACGCGATTGACCACGGGGTTGCGGGTGCAGGCGCCATCTCGGCGCCCATGATTATACCATAGGGGGCCACGCCGAAAGCGCTATTCGGGTCCGATCTTCGACTTCGTTCCGGCTAGCGGCTGCCGCCGGGGTTGGCGAAGTCAACCTCTTCGGCTGTCGCGACACCATTCTTGCGATCCGGGTAGCTTACCCAGGTCATCGCGATGTTGAGCTCTTCAACGATGTTTGCGGCTTCAATCCTCACGCCGCTGTCAAGCTCCACGGGGCCGGTCGTATGGGCATCTTGGACTAGAGTCAGGTCATAGCCGCGGTCCAGCGCGCCATACGCTGTGGCACGAATGCACCAGTTGGTCGCAGCGCCGGCCAGCACGATATGGGTCGCGCCGAACCGGGCTAGTTGATCTTCAAGGTCCGTCTGCTCGAATGACGAGTTGAAATGTTTGTGGATCCGCGGTTCGCCCTCGGCAGGCGTCAGTTCCGGCACCCACTGCCATAGCGGGCTTCCGTCGACCAACTCGTCGTTTGCGTGCTGCACCCAAATCACCGGAACGCCCTGGGCGCGGGCTCGCTCGACGGCCCGTGCCACGTTCCTGATAATCCGGGAGCTATCCCACGCGTCGTTCATCACGCCGACCTGCACGTCGACGACTACCAGGGCGCTTCGGTTACCGTTGCGCACAGTTGCCATTGCGCATACCTCCAGAAGAATGAAAATGTTGCATGGGCCGGTCTCACGGCTTGCGTTGCTGGCGCTGGGGTGGGTGTGACGAGATCACGCTACTTTGACAGAACCAATTCCGAGCCATGCAAACCGCATTTTCGCTTTTTCCTTTGCGCGTGAAACACTGCTATTCAACCAGCGGAAGGATCAAGGCGTGTGAGAATTCGAGCAACCGATGCTTCTATTGTGTCATTCGATGTATCGAAGATAAGCCAACCTTGCGCTATCAGCGCGGACTCCTGCGTGTTCAGATCCGCATAAACCATTTTAATGCCGTCATCCATGTGATCCCGAAACTCTGAGGGGGGGAGACGGGCATGGTTGCGATCTAGGACGACGGATAATGCTGGCTTGAGAATCATCGGGATAACATTTGGCTTATTGATGAGGGTCGCGTACTCGTGCAATTGCGAAACGGGATCCCAAAAATCATCGATGGCGACCAGGAAATCGGCTTCTCGATAGCGCAATGCCATATCCGCTGCGGTTTGCCGCGCGAGTTTAAGTTGATGGGTTAATTCTGGCGTCCAATTCGGTCCTGGATGGATGACGCCGCCTTGGACCATCGTCCGGAGATCATCAACTGGAATGTGGACACCTTTTGCGCTTCGCTCTGCAATAGCCCGCGAAACGGTGCTCTTGCCTGAGGCTGGCGATCCGACAACCAGGAGTATGGGCTGCATTGTGTGAATTAACCTTTTCATTAGCCTTGGACACTATATGGGTGTGAAGCCCAACGGGGAGCGGTTCAGTTGCGGCCCCGCCTGGCGCACCTCGTGCGACCCACGACCTCGCCAGTGTAGCCGTCAGGTGCAACCCGTGGTAGGCAAGGCCCAAGCACCAGACCCACACAACGACGGGCGCCGCCCATGATGGCGGAACATGGCAAGTGGGGCCAAATCATCTTCAACCACTTGCGCGACCCACGATCCCCCCGCCGCAGGCGTCCGGTAGACGTGGTGTCAGGCCCCACCCTGGCCCTCCACGCCCAACGAGATGGCTGCCCCTGGCGGCGAACCGTGCGGCCGCCAGGGGCAGGAAACAAGAACCGCCCGGACAACAAGCCTTCGGTCAAGCATCATGCGCCTCCATGTACGCACGGAGCAGCGAGTTGATGCGTGTCTGATACCCTTCGCCTTGTTCCCGGAACCATTTCAAGACATCATAATCTAGCCGGATGGTGATTTGTTGCTTGGTGGGCGGCGGTTGGAGTCCGCGCCGCACCACCGCCTTGGCGAACATTTCCGGCGTGATTTCAGGAGCATCGGTCAAGTCGATGTCCTCATCCGGCAGAGCATCCAGGCGTTTCCAGTCAGTCAGCGATTCCTTGGAAGTAAATGTTTTGTTCATACTTGGTTGCCTTACGGGCTGAGATGATGCGCGTCATGCGAGCTTGCTCTACATGTACCACGACAATCACCCGCCCCAGAAGTAGTCCAAGTGAGACGAACCGGCGTTCTCCGTAATCCAAACGGCCATCTTCCATCAGCACTGTATCGCCCGCAAAGATGGCGATGGCATCCTGGAAGTCAATGCCGTGCTTGCGGGCGTTGCTGAGGCGTTTCTGCTCGTCCCACTCGTATTGCATGGCCCCAGTATAACTACATTCTGTAGTTACTACAAGTTACCGTACTGAGGCTTTGACGGCCCAACGGCTACGGTTCAGCGGCGGGCCGGTTACCCCTGACCTTTCATAACGGGCCGCGCGGCCCGTCCGCTGGAACCGAATGTTAGGCCCCGCCCTGATGACCAGCCCCCACCCCACGCGAACTTCACCCCTGCCGGCGAACCGTGGGACCTGACCGCTGTGCGAGACGCGCTGCGAATGTTAGGCCCGCGGCCGCGTGCTCGTGGCTGCTGTGCGATGTGACGGAAGCTGCACCATCTTGATCTCGAGGCGACAACCTACTGCCTCGGCGTATTTCTGTAACGTCGCCAGCGAAGGCGAGTGCTTGCGGCGACCACCACCGGCTTCCAAACGCGCCACCACCGATGGCTGCGTCGCCATGCGCTCGGCCACCTCGGCTTGGGTTAGTCCGGCTTCCTTCCGGGCGCGCAGCAATTCATCGAACAGCGCAAACTCCTGCTCCAGGCTGTCATATTCGCGCACGAACGCCGGATCCTGCATCCACTTATGTACCATCTCATCGTGTGTCTTCATCACGGCCATTTCCCACCCCGTTGCTGGACTTCCGTCAGGCGTTTGCGGGCGACTTCCAACTCCCGCACCGGTATCTTCTGCGATTTCTTGATGTAGGCGTGCAGAATGAGAATCTTACGCTCCATCAAGGTGCAAAAGAATGCTCGCCCGATACCTTCCTTGCCGCGCGCGCGAATCTCAAACAGCCCTTGTCCCAAGCTGTCCGTAAACGGCATTCCCAGATTGGGGCCAAAGGTACACATACGCTCGGTGATCCTGGCATAGTAGGCGCGAATGCCCACCGGCCAAGCGCTGATCGTTTCCTGGACTTCATCGCTGTAGTAGAGGATTTCCCAGTCCATGCTGCAATGTTAGCATATTTGCGAAGATATGTCCAGTTGGGGACGATGACTGTTACATGGGATGCCTAACGGCCAGGTTCAGCGGCGGGCCGTCTACCCCTGACCTTCCGTAACGGACAGCGCGGCCCGTCCGCTGGAACCGAGTGTTAGGCCCCGCCCCTGGAGCCGCCCTGCAAAACGACGAATGCTGCCCATGACGGTAACTCTTGCTGACGACCCGTTACGCCCCTGCGACCAAGCGGGGTGGCATTTGTTGACTGCTTGGCTAAACACCTGGCGGCACAACCTGGCGGTCGATTTCTTCGCGGATGATACGGCGCAGCCTATCTTCTAACTCCTCACGTTCCATCGCTTGTCGTAGCGTCTCGTTGATCAAGGTTTGGTAACCGCGTTCGCCCGCTTGCGCTTTGAAATACTCGACCAGTCCGGTGTCCAACAACATAGTCACGCGCCGTTTGCGCGGGGTCGACTTGCGGTTGACGCGAAAGGTCGCCCGATCCAAGTCAGCTTGGGTGACTTTGGGGTAATCGTCCACCTCATCAGAGGTTACGGAAGAATAGGAGTTGCTCATCTTTGTCCGCCTCACGCATGGATATGACATGCATCTCATCTTCACTTTCGGTATGCACGATAACCACCACTTTGCCCCGCAATACACCGAGCGTCACCCAGCGCGTTTCGCCGTAATCCAGACGGTCATCCTCGAAGGAGAACGTCGGTCCCGTGAAGACCAGTTCGGCGTCGGCAAAGTCCAGGCCACGGCGCTGATGCGTGCTTTGTCGTTTGGGTTCGTGCCAAGTGAAGCGCATAGCTGCTATTATGCATATAATCGTGTGTATGTCAATGCGTGAGCGGACAATTCAGATATGTGATCGCCGGCTGACCCACAGTGTTGCATGGGACGCCTAACGGC
>JAPKMS010000329.1 GCA_026645775.1 Anaerolineae bacterium
CACGCGCCGGCCCTGGGCGATGCCAAATTCACGGCCCTCCAGTTCCACATCCTCCCGCCACACATATTGCACCACAATCTCGCGCGCCAGCCGGCCCGCGCCCCAGGCCAGCTTGTCGGTCTGGTACAGGTCCACCACGCTGAAGTCCTGGTCGGCGGGGATGCACAACTGGCGGCGGTTCTCATTGAGGAAGAGATAGGCATCGGTGCGCGAGCGCGACAGCCGGTCAATGTCGTAGGCGTAGAAGTTAAGCCGCTCTGCCGGTTCCTGCGGCGCGCAATCAATCCCGCGCCGGGCAAACACGCTCCGCATCGCCGCGCGGTATCCGTCGTCGTCACGCGGATCGACGATCTCGTCAGCGCGCAGCACGGCGCGGGCGTAATCGCCAAATTGCACATCCACCGGCGGCAGATAATCGAAAGGTTGGAACGCGGCCCGCCGGAAACGGTTGCAGGCCAGTGAAAAAGCCTCTTTAAGCGTGGGCTGCCGGCCGTTGGCGATGAGTTTGACTTTGCGGATGGCCAGCATCTCTTTCAGGATATCGAACATAGCGCCGGTCAGCACCTGCGACCAGGCATATGGATCGGGGTTGCCGGTCACGTCGGCCGTGCCGCGCGCATCCTGGGCGCTGCGCAGGTAGGGGCGCCCTTGCGAATAATATCCGAACTCCTCCGCCAGCCCCGAGATGATCTGATCGCGCTGCATGTCGCCCGCGGATTCCTGCATGGCCTGAAAGCGCAGCTCGTTGTTGAGGAAAGCCCCCAGGATGGCAGTGAGGTCGGCGGCAAACTCGTGAAAGGCAGCCGTCTGGACCGAGGTATCCGCGCCGAAGTAGGGACGCAAGCCGTCGAGGATGGCGTGGCCGGTTTCGTGCGCGATGAGATCGTGCGAGAGGCAGGTGAACACGCGCTTGCCGCCCCGTTCGAACATGCCAAAGCTGATCGAGCGGTTGTCGCGGTCGTACATGGCGTTTTCCATCCCGCCGACGTGCGGACGCAGGCGCAGGCGGTTGCCCTCAAAACCCCAGGCGAGCGGGCGGCCGAGGATGGTCTCGTGCTCGTACATGCCCAGGACGCTCTGGACGACCGCCCAGACGTTCACCTGGTGAAACTGCGGCAGGTCGGCATGCTCGCGGTTGAGGTATATCTTCTCCCGCTTGCGGAGCGTGTAAAAGCGGCGCTGATTGGGATCCCACTCTGCCGGGTCTTCGCGGCGGCTGGTGTGCGGGTCGAAGTCAATCACGCTGATGCGCGCGCTGGTCGGGCCGCGCCCCAGGTCCGGCTCGCAGGGGATGTCGATGGCGCGGATCGGTTCCCACTCGGCACGCGCTGAGATGCGCGGGTCGGGATCCTGCCTGGCCTGCTCGCTGACAAATGGATCCTGCAGATACACATCAACCGGCATCAACAATCCCAGGGTCCTGCGGACGTCGTTGGACAGGTAACGGCTGGACTGATACAGGTTGGTGTATTGTTCGACGGTCCAGCGAAGAGGCTCATTGACCTTTTTTGTGGGCATGACTGCCTCCGGAAAGCACGTTGGCTCTTGGTTTTCAGGGAA
>JAPKMS010000330.1 GCA_026645775.1 Anaerolineae bacterium
AGGTAGCCGCAACTTCAGTTGCCAGGCAGGGCATCCGCCACACAATGACTTAGCCCTGAGCGTTGCCCCTGCCTTCTTGTGTTCCGGAGGCCTTTTGTGGATGGCGTCACGTTGATTCTAGGTTTCCTACTTTCGTTTCTGGTCGCGGTGGTTCCCACCATGCTGTGGGCCGTATTCGTGTGGTGGTGCGATCGCTACGAGCGCGAGCCGATTCCGCTGGCCCTGGCGGCGTTCTTTTGGGGCGCTGTCCCGGCCGTCATCATGGCGTTGGTTTTTGAGATGACGCTGGATGTGCCCGCAGCGCTCTTCGGCTCCGAAACCATCGGTGCGGTGGCCTCTTCGAGCGCGATCGCTCCGGTGATCGAGGAGTTTGCCAAGGGCGTGGCGCTGCTGCTGATCTTGCTCCTGTGGCCCGGCGAATTCGATGATCTCTTGGATGGCCTGCTCTACGGCGCGCTGATCGGGTTCGGCTTTGCCATGACCGAGAACCTGCTCTACTTCATGGGGGCGCTGCTGGAGGGCGGCTGGCAGGCCTGGAGCATGACTGTGCTGATGCGCAGCGTCGTGTTTGGCCTCAATCATGCCTTCTTCACCGCGTTTACCGGGGCGGGGTTGGGCTATGCGCGCTCGGTTTCCTCGCGCGGCGCCCGGTTTGCAGTGCCGCTGTTGGGGCTGGCGGCCGCGATCTTCTTTCACGCCGTCCACAACCTGGGCGCGACGCTGACCACTGAGAACGTGCCGGCGATCCTGCTCAGCTTTTTCAGTGCGGTCAGTGGGGTGTTGTTGGTCGCGGGGATGTTTTGGTTGGCGCTGCGCCAGGAAAGCCGCTGGCTGCGCACGGAGCTGGCGGATGAAGTGGGCGGGCTGCTGATGGCGCCTGAATATGACGCCCTGGGCTCGGTGAGCGGCCGGCGCCGCATGGTGGCTGAGGCGCGGCGGGCCGGCGGCGGGGCCGGGGTGCGCGCCGCACGCCAGTTTCAGCGCCTCGCGACCGAGCTCGCCTTCTGCAAACATCGTTTGCACCGACGGGGCCAGGATGAAGCCCTGGCCCGACGCATGGCAGGGCTGCGGGCGCAATTGGCGGTCCTGCGCACCCCGCCCGCGGGACTATCCTAGCGGCAGAAACACTTTATGTTTGAAGATCCCCTGGCGACGCAGGTGAAACAGCCGGCGCGCGCTATTCGGTGTGCAGTCGCCCCATAACACCTGCAGGTCGCCGGCCGGGCTGATCGTCGCAGCCATCTCGGCCAGCCCGAGGCAAGCTTCGCTGGCTATCTCCTCGTCGAGCCAGGCTGCATCATATTCGCCGGGCCGGGCGCGATGTTTGAGCGTCTGACCCTCAGCCCACACGACCTGCATCATCCCCTGTCGGTTGGCCGCGATGCGCGCCGCACGGCAATCGGCCCCGACCTGTGAAACATCGGCCGGCTCTGACCAGCCGTTGGGCCGCCGGTCGGCGTGCCGGATGCGGAAGGCGCCTTGGTATTCCTCTTGCCACACCAGGTGACAGGCCCCCGCCCGGTTGGTCGCTAATTGCGGGTAGATGCTGTGCCCCTGCGCCCTATCCGAGACGTTGTCGGGGAAGCTCCAGCGGTCTTCGATCAGGCTGGCGCTGAACACGTCGAAGCGGCCCGTGTCGATCAGGCGGTTTTGCCATGCCACAATCACATCCCGCTCGGGCGTGACCGCGAGGCTGGGACGCGTGCCGGGGCCACTGGGGATCGGGGCGTTCTCCCAGGCGCCATCTTCCCAGCGCCCATAGGTGATGACTGCGCGCCCGGACGTCGTATCGGCCCAGGCCGCGTGGAGCGCGCCGTCAGCATCGGCCGCCACCGTCGGGTACATGGAGACCCCGCTGGTGTGGGAGATGACTTCGGGCAGTGACCAGCCCGCGCCGCTCCAGTGAACATGGTAGACTTCAGCATTCCCCAGGAGCCAGTTGGCAAATAAGCAGTGCAGCGCGCCATCGGGCGTCACCGCGAGCGCGGGGTGCTCGCCGATGGCAACCTTGATGGGCGTCGACCAGCCGTCTTCGGTCAACCAGGCGTGCCATAGGGTACGATCTTGTTTCCAGACGGCGTGCAGGTTGCTGGCTACAATGGCCACGGCGGGCTGGTGGCTATCCACCGGGGTGTCCAACACAGGTTGGTTTGTGGACCAGGCATTATCTGCCATCATGGAGGCCGGTCTCCTTGTTTAAGTGTCGGTTGAGCAGGTTAAGCAGGTGAGATTGTAGCAGCTTCTGCGGGCTCATGCAAGCGCGCATCAAGAAAATACTACTTCTTCCTTGCCGCTCAGCCGCTCTTCGATCTTGCGGATGATCAGCTCCAGGTGGATGCCGTTGTGCACAAAGTCGAGATCGTCGGCCGGCACGGTCAGCACGGGGCACAAGGTGAACTCCTTCATCCAGGACGCGTAGAGCTGGTTGAGCTGCTCGAGATAATTGGGCGCAATGCTTTGCTCGTAAGCCCGGCCGCGCTGCGCGATCCGTTTCTGCAGGGTGGGCAGCGATCCGCGCAGATAGACGATCAGGTCCGGAGGCGGCAGGAACTGCACCAGCACCTCGTACAGCTCGCGGTAGGTGCGGTAGTCGCGCGACATGATGTGGCCCTGCTCATACAGTGCACGGGCGAAGATCTCAGCGTCCTCGTAAACAGACCGATCCTGGATCACCGAATTGGGATGGTCCAACAGCCGACGGTGGTGGCGCAACCGGCGCGATAAGAAGAAAATTTGCGAATGAAACGCGTAGCGGGTCATGTCCCCGTAGAAATCGGCCAGATAGGGGTTGTCTTCGACCGACTCATAGAAGGGTTCCCAGCCGAGACGTTGGCTCAGCAACCCGGTGAGCGTGGACTTGCCGACGCCGATGTTGCCAGCGATCGCAATAAAGCGTTTGGTCATGGCTCTCTCCTGTCCTCCTGGGTCAATCAGTCGTATCGGCCGGTTGCGCAGACCAACTTCTCTGCCAGTTTTGCCCCATCTTTTTGAGGTATGCGGTCTCAAGATCGATACCGGCATCGTTGGCGATTTTGAGCAAGTAGGCCAGGGTGTCGGCGAGCCCTGCCTGGAGCTCTGCCTTGATGGTTTCCAGGGCGCGATCCTGCGCCTCCTTGCGGTTGCCTACCTGCGGCAAAAACTGATCTTGCCGGCGCCAGGTATCCTTCAGTACGCGTCCCACCGCGCCGATTTCCTCGGTCAGGCCAATATAGTTAAAGAATAGATCCGTAATAGAGCCCTTTTCGCGATCCAGAGCCAGATGAAAGCGCTGGAAGTCGGCCAGGCGGCGCCCCGTGTGGCCAGTCGTCGGCGTCGTCCCCGCCAGGTCCCCCAGCTCGGGCAAGGGGAGCTGGTAGCTGCCCGCCTGCACCAGGCTCTTGATGCGGGCGACCACTTCGGTGCGCGCGGCTCCGTCATGCACAATATCGAGGTTATCCGTATCCAACGTCAGCACCGGCGCAGTCGGGTAGTCCGCAAAGAAGCGATCGTAGGCCAGGCGCAGATCGTGGATGTAGGCGCTCGACATCTGCCGCTCGTAGCTGCGATCCCGGAACGCGATGCGCTGCATCAGTGTGTCGGTTGAGGCGCGCAGGTAAATGACCAGGGTCGGCGCGGGGATCTGCTCGCCCAAGATCGCATGGACGCGCTCGTACATCGCCAGCTCATCACCGGTCAGGTTCAGATGCGCAAAGAGCCAGTCCTTGGCGAAAAGGTAATCGCTGACCAGGGGGCTCGCTTGCAGGGTGTCAGCAATCACTTTATGCTGCTGGCGATACCGGCTCAGCAGGAAGAAGATCTGTGTTTGAAAGGCATAGCGGCTGCGGTCAGCGTAGAAATCGCTGAGAAATGGGTTCTCCTCAAAGACTTCCAGGAGCAGCTCGGCGGAGAGCGCATCGGACAGGATGCGGGCAAGGGTGGTTTTGCCCACGCCGATGGCGCCTTCAATGGCGATATAGGGATGCGGGGACATCTATGGCTCCTTGCACGGTTGAAGCTCCGGTCGGTGGAACTGGGGGCGCCGGTCGTGTTTGTGGTATTATACGCACGACTTGTAAGGAACCCCAACTTCTTGCCCGGCGCGCACGAACCCTGCCTCGACAAGGTGGCGCGGGCCGCTTGAAACTTTCCGAATTCTGGCACGTATCAACAGTGTACGCTTCGCAGGCATAAGCACGGTGAAACAACGTGGAAGACCAAGAACTCATCTGGCTGGAGCGAGCCAAGACCGGCGATCGGGTGGCCTTTTCTCGACTGGTTGAGGCTTATCGCCGGCCTGTCTACAACCTGGCCTACCGCATGTTGGGCAACGCGGTTGAGGCTGAGGACGCGGCGCAGGAGACGTTCGTGCGCATGTACACCAAGCTGGACAGCTACCAACCTGAGCGGAAGCTTTCCTCCTGGGTGCTTGCGATTGCCTCGCATTATTGCATCGATCGGCTTCGGCGGCGCCGCGGGGAGTGGGTGTCCTTGGACGAGGAGCCCATCGCCGCCGTGTTGCCCAGCCGCGAGCAGGGGCCAGAGGAGCGGGTGGTGCGCAGTGAGACGCGCGACGAGGTGCAGCAGATGGTCAATCGCCTGACCGCGCCCTATCGCGTGCCGTTGATTTTGCGATATTGGTATGATCTTTCCTACGTAGAAATCGCCGAGGTTATGGGACTATCGGTGCAGGCTGTGAAGTCGCGGCTGCATCGGGCGCGTCTCCAAATGGTTGAAGTGGCGCCCGCGGGCGCGGCCCTGACCATGACCCCGGCGGGAGCAGGTGGGGTGGGGTGAGCTATGCACACTGAATATACACTGCTGATGTCGATGGCCCTGGATGGGGAAGCCGCCCCCGACGAGATCCGGCGTCTGGAGGCGCATGTCACTGGCTGCGCGGGCTGCGCGGCGATGTGGACGCGTTGGCAGGCGTTGGACCGACGGTTCGTTGCGGCTGCCTGGGCGCCTGCGCCCGCAAATCTGGCCGAGAAAGTGACCGCGCGCCTGGCTGAGCGTGAGGCGCAGAAGCGCCGTTCGTTCTGGCTCGGTTCGGGGCTGCTGGTGAGTTGGTTTGCCGTGTTGCTCGTCAGCGCCGCAGCCATCGGGCTGCTGGCCCTGTGGGGGACCAACCACCCGAAGGAAGTCGCGGCGTTATTGTCGGCGCTGGCGCAGTTGCTCAGCGGCGGCAGCCACGCGCTGCGCGGGATCGGCACGCTGGCCGGCAGTTTCGGCGGGGCCACCGCGGCGCTCGGTTTCGGGCTGCTGATCGCCCTGACAGGCTGGTTGGCGCTGCTGTGGGCCTGGGTGATGGGGCGGAGCCGCCAGTGGCCGGGTTTGTCTGTGTCTGCGGGAAAGTAATGGACCCGGCGCAGTTGTTATGCCGGCCCCCGGGCCGAGCGTAGTTGGAGGCAAGAGATGCGAAACAAGCGACTCTGGATGATCGTGCTGGTGCTGCTTCTGATGGTTGTGCCAGCGGTGGCGTTCGCCCAAGACGGGGATGGCGATAAGTTTGTCTTCGGCGAGGACTATGTGTTGCCGGCGGGCGAAGTGCTGCACGGTAATCTGGCCGTGGTGCGCGGCACGGCGACCCTCGAGGTTGACAGCACGGTGAAGGGCGACGTCGCGGTGATGGGCGGTCAGCTCATTGTCGCGGGCACGGTGGAGGGCAACGTCGCCGTCCTTGGGGGCTCAGTGTCCCTGGCCGATAGCGCCGTGGTCAAGGGCGATTTGGCGTCGTTCGGTGGCTCGGTCGAGCGCGCGGCGGGTGCGCAACTGCAGGGTGAAACCCTGGGCGGCCCTCAATTGCCCGGCGACACAGCATTGCCGGAAGTCGATACCGAGACGCCGACCGGGGGCGTGGGCAGGATCATCAGGCAGTGGATTCTATGGCAATTGGGCGCCCTGGGAAGCGGCCTGCTGTTGGCTCTGTTGGGTGTGGTAGCGGTGGCGTTGGCCCCCAAGGCGATGGGCCGCATGGCGACCGCGGTGGCCACTCAGCCGGCGATGAATTTTGGCGTGGGGTTGCTCACTTTGGCGGTAGGCGTCCTCGGTGGTGCCGTCCTTTTAATCGCCTGCGGACTCGGTCTCCTGGTTTGGTTGGCGCTGCTCGTGGCGCTGTTGGTGGGTTGGTTTGCGGTTGGGCTGTGGGCGGGCCAGCGGTTGTTGGCTGCGATTCGGTTGCGGACCGTGTCCTCGCTGGTCGAGGTCGCGGTGGGCGTTTTTGGGATCACCGTGCTTGGCCGTTTGCCCTGGTGCATCGGTTTTCTCTTCACGGTGATCGTCGGTTCGATCGGCCTGGGCGCGGTGGTCCTCACTCGGGTCGGC
>JAPKMS010000331.1 GCA_026645775.1 Anaerolineae bacterium
CATCCAGGGGTCGGCGGCCGCGCCGTATTGCTCATAAAGCACCTGCGCAGCCGACATGAACGCCGCATAGGCGCGGATCAGGATCGTCTTGAGCCGCGTGCCAGGGGAACAGAGGCCCAGGTAGAGCCGGCCGGGGGTCGCGTCTGTCGAAGCCGCGCGGCGGGCAAAGAAGCTGTCATCGGCGTCAAGGCCGGGCGGCGGGAAGACCGCCACGCGGCGCAGGAAGACGTTATGCACCTGCTCGCGCGCCCGGCGAATGGTGGCAGTGGAAGCGAGGATCTTGGGCCGCACGCGCTGACCGTCGAGGTCCCACGAGCACAATTCATCCACTGCGGTCTCGTATAGGCCGACCAGGGTGCCGAGCGGCCCGCTGATCAGGTGCAGCTCGTCCTGGATGATCAGGTCGGGCGGCCGCAGGGGACCGCTGGCCTGCGTCTTGACCGCGGGGAACGTGCCGCGCTTGGGATGGCTGTCGCTGTCCTCGATTTCGGGCGAACGGAAGCCGTGGCGCGGACAGAGGCCGTCCACCCGGCCGAAGAGCATGGCGGTGGCGCCCTTCCAGGGCATCTGGGCGAACTTGTCCACCGTGGCGATCAGCAAGCTAGGCAGGCGGCGGTAGATCTCCTCGTCCACCACCACGGCGGGGATGCCTTCGCCCGGCGATTGGCGGAAGCTAAACGGGCATTGGCCCAACGGGTCGCTGCAATACTGGAAGGTACGGCCGCGGCCCGCCTCGACGGTCTCCACCTGGATGTTTTGGCCCGGATGGATCGGCTTGCCGCACCACGGGCAGTTGGTGAGCTGATGCGGTGTGCCCCCGCCGCCCCAGCCGATGTCGTGGGCGTTCTTGATCGCTTCGGCGGCGTCCTTGGTCCAGTTGGGCGTGCTGCGTTGGCCCACCCACAGGCCGATGCGGAACGGCTCGTCGCCCCAGCGGCCGGGATCCTCCTGGCGCAGCAGCTCGCAGGCGCAGATCAGTGCGGTCGCGCGCTGGAACTGCTGGAGCGTGAGCAGCCGCAGGGTGTAGCGCATCAGGACGGTCACCCCGGCCGCGCCGGAGAGGCCGCCCAACTCTCCTTGCAGCCGGCGGATACCCATGGCGAACGCGGCCAGGCCCAGGTATGCCTCGGTCTTGCCGCCGCCGGTAGGGAACCAGAGCAGGTCCGCGCCCAAATGCTCTGCCTCGGTGCGTTCGCAGTGCGCCGGATCGGCCAGGCTGGGCAGGTTGATCAGGATGAAGGCGAGTTGGAAGGGTCGCCAGGTGCGGTTGGCCGGGATGTCGAGAGCCTGTCCTGAGCCTGTCGAAGGGCTTTCCAGGTTCGCCGGCTTGCCCTGCCTGACGAGCCGCGTGTAAATGGAGCGCACGCGCTGCATGTGCATGGCGCGATTGGCGAAGACGAAAGCCTGGGCAGCCCGCGGATCGTTGTCCAGGAGCGCGATGCCCGCCCGGATGCGCGCCAGTGCGGTCCGGCATGCGTCCAGATTCCCCGCGGCTTCTCCGGCGAACGGCGCCAGGTCGGGCGATGGAGGCGCCAACCGCGTCTCCTGTACTGCGATCCAGCCCTCGTAGGCCGCGGCCAGTGGCTCCAGCGCGGCTTCAAACTGCCCCATCTGCAGCGCCGCCAGATCTGCCATATCGAGCACAGCCTGCGCCAATGGCGGGACCTCGGCCGGGTCGGGCGGCTCCATGCGATCCACCTCGTAGATGGGTATGACCTCGGTGCGCAGCGTCACAGCCCGCTCCCACCTGCCCGCCTTGTCATTCTGAACGGAGTGAAGAATCTCGTCGTCGCCTTCTCTGTCACTCTGAACGGAGTGAAGAATCTCGGCGTGCACCGCCACCCCGTGCCCCACTGCAAACTCCACGTGCTGCCGGTAGAGCATCTCCATGGCACGATCTTCCGGGCTGCCGGTGTTGAGCTCAACCGGAAGCTGGCGTTTGACGAAGATCGCCGCGCCACCAGGCGCGCCATCGGGCGCGGCCACAATCAACTCGGGTTGAAACACCCACGCTTCGTCCTTGAGATCCTTGGGCTCGTGCTGTGCGTTGATCAGGAACAACGTCACGGACCAGGCGGTGTCACGCTTTCGACAGATGCCGCGGACGTAGACCTCCGGGCCATCGGGGATAGGGTGCCAAGGGCCAAGCTGGCCGGGCGCGAGTGGGAAGGACGACGTAGCCTCGATCTGCTGGCGTTTCCAGACCCGCCGCGGATCGCCCTTGTCGTCTATCAGTGTCTGGCTGGCCGCCCGCCTGTATTGCCCCCAGCCTGCGGTGACCGCGATCGCCTCGGCAGCCAGATCCACGTTGAACGACAGGCCGATGGATGAGGGGAGCATGGACGTCGTCTGCATCGCGGCTGGATCGGCCCTGCCGTCCTGCTCGGTGTCCGCGCCGCCGGCCGGTAGATCATCCTGATCGTCGTGCAGGATCGTCTGCCCGCGCGGGGCCAGCAAGCCGAGGATGTAACGCCCACGCACGGCGAGCTCGTCCACTTCCTCATCCGACTCACCGGCCGGGCCGAGCA
>JAPKMS010000332.1 GCA_026645775.1 Anaerolineae bacterium
GAACAGCTCGGCCAACGCCGACTTGGCCTCTTGCTGCGTGCCGAAAAGCAGGACGCCTGATGCCTCGGCGGTCAGCCACTGCGGGCTGTTGAGGTAGGCCAGCCCCAATTGCGCCTGGCTGGCGTGCAGCGCATCGGCCGCGTAGGGATCACCCGGCGCCGCTTTCACGGGCAGCCCGGCCGGTTTATCGACGACGACGATGGCGTCGTCCTGGTGAAGGATCGGTATCTGCATCGTCACGAGCGTTGATGTCACCCCACAAAGTCTCCGATCTCTGCCGTGCCCAATGCCTTGAGGAGATCGGCGGTGCGCAACACGATGGTCGTGCCCGCGGCGCCGGAGCCCATCGAGACCTCGTCTTCGGCCAGGACGCTGCGATCCATCAGGATCCGCATCGGAGTCGGCAGGCCGAAGGGTGCGACCGCCCCGCGTGCGTAACCGGTGGCCGCCAACAGCTCCGCCTCCGTCGCAGTGGTCAGCCGCGATTGCCCAAGATAGGCGCGCAGCGCCGGCCATGCGATCTGCGCCGAGCCGGCGACCAGCACCATGGCGTAGGCATCCTGCGCGAGGCGAAACACGATGCTGCGCACGACCTGCCCGGGGCGCTGCCCGCGCTCCTGGGCCGCTTGTTCCAGCGAGCGCACGGGACCGGGATGGCGCAGGGTGCGGAATGGTACGCCCAGTGCCATCAGCGCCCGGCCGACCGGCGTCGCCGCGTCAGGAAGTGCTTCCATGCTCGCACTCCAACCGCAGGCCAACGGGGCAGTGGTCGCTGCCGCGTACTTCGGGCAGGATAAACGCATCCGTTACGCGCGGCAGCAGGTCGGGGGAGACGAAAAAGTAGTCGATGCGCCATCCGATGTTCCGCTCCCGCGCACCACCCCATTGCACCCACCAGGTGTATTGCCCGGTCAGGTCGGGGTAGAGGTGGCGAAACGTATCGACATAACCACGCAAGACGACCTGATCCATCCAGGCGCGCTCTTCCGGCAGGAAGCCTGTGGTATTCCGGTTGTCCCGCGGCCGCGCCAGGTCGATCTCGCGGTGGGCCGTGTTGACGTCGCCGCAGAAGATCACCGGACGGCCTTCGCTGCGCAGCCGTTCGCACAATGCCAGGAAGGCGTCATAGAATTCCAGCTTGAAGGGCACGCGACTGTGATCGCGGCTGCCGTTGGGGAAATAGCAGTTGATCAGGGTGAAGTCACGGTAGTCAGCGACGATCGTGCGGCCCTCGTCGTCGAGGCGGGGATCGCCCAGCCCGAAGCGGACGCTTTCGGGTGCGGTGCGGGTCAGCAGCGCGGTGCCGCTGTAGCCTTTTTTGCGTTCGGAGCCGTGCCAGAAGGCATGATAGCCCGCTGGTTCGCGCATCTCTGCGGTGAGCTGTTCCGGATCGGAGCGGGTCTCTTGCAGACAGAGGATATCCGGCGCCGCCTCAGCGAGCCACGACAGGAAGCCCGCGCGATAGGCCGCGCGGGCGCCATTCAAGTTCCAGGAGAGCAGGGTGATGGGTGTCATGTTGGAAGCCGTTCGGTGTTTTATCAACAATGCGCCGGCATGATATGCGAGATGGCGCGGTGGGTCAAGTCGGGCCTGCTTCATCGATTTCTAACGCGTCCTTCACCTGATCTTTATATCCTTCCTGTATAATGACTGTATCAGACATCGCGATCGGGCGATTCTTTTCCGGAAAAATCGTAATGACACTGGACAAGGAGATTAAACATGATGGGCGGTTGGGGAATGCACGGGGGTTTTAGTGGAATGCATCTGTTAGGTGGCCTGATGATGCTGCTCTTCTGGGCGCTGATCATCGGCTTGGTCGTGTGGTTGGTGATCAGGCTGTCGCGCTCGGCTTCGAGCCGGCCGATGCAAACCACGCTGCCGGCACAACCTGCGCAGGCTGTGCAGCCGGACCCCGTCCTCGAGACGTTGCGGCGGCGGCTGGCGGCCGGGGAGATTACCTCCCAGGAGTACGACGAGTTGCGACAAAAGCTCGGCGTCTGATCGTCGAAACGTAGCGCAAACGGAAACACCGTTCAGAAAGCAAGTCCTTCGGCCGATCCAAGGCCGGAGGACTTGTTCAGCGCGCAGCGTGCCAGCGCACTGAAACCGGCCTGGGCGGCCCGCAGATCTGCGATCGCCACCCACTCGTCCGCGATGTGCGCCTGGGCCAGGGCGCCGGGGCCGTAGATGAAGGAGGGGATGCCCCGCCGGCCCGCGCTTTCGGAGGCGTTGGTGCCGCAGGGCGCGGCAAAGGTCTCTGCGGGCAGGCCGATCGCGGCGAGTGCATCCAGCAGCGCGCCGCGCCACGCAGCGTGAGTTGGACAGCGCCAGCCCGGCAGGAAGTCGACCGTTTCCAGGGTCGCGCCGGTGTAGCAGCGTTGTTGCAGTTGGTCAAGCGCGTACGTGACGCCGGTCAGATCGCCCAGGCCCGCAGCGATTCGGCCCAAGAAGGCGTCCGCGGTCTCATCGGGCATGGTGCGTGCCACGAAGCGGGCGTGGCACCCGGACGGGACCAGGGTTTGGTTGGGAAACGGTTCGGAGCAGAGCTCGACCAGCTCCAGCACACCGGGGCCCAGTTCGGGATCGGCCGGCAACGGCATCGTGCGCAGCCGGCTTACCGCCTCGATCATCTTGTACGCCGCGTTGTCGCCGAGTTCGGGCTGTGAGGTGTGTGCGCTGCGACCGGTCGCATGGAGGCGGAACGTGGCCCGGCCCTTCTGTGCCACACCCAGCCGCAGGCCGGTCGGCTCGCCGGTGATCACCAGGTCGGCGCGGTGCGTGTTGAGCACGTGGCCCAGAGCCGCGCCGGTCAGATTCTCCTCGCACACTGTCGCCGCGACGACCAGCGTACCCGCTAACTCATCAATCGCCAGATCGCCCCCCGCGCAGATCATCGCCGCGAGCGCACCCTTTGTGTCGGCCGCGCCGCGGCCCCACAGCCGCCCCTCCGATACTTCGCCGCCGTAGGGGTCGTGTATCCACGGTTCGAGGCCGGGGTCAACGACGTCCAGATGGCCGTCGAAGAGCAGTGTGGGGCCGGGTCTGCCCCCACGGCGCACGCCGATGACGTTGCCCCAGGCGTCCACGCGCACGTCTGCGTACCCGCAGCGACGCATCGTTTCGGCCACGTACGCGGCAACGGCGCCTTCGCTGCCGGATGGACTTGGGATGTGGACGAGGGAACGGGCCAGCGCCAGCGCATCGGTCATGCTGGCGCCACGTAGCCGCCGGCCTCTGCGCGCGCAAGCACAGCCTGGATCGTCGCAACGAGCGCGCGCGCAGAGGTGGCGTCCAGTTCCACGGCCACCCGCGCGTCCAGCCCCAACGCCTCGTTGCCGAAGTCCAGGTTCAGGGCATACTCCAACGGCACGTCGAACGGGTGGTCGTACGACACGCTTACCTGCCGCACTGTGAACCAGCCGCCCGCCCCTTTGCCGCTGCCGGAGATGGCCACCTGTTGGCTGATCATTGTACACATGGGGTGGACTCCTGCTTTTTCAACCGGCCAGGTGACGCGCAAGGAAGGCGAACACCTTGCGCCACCCGTCCACGGCCGCTTCCTGGCGGTAATTGGGCCGGTCGTGATAGAAGAAGCCGTGCCCCGCGCCAGGGTACATGTGGAATTCGTAGG
Organism: Anaerolineae bacterium; assembly: GCA_026645775.1. Classification (GTDB taxonomy): domain Bacteria; phylum Chloroflexota; class Anaerolineae; order CG2-30-64-16; family CG2-30-64-16; genus MO66. The sequence goes on from JAPKMS010000332.1 coordinate 3,635, forward strand.
TTTTGCCGTGCTGCTTCAGCGCCTCTTCGTGGCGGGCAACCTGTTCGGGCGATGGGCTGCGGTCGTCCGCGCCGAAGAGGCCGAGCAGCGGACACCCCAGCTCGGCCGTGTAGGCCACCGGCGCGACGGGCTGTTTCGGCGTCAGCTCCTCGGACGCCATCACCACCCGACCGCCCCAGCAATCTATGGCTGCGGCGAAGCCCTGCACACGGCATGCAGCCAGGAACGCGTGCCGGCCGCCGGAGCAGGTGCCGAAGACCGCGATTCTTCCGGTGAGGTAAGGCAGGCTGCGCAGATGCGCCAGCGCACCGGCCACGTCGCCCAGCACCCGGTCATCGGGCACGCCGCCTACGCCCCGCACCGCCGCGGCCACATCCTCCGGCGCGCCGTGACCCTCGCGAAAATAGAGGTTCGGGCAGAGCGCCGCGTAGCCGTGGTGCGCGAATTTACGGGTCGCCTCGCGATACCACTCGTCCCAGCCGGGCAGGTGATGGATCAGCACGATGCCAGGGAACGGGCCGGGGCCCAACGGCCGGGCGAAGTAGGCGTTGATCGTCTCGCCTCCCGCGCCGGCCAGCGTGGTTGTTTCGGCCAGCATCCCTTCGTACATATCGGTGCGGTACATGGATTCCTCCGGGTTGAGCGCCCAGGTCTCAATCGTTGATGTGTGAAGACGCCGGGGGGTCACGTGATCGCCTGGGGATAGCGTGTCACAGCAGGTTCTTCAACCGCGGATCCAGTACATCGCGCAGGCCATCGCCCAGGAGGTTGAAGCCGAGCACCGTGAGCGAGATGGCGATGCCTGGGAAGATGACCGTGTGCGGCGCGCTCTCCATGAACTTGCGGCCATCGTTGAGCATGGTGCCCCAACTGGCCGCCGGGGGCGGCACACCCAGCCCCAGGAAGCTCAGCGAGGCCTCAACCACAATTGCGGTGGCGAAGTAGGTGGTCGTTACGACGATCAGCGGGGCCATGATGTTGGGCAGGATGTGTTTAGCCAGCAGTAGCACCTCCCGCTGACCCACCGAGCGGGAGGCGGCAACGTATTCCTTTTCGCGTTCGGCCAGCACCGATGCGCGCACGGTGCGGGCGAAGATCGGGATGCGGACGATCGCGATGGCGGTCATCACAGTCGCCAGCCCGGGCTTGAACACCGCCACCAGCACCAACGCCAGCAGGATGGCCGGGAACGCGTAGATCGCATCCATTACGGCCATGATCACTGTATCCGCTCGGCCGCCTACGTAGCCGGCGAGCGCGCCCAGGATCAGGCCGATCAGCGTGCCCAGCGCCACCGAGACGATGCCCACCTGCAGCGAGATGCGCGCACCGTAGAGTACCCGCGTGAAGATATCGCGTCCCAGGTGGTCGGCGCCCATCAGATGGATCCGGCTGGGGCCCTGGAAACGGTCGGCCAGTTTGATCGCCACCGGGTCGTAAGCGGCCAGCAGCGGACCGAAGATCGCCGCCAGCACCACCACCGCCGAGATGATCATGCCGATGCGCGCCATCGGGTTGCGCCACAGCCGCGCGCCGAGGCTCCGGCCCTTGCGGGGTCGGCGGTCGGTGAGGGGGACGGGCGGTGGTGTGGTCATAGTCGTCATGGTAGATTGGTAATTGGTAGATTGGTAGGATTTGAGCTGCTCTTCTGCTACCAGTTTACCAATATACCAATCTACCCAGTATCCTTACTTATCCAGCCATGCCTTGTTCAGCCCATCGCTGGCGTCCATCATCATCAACGCGGGCGAGGTGCCGGGCTGGTAACCTTTGACGGTGTTCTGCCATGCCTCAACCCAGGGCAGGCCCAGGACGTAGAGGGTGGCCCCATCCGCCTGCACCAGCTCGACCACCTGTTTGTAGATCGCCTGGCGCTTGGCTACGTCCGTCTCGGCCTTGCCCGCGGCCAGCAGCTCGTTCATCTTGGGTGAGTCGTAGCCACCCACCAGCCAGTTGCCGCCGCTGGCCTTGGTCAGGTAGCCGTAAGGCCGGTCGGGGTCGAAGATGCCGGTCATGGTGCCGAGCAGCAAGTCGTAGTCGTAAGCCTGTCCCTTGCTGTTCCACGCGGCCGAGTCAACCACATCAAACTCAACCTTGAAGCCGACCTGGCCGAGCATGGCCTGGATCACCTCGCCTTTGTCCTTCTGATTCGCCATCAACAAGAACTTGACGGGTGTGCCCTCGGGCAGGCCGCTGGCCTTGAAGTATTCCTTGGCCTTGGTCAGGTCGGGCATCACCATCGGTACGTCCAGCCGCCAGACGTTGTCGGGCGTGAAGGGCTGGTTGTGCGTCTGGCCCAGGCCGAAGAAGATGGCCTCGTTGTACTGGTCCCGATCAAAAGCGGCCTGCAGCGCCAGCCGCGCATCCTGGTTATTGAACGGCGCGCGAGTGTGGTTCATCACCAGGCGCTCGCCGGAGTTGATGTAGTACACTTTCACGGTGAAGTTCGGGTCCGGGGTGTCCACCAGCTTCTTGACGTCGGCCATGGGTAGCTCTTCGGCCATGTCCACTTCGCCGGTGCGCAGTGCATTCAGCCGCACCACGGGGTCAGTGATGACCTTGAGCACCACGCTGTCCAGCAGCGGCTCGCCGGCCTTCCAGTAGTTGGGGTTCTTCACGAGGGTGTACGACTCGCCCGGCTTGACCGCGTCCATCATGAATGGGCCCGTGCCGATGATTTTCGCGACCTTGCCCTCCGCGTCGTAGCTATCACGGTGGATGATAGCCGAGCGGTTGAGCAGCGCCAGGTAGGAGGGGAACGGCCCCATGCCGCTCTCGATGGTGAATTTGATCGTGCTTTTATCCACCACCTCGGTCTGGAGCTTGATGCCTGCGTAGGCGCTGCGCTGGGCTGCGCCGGCCTTCTCGTCCAGGATGCGGTCGAAGATCCATTTGACGTCGTCGGCGGTGAGCTCCTGGCCGTTGTGGAACTTCACGCCGGGGCGCAGCTTGAACGTCCAGGCCTTGCCGTCGGCCGAGGTTTCCCAGCTTTCGGCCAGCACGCCCACGAACTTGCCTGCGCGGTCGGGCGCGATGAGCTGCTGGGCCACCAGGATGTTCAGACGAATGTCGCCGTACTGGATGGCCTTCAGCGGGTCCAGTGAGGTGACGTCTTCCTTCATGGCAAAGGTGAGGGTGCCGCCGGCTTTGGGCGTGGCGGGTGCCGCAGCCGCGGGGACCTCGCTAGGCGCCGCGGCGGGAGCCGAGGCCGCAGGCACCGCGGTCGCAGGCGCCTGTGTGCACGCGCCGAGCAACATGGCCAGCACGGCCAACAGGGCAAACAACGTCGAACGTTTCATCAGGGTCCTCCTCAAGATTATGGTAGGGCGCACCTTTACGGTCGCCCAGGGCAGGCGCGAGGCCGTGCCCCTACAGTGTTAACCTAACCGAATGCGCGGATCCAGCACGGTGTAAATCACATCCACCAACAGATTGATCGCCACGACGAGCACGGCGATCACCAGCACCACGCCCTGCACGACGGGATAGTCGCGGGCAAAGATGCTGTCCACGACGAGCAGGCCCACGCCGGGCCAGGCGAAGACGGTCTCGACCACCACCGTGCCGCCGAGCAGAAAGCCCAGTTGCAGCCCGATCATGGTCACGGTGGGGATGAGGGCGTTGCGCAGGGCATGGGTGAGCAGCACAGTGCGCTCACGCAACCCCTTGCCACGGGCTGTGCGTACGTAGTCCTTGCCCAACTCCTCCAATAGGCTGGAACGCGCCAGGCGCGTGGTCGTGCCGGCCAGCGACCAGCCCAGCGTGATCGCGGGCAAGATCAGGTGACGGAGTGACTTGAAGAAATCCTGGAATGGCGAGACGTAACCGATGGAGGGCAGCCAACCAAGCCAGACGGCGAACACCAACACGAACAGGATGCCGGACCAGAAGTTGGGCATGGAGATGCCCAGGATGGCGAAGATCATGGCACCGATATCGGCGCCGGAGTTGCGTTTGACGGCGGCCAGCAAGCCCAGCGGCAGGGCGATCAACAGCGACAGGAAGAGCGCGGCGAAGGACAGCAGCAGGGTGGCCGGTAGGCGTTGGCCAATGAGTCGGAGCACGGGCATGCCGGCGCGGTACGAGTTGCCCAGGTCGCCCCGGACGGCCCGCCACAGCCACCGGCCGTACTGGATGAAGATGGGCTGATCCAGGCCGAGCTCCTGGGTCAGCGCCTCGCGGCGAATCTGATCCATCCCCTCACTGCCGTACATCACATCAATCGGATCGCCCGGCACCATGCGGATCAGGGCGAAGACGATGATCGACATCAGCAGCATGATGGGCAACAGAGTCAGGGAACGTCGTATGAGATAGGCCAACACCTGGCTTGGCTCCCACGTCATCGTGTCCATCTGTGCGGCGCCTGTCGTCGCTGCGCCGCACAGATGGAATTAGCCGGCCATATCGGTCGGGACATAATCCCGGATGAGAATGCAGTAATCAGCGTTCATCTGCGCGCCTTGGACGTCTGCATTCTGTTTTTCGGTCAGATGATAGCACAGGGAAATCGAGAGAGCAAAACGCATGCAGAGGAAAACGGTCGAATCCCAAGCCGTGCGTTATGGCGCGGCGGCCGACATCTTCTTGCGATCGAAAAATGCCCAATACAGCGCGGTCGAAATCGTGTAGAGTGCAATGGTCAACAGGAACGGCGGGCCGAAGCCGTAGCGCACCTGCAGCAGGCCGCTGATCGTGGGCGAGAAGGCCCAGCCGAAGTTCCATGACATGCTCACCAGGCTGGCGACGGTCGCGCGCGCCCCGGGCTCCACCCGCTCCATGACGAAGGTCTGGTAAACCGGCCCGCTCATGTTCATCAGCGCCACGCGCACCAGGTAGGCGGCGGTGCTCAGCCAGAACCAGGGCGCAAAGCCAAGCAGGATCAGAAACGGGATGGACAAGGCCTGGGTGATCACCACCAGCCGGATTTTGCCGATGCGTTCAGCCAGCAGCGGCGCCGCGAGCAGCCCCATCCCCATGGAGAGCGAGCCCCATGCAAACAGCGTGCCGATCATGGGGTCGGGCTGGTGATACTGCTGGCGGAAGAAGACATTCATAAACGGCATGATCAGCCCGGCGCCGATGGATGTGATCAGCATGGGCAGCACCAGCTTGCCGAGCAGCGCGGGGTGTGTCGACGCATAGGAGATCGGCGCGAAGATCGAGCGCTCTTCCCGCGTCATCCGTGGCGTGCGCAACAGCATCAGTGGGATCAACCCCAGGGCCGCGGCGCCGGCCGTCACCAGCAGCGAACCGCCGTATGCTGCGCTGCTCACCGCGTCGAACGTGCGCCCGGCCGCCACCCAGGTCGGCAGATAGCCGCCGAGCCAGTTGCCCACCGATGCCGAAGCCATCTGCAGGCCCGACCCAAAGCTGAAGAGATAGGTGCGCTCATGTTCGCCGCTGTTCTCCATCAAGAAGGGGCTCATGGTGACGGCGGCCAGGCTCTGCGCCACGCCAAAGGCCATGTTCATGGCGTAAAGCATGCCGGTGCCGGGCCGCACCACCATGATGACCATGGCCAGACAGGTCGCCGCACCTGAACTCAGCAGCGAACGCTTGCGGCCCAACAGGTCGGCCAGGTAGCCCATGGGCAGCGCGACGACCAGCGAGGTCAAGCTGTTGGCCGTCACCAGGCGTCCCAGCAGCGTCTCATCATAGCCCTGGCTGAGCACGAAGAAGTTGAAGAGGAGGCGGAACACCCCCATTGCCGCGCCGGTCAGCACCACGTTGATCAGGTACAAGCGGGCATTGGGGCTAAACGCACGGATGTGGGAGCCGTAAGAGCCCAAGTTGCGCGATAACCGAGACATCATCAGCCGCTGCCGGCCTGGGATCCGCGCGCCGTGCCCCCGGCAAGCCGCTGGCACAGCCGCACGCCCTCCATGGCATCGGTCGTCCAATAGTCAGCGCCCACGAAGCGGCAGACCTGCTCATCCACCTGACCGCCGAGCATGATCGGGATCTGGATGCCATCCTCGGCCATCATGGTGCGCAGCGCGGTCACGGTCTCGCGCATCGTCGCGTGCGCGGCGGTGATCAGCCCGGACAGGCCGATAGCCTGGGGCCGAAACGCGCGCGCTTCCGCCACGAATTTCGTGGGCGTCACATCGACGCCGAGGTCCAGCACGTCGAAGCGATAGCCACGCAGCAACATCAGCAGCAGGTTCTTGCCGAGGTCGTGGATATCGCCCTGCACGGTGCCCAACAGCACCCGTCCCGCAGTGTTGCCGGAAAAATGTTCTTCTACCGAAGGCATCACGATTTCCATCACTTCACGCAGGATTTCGCCGGCCATAATCAGGCCCGAGAGGAAATAGCGCCGCTTGGTGTAGCGTTCACCGACCTCGCGCATGCCCGCCTGGCAATCCTCGATGATCTGCAGCGGGTCGTCGCCGCGCGCCATGCGCGCACGGACGATTTCCAGCACCTCGGCCTCTCGCAGATCGGCCAGCGCGGCCGCCAGACGCGCCTGGGTCTCATTGCTTGTTTCGGGTCCGTCCATGCCTGCCCCTATCTGCCTGACGCTGCCGGCGACTGCACGCCGACGGTCGCGTTGAACCGCAGGCAGTCGCCGCGCACGATGAACCAGCCCCAGCTCACGGGCTGCTCATCGAAATCGAAGAAGGTGTGCTCGACGCGAAAGGCTGCGCTGCCGATCGGCGCTTCCAACAACCGCGCCTCCTCCTCGGTCAGCACGGTGGTCTGGATCCCCAGGTCGCCGCGTTTTAGCACCGTTTCTCCGCTGCCCTGAAATAGCCCTTGCAGGCTGGTGATGCCCATCTCCGCCTCGATGATGGGCCGGGCGGGGTCGAAGATCACGTACTCGCGATGATAGGCCACCGGCGCGGCATCGCGCAGGAGCAGGCGTCGGATGGCGATGATCCTGTCGTCGACAGGAACTTCCAGCCTCTGGCTGATGCGGGCGGTGGCGGGCATCGTCTTGACCGAGAGGAAGCGGACCAACGTGTGCTCGCCGTTGAATAACTCCTCCAGCGCTCCCAGCCCGAAGCTTGCGGTGCCCAGCACCATAGGTTTTACAAAGGTGCCGCGTCCGCGGGCCGCCGTGACCAAGCCTTCGTCCAGGAGGATCGTCAGCGCCCGGCGCGCGGTCATCGGGCTCACGGCGTACCGTTCGCAGAGCTGCACCTCCGAGGCGACGCGATCGCCCGGCCGGAGCTCGCCCGTTGCGATCTGCCGGCGCAAGATGTTGGCAAGCTGGTAATAGGGCGGCTCGAACAGATCGCGATCAATACGCGGTTCGAGCGGCCCTTTCCTCAATAGCACTTGCGGGTCTTTGCTCGCCATATCCGTGCCCTTTCTCGTGAGATTATACACGGCTTCCGGGATTTGACAAGTTCCCTAGGGTATTATAGAATCTCGACATTCCAATCGGGCCGCACGCCAAGCATTCGAATCCGCATCGCGGAGGGTGGCGATGCGCCGCCCAGGATGCTCGTGGCCGATCAACAAGGAGCGCAATGAGGCCCTCTTTTCGCAAAGTCCTGGCTGGTGCTATCGTCATGGCGGAGACGCTTCCCCTGCTCCCTCCCCCCGCGGCCGTAAGCCCAGCCCGCGAGAGGTCCTTGGGCCATGGCTTCAGCAGCATGGCCGCGCACAAACGGCTGCACCCTCGTCGTCCCGCATCCGGCGCCTGCATCGCGATCCCCTTCGGCTTGATCTGACCCTGCTAGTTTCATCTTTTCCATCCGCCGCAGAGTGGATGGTGACCCCAAGAAGTGAGGTTTGTGCATGAAGATCATCGGCGAAAAGATCAACGGGACCCGCAAGACGGTGAAGCAGGCTGTGCTCGACCGCGATGTGGCGTTCATTCAGAAGCTAGCCGCCGCCCAGGCCGATGCGGGCGCTGCCTGGATCGACGTCAACGCGGGCACCCCGACGGAACGCGAGCCGGACGACCTGGTCTGGCTTGTGCAGACGGTGCAGACGGCAGTGACCAAGCCGCTGTGCCTGGACAGCGCAAACTCAGCAGCGATTACAGCCGCCCTGCCTGAGGTCAAACAGGCGCCGTTGATCAACTCGATCAGCGGCGAGCGCGCGCGGCTGACGGGCGTGCTGCCGCTGGCAGCACAAGCCCAGGGCGGCGTGATCGCCCTGGCTATGGACGACAAAGGCATCCCTGCCGATGTCGAGGGCCGGCTGACGATCGTGCAACGGCTGATCGGTGAGACGCGCGGCGCGGGCATCCCGGACGAGCAGGTGTACGTGGACCCGCTGGTGATGACCATCGGCGCCAGCGGCAATGCGGCGCGGGCGGCGCTGGCCACGGTGCGCGCGGTCAAGGCCGAGTACCCGAAGGTCCACTTCACGTCGGGCCTCAGCAACGTCTCCTACGGTCTGCCCGTGCGCACGCTGATCAACCGGGCGTTCCTGACGTTGATGCTGGAGGCGGGCCTAGACAGCGCCATCCTTGATCCGCTGGACCGGGAGCTGCGCAAGGCCCTGTTGGCCGCCGAGGCCACGCTCGGCATTGACAGGCACTGCCTGAATTACACCCGCGCGTACCGTGCGGGGCTGCTGGAATAGAATCGGCCCGGCGACGCGGGATTGTTGGAGATCGGCCCGGCGACTGTAAGTCCTAAAGGGATGCTGCGCGATCGCGGCTACCACCGCAGAGTCCACCTTCGTGGACTACCAGATTCCAAAACACCAAGGAGCAATCACATGTCGGACCAACTGATCAATGCCATCGCGGACATGGACGAGGAAGGCGCGCTCGCGCTGACCAAGGAGTTGTTGGCTGGCGGGACGCCGCCGGCCGCGATC
>JAPKMS010000333.1 GCA_026645775.1 Anaerolineae bacterium
AAATCACATGTCTCTATTCTCTTCGATGGGGTTGTCGGCGCTGCCGCTGGCCTGAAACATGAGGAAGAACAAATGAGGTTTACAAGCATTGCACGGTGGCTGCTGGTCGCCGTGTTCCTGGCTGGTTGCACCGGGGCTGTGGAGCCACCGGCTGCCGCAACCAGCGCAGAGACTCTGACGGCACGCGTTGCGATCTCCACCGCTGCCCCTGCGACCGCGGCACCCGCCGCACAGCCCCAACCTGCGGCCACTCCGACAATTGCGCCCGCAGTCAATGGTGGCGGGGTGACGAACGATGAACCTGCGCTGCCAGCGGTCACTGTGGCCGCAGCAAACACCCAGGCACCGTCACCCGCAGTCGAGTCCTCCGGTACGCCTGCTGCAACCACAGCGCCCATCGTCATCGCCCCCGCCCCAACCGCAACGTCTACCGCGGCGATCTGGTCCACGGACCCTCATCCGCTGCAGATCGAGGTGATGCGGCAGCAATCCTATCCGGGCAGCCCGATCACCGTTGAGCAGACCCTGGACCCGGGGGCCAACTACAGCCGGCATATCGTTTCCTACCGATCTGACGGCTACAAAATCTATGCGTTGATGACGGTGCCTGACGGCCCTGGACCGAACGGGACCAAGCCCGCCGCCGGCTGGCCGGTGATCGTCTTCAACCACGGCTACATCGAGCCCGCGGAGTACCGTACCACCGAGCGCTACGTGGCCTATGTCGATATGATCGCCCGCAGCGGTTACATCGTCTTCAAGTCCGACTACCGCGGCTGGGGTAGTTCGGAAGGCGGCAGTACCACAGGTGGCGGTTACGGATCGCCCGCCTTGACCGTCGACGTACTCAACGCAGTAGCGTCACTGAAGGCCCATCAGGATGCCGACCCCAACCGCATCGGCATGTGGGGACACTCGTTGGGCGGGCAGCTCACCCTGCGCGCCATGGTGGTATCGAAAGACATCAAGGCCGGGGTGGTCTGGGGTGGCGTGGTCACGCCCTATCCCGATATCATCGCACGCTGGAGCCACATGGACCGTGCCACGTCTGTCCCGCGGTTGGCTGGGTCGGCGCTGAAATGGATCCGAGATTTCAGCAGTTGGGTCGAGGATTTCAGCACTCAGTACGGCACGCCCGAACAGAATCCAAGCTTCTGGGCGACGATCTCGCCCAATGCATACCTGGCCGACCTGTCAGGCCCGATCCAGTTGCACCACAGCACCACCGACGAGATCGTGCCGGTGACCTGGTCCGAGACCCTGGCCAAAGAGCTAATGGTCACGGGCAATCAGCCCTACTATGAGCTCTACACCTACCCGGGCGATAATCACAACATCAACGCCAACTTTGGGGTCGCCATGCAGCGCACCGTAGCCTTCTTCGACAAATACGTGAAGGGCCAGTAGTGCCCAACTGGCCATAGTGCAGGCGACCAATCTACCGACGCTGTATGCATTGACCCACTTTTCGAGGCGCACGATCTGCCAGGCTGTTCGAGCGCCAGTGTCACGTTTGAGCCTGGCGCTCGAACAGCTTGGCACACTCATCTGCTGGGGGAGACCCTGATCGTGACGGCTGGCTGTGGCCGGGTGACGAGATCTGGATCTCACCGGGTGAGAAGCATTGGCACGATGCCGCGGCGACCACGACCATGAAGCACATCACCATTCAGGAATATCTCGACGGCAAGGACGCCGACTGGATAGAGAAGGTCAGCGACGAACAGACCAAGTGTCGAATAGGTGGCAGTTGATCCGACGTGGATATAGCCTCCCCTACTGTTGGAAGGGGGAAAGTAGTCTGCTCACGTAGTAGCTTATTGGATCACTGCCCGCCAGCTCCCCCGCCATCTGGTGCAGGGGATAAGTGCGTATCCCCTTGGGGGCACTATTTTATGTCAATTTCAACGCCTGAACAGCGTTGGAATTTCTCTTGCGTCCGCGCTGACAGGTACCCCCGGCAGGGGGACTTGCGCACCAGGTTATGGTCTACCTGACCTTGGTCGCATGCTCCTTTGCTCGATTCACACTTAGGGCCCGACCAGATGGGTCGAGCCCTAAGTGTTCCACAAGAGCAGATAGCTCTCGCGTGATGGTGATGCGCGGCAGCAGCACAGTCAGCACATTGGCGAGACCACGCAGCTCTACGACGACGTCATCCGCGCCACTGCTTCTCCGCACGATCGAAGATATCATCGATGCTCTGACCCGCGTAGAGCCGGCGAGAAACATCAACGTAATCCGTCGGCTCGCGATGCAGCAGGCTCAGAAACCGCAAGGCAAGCACCGGGCCTAGATCGCGATTCAAGGCCTCGATGCCTTTGATCCTCAATTCGGTATCATTCACCGTCATCGCCATATCCATCATTTTTCCACCTGTCTAACATAGTCTACTGGATTCAGAATCGCCATCGGCAGCTTCAACCGCTTCGCTTGGCGAATCAGGCCATCGTCACATGTCACAAAACAGACCGCCCCGACTTGAACCGCACATGCCAGGTGTAGCGCGTCTTTGGCCGATAACCCCGACTGCGCCTGAAACGACCGGGCCAACGTGCGAATCGCTTCGACCGGAGGTACGCGCACCTGGCAGAGTGTTGCCAGCCGAAAGGCCTCTAGCCGGCGGGCGGGAAATGGACAGAGGATCGTCTCGTCCTCATGCATGAAGGACCAGGCCAGAGTGATCTCGCTTCTCGCCACCCCTGCAAAGACCTCCTGGCACGCCAGAGCCTCCATCTGGATTCTCACCTGCGCCGGATCATCGAAGCCGCGTTGGAAGCAGTTGTAATCAAGATACACCAGCGGACTGGCGCTGGTACTATCCCGAGCTGCGGGTGATCCGCCGGTCAGTTCGCTCATCGTGTTACTTTGGCTCCTGTCATGATATGTCTATTCTAGCCTGGCGTGGCCTCGCTGTCAAACTTAGTTTGTCAGAGGCCTTGCGTCATGCCACCATTATCAGACTAACTGACGCCAATGAGCTGCGCTTGTGCCGCCATTCCACCACGGCCGGCCTGTCTATTTGCCCGCACAACCATCTTGACAAACGCGCCAGACGGGTGTATGATTGGCCCAGATAGAACATATTTTCGAAACACCCGTGCTAATATGACCGAGATCACGACGACTAATCGTTTGACCATTCTCTTGGGCCGCCTCCAGGCAACCACCGGACAACGCGTGACTCTCCGCGGGCTGGCGGCACAGGCCGGCGTGCCCAAGGACCTGGTCTACCGGCTCGATGCCGGCGAGGCGCGCTATGTCGAGTTGGAGGCTCTCGCCAGCCTGTGCCGCGTGCTCGGCTGCGCGCCGGGCGATATCCTGGTGTGGAACGACCATCCGAGGAATACGCCATGAACCCGCAGCCCCATGCCAACCCCTTCGACACCCTGCCGCCTCAGCTTTTCAATATCCTGGGTACGGGGAGCTTCGTCAACCTGCAGCGCCACCACATGGCCGTGCTGCTGCGCATCTACGATCTGGCGGAGTTCAATCGCTTCGGTCTGACGCGTGACATCGTGCTGGCCGAGATCGTGGACTACCTGGGCGATGCGCAGGCCGCGGCCGAAGTCGCTGCATCGGCCGCGGCTGACGGTGACGCCGGCCTGACGGGCGAGAAGTCGTTGCAGGAATTTGCAAGCTGGCTGCTGCGCCGGCTGGCCGAATCCGGCTGGATCGAGCGCGAGCAAAGCGCCGACTACACCGAGTACATCATCCTGCCCGACTACGCGTTCACCCTGCTGGAAGCGTTTCGCGCTATCGGTCAGCAGCGGCCGCGGGAATATACCGGCCAGCTCTACGCAGCGCACCAACTCCTCACCAGTCAGCACGAGGAATTCTCCCCCGCACTGGCCGTCAGCCAGGCGTATGAGAACGTGCGCGGTCTGGTACGCGGCCTCAACGAGCTCAACCAGAACATCCGCCGCTACACCGAACGCGTCACCAAAGACCAGCCCGTGCCGGAGCTGATGCGGATGCAGTTCGACAACTACGCGCCGGCCCTGGGTGCGGCTTACCACGCGCTCAAGACCAGCGACCACATCTCGCGCTACCGCCGCGACATTGTAGACCGGCTGGAGACGTGGCTGCAGGACAGCGCCTGGCTCGACCACGCCGCAGGCGACCTGGCCCTGCAGCGCCACGTCACCCCCGGCCAAGCCGAGCACGAGATTCACCACGCCCTGCGCTTCATCGTGGAGCAGTTGGAAGGGCTCGACCCGCTGCTGGCCGAGATCGATCGCCGCAACACGCAGTACCTGCGCACATCGCTGCGCCAGGTGCGCTACCAGATGGGCAGTGCGGATGGCGCCTTCAAGGATCGGCTGGTCGGCCTGGCGCAGGGTCTGGCGCGCCTGCAAGAAGACGGACTGGATCGACTGCCCGAAGACGCGCCCGGCCCGCGGCAGACGCCCGTGCATGCACCCGATCGCGACAGCTTCTACACCATGCCGACGGCGCGGGCGCCATTTGACCCGGCGGTTATCGTCAAACCGTTGCTTGACCCGCAGGACGCAGCGACGTTGCGCCAGGTCGCCCTGCGCGAGATCGGCGCCGGCATCACACCGCAGCGGATCCAGCAGTTCGTTGGCCGCTTCCTGAACGGCAACGGTCGCATCCACGCCAGTGAGCTGCCGCCCGATTTCTACGCCGATATGCAGTGGGCCATCTTCGCCCTGGCCTACGGCCATCACCCCGAAGTGTATTACGGCGTCGAGGCGGCGCATGGCGACCCGGTAGAGATCGGCCCCTATCGCGTGCAGCCGTTTGAGCTGGTGAAGCTGCGACCGATGAATCAGCGAATCAGCGAATCGGTGAACCAACCAACAAACAAACCAACCAACAAACAAACCAACCAACGAACCAACGAATCCATCGAGTAACCGACCATGTTCACAACTGACACCCTCCTCGACATCACCGGCCTGCCCGAACGCACACGCAAGGATGTGCCGCGTATCGTGAACCGGCTGCTGGGCCAGACCTTCCTCTACCAGGACGTGGAGGCGGACAAGGACGACTACTACACCGTCTCCCGCCACCGCCCCATGTTCGAGGCGGCGTTGGGGCTGGCCGGCTTCACGCTGCTCCACGACGACTACCACCGTATCTTCCACGCGATATCCGACTACAGCTATTGCCGGA
>JAPKMS010000334.1 GCA_026645775.1 Anaerolineae bacterium
GACCTCGCCGTCGGCAACTGGACCCCGCCCAATCGCCTGTACCGCAATGACGGCGGCGTCCTAACCGCCAGCGCCATCTGGACCTCGCACGAAGCGGACCACACCACCACTGTGGCGTGGGGCGATTACGACGGCGACGGCGACCTGGACCTCGCCGTCGGCAACTACGGCCAGCCCGATCACCTGTACCGCAACGACGGGGGCGTCCTGACCGCCAGCGCGGTCTGGTCTTCGGTGGAATCGGACACATCCTTCAGTGTGGCGTGGGGCGACTACGACAGCGATGGCGATCTCGATCTCGCCGTCGGCAACGTCGGCCAGCCCAACCGCGTGTATGCCAACACCCGAATCGCAACTGCGCCTTCAGGCTTGCCGGGCGGCGGCACACTGCCAGCGGTCCGGTTAGTTCGTCCGATGCCGCCCGGTAGCGCCGCGGGCTACTCGGCACCCAATGCGTGGCCAGTGGTGGGCGCTACGATCCCCATCAGCTACACCCTCAGCCAACCCGACAGCCAGCCGGTCGCGTACGTGCGGGCTTACTACTCGCCCGATGGCGGCGGGCGCTGGCTGCCGGCGGTGGCCGCGTCCGGGACGGTGACGGCGAATTTGGCGACCTCCAGCACCGGCGTGAGCCATGTCTACAACTGGGACGTCTTCGCCAGTAGCTTTTTCGGCCAGAGCGACAACGTGGTATTCCGCATCGTGGCGGTGCCCGACCTGCGCTCCGACCAGAACTCGGTGCCGGGTCCCTATCTCTACAGCAGCAATGCATCGGACACGTTCCCGTTTCGGGTGCGCGGGACGCAGGTGCGGGTGCTGAAGGAAGGAGCAGCGGTGGCGGGTGCGTTGGTTTACCGCCAGCAAGGGACGGGGCAGGCCGCCGAACCAATCGCCGGCCCAACAGGGCGGCCGTTCACGACGGACGGCCAGGGCTACCTCCAAGGCCGCGGCGCGCTTGCGGCAGGCGACAAGTTGTTGTCCCTGGCACCCGTCACGGCCACAGAAACCTATGCGCTTTACGACACCAATGCGACACCGACGGCGACCGGGCTGGATGGGCACACGGTTACGAGCTCCGGCGTGCAGACCTTGACCGTGTCTTCAGCGCATCCGCTGGTGCTGTTCAACTTGGATGTGGCGCTGGAGTGGGATGCACGCCGCGACCAGCAGTTCATGTCCCAGCTACAATTCGATCTCCAGCGCGCCTCGGAAGTCCTGTTCGACTGGACGGACGGTCAGGCTGCGCTCGGCCGCGTGCGCATCTATCATGACGCCAAGCGCCAACCCGAGGTAGGCGGCTGGCAGCCGTGGCTCGATGCCCTTGTCCGAATCTATGCCTCAAACCGGCTGCGGCCGAATGCCAGCCAGGGCGGCATCGTCTCGCAGCCCGTCACCGAAACGGTGCCCATCGCAGCGTCCACGGTCATCACGTACACGCCGGGGCAGGTGCACATGGGGCCGGTGTGGAACCGCTACGGCGACTCCGACGGCAGCCTAGGCGAGGATTGGCCGCGCACTCTAACCCACGAGCTGGGCCACTTCGCCCTGTACCTGGAGGATAACTACCTGGGCCTGGACGTCAACGGCATGTTGGTGCCGATCGAGGGCTGTCCGAGCGCAATGAGCGACCCGTACCGGGACGATTGGAGCGAGTTCCACCCGGACGCTGCCTGGAGCGCCGAGTGCAACCAGACGTTGTCACAACAGCTCCTGGGCCGTTCGGACTGGGCCACAATCACGGCCCACTACCCCTGGCTGAGCACCGCCGCGAACGCGGGACCCAGCAGCCTGCCGCTGGCGGTCACGCAGATCGAGATCGCTGAGCCTGCCGATCCCAGCGAAGCACTGCCCGTGCCCATCTTCTACCTGGCGCAGGACGGCCACCGCATCCAGCCCGGTCAAAGCGCCCGCGCTTTCCTATTCCAGGGTGATTGGATCACTGACCTGGGCCGGCCCACTCTGGACCAGGTCACCGCCCGCGGCGCGGCGGCCGGCAATCGGGTGTGCGTATACGAGTTAGCAGCCGGTCGCCTCGGCTGCGAGACCGTGACCGCCAGCGACGAGCAGTTGGCGCTGGTCGCGGCGCCGGGCTGGCAGCCCGGCGTGACCGTCACGCCGGTTACTACCCGGACTTTCAACATCGCGGTCTCCAACGTGCCGGCCGGCTTGTCGCTGAGCGCGCGTTTGTACCCGCTCAACACCCCGGCTGGCGCAGCCGTCACCCTACCGGCCGCGGCGGGCGGCTATGCCGGGACCGTCAACACGACGGAACCGGTCTTCGAGGGGTACGTGCAGGTCTGGATCAACGAGCCCGAGCCGCGGCGGGAGGTGGTCGTGGACTATGCCCTGGGCGGCGGCCCCGGCTACCGGCACAGCGAAGGGGGCTATCGACACTCCGAAGGCGGCTACCGGCATAGCGAAGGCGCGCCCGTGATGTCGTCCGACGGCCAGGTCATCCTCTTCCTGAACGAGGAGGCCCGCGGAGAGGACTGGTTCTACACACTGCAGGCGTTGCCGACGCCCCCGCAGCCGCCGCCTTGGGCTACGATCGTGGGGCAAACCTACCGGTTGTCGGCCTCGCCGAACGCCCCGGACTTAGGCGGTGCGTCCCTCAGCGTGAGTTACCTGGGCACCGAGGCGCCGCTGGGCGAGGAGGCGTGGTTGCGACTGTATTTCTGGGACGGCGCTGCCTGGCAGCCTCTGGACACCCAACTTGACACCTATCACAACATGGCCTCTGCAGCCGTGCAAGGGCCGGGCGTCTATGTGCTCCTGTCGGCGCTGGAGATCCCGCTGTACGGGCCGGGCTGGAACCTGTTCGCCTATCCCGTGCAGGCAACCCGACCGGTGACCCAGGCGCTGATCTCCGTCACCGGCTACTACACGACCGTCTATGGCTACGAACCGGCCGACACAGTAGACCCGTGGAAGATCTATGACGTGACCGTGCCGGGCTGGGTGAATGACCTGCATGTGCTCCAGTTCGGCCGCGGGTACTGGATCGAGACGACGCAGGCGATTACGCTGCGACTGCGGGGCGCCGCGGCCGTGCAGGCGGCGCAGACCGTCGATATGAGTAGTCCGCCAGCGACGTTCTACGGGGCCGTACTGCCGGGGCCGGGTTTCATCCCGGTGGTCGGGCTGCGGGTCAGGGCCCGGGTGGGAGACACAGTCTGTGGCGAGACAACGACACTGGAGATTGGCGGTCAGAACGTGTACGCGGTCAACGTTCTGACCGATGGCCCCGGCGCGGCGACGGGCTGCGGTGCGACTGGTCGTACGGTGCGCTTCGAGATCGACACGCGCCGCATGGCGACAACGGCCACCTGGGACAATAACCGCGTCCAACAGGTACCACTGAGTATAATATCGAAACGCGCTCTGTATCTGCCACTCATCCTGGCAAGGCCATGAAAGAGACAACGATGAGCGTAAGAATCCGGCAGCCCGCCAGGCGCATCAAGCGCCTCCTGTTTGTCATTGCCATCATCTTTTCCGCGTGCGCCTTGCTCCCGCTCGCGCATGTGTCTGGATCTGCCAACGCTGATCCAGACATCAACTCGGTGCCGGCAACCTACTACGGGGCAGTGTCGAGTGGCCCCGGATTCACACCTGCGGCGGGGATGCGGGTGCTTGCATCGATCGGTGACACTGAGTGCGGCGAGAGATTGACCCAGGAGGTTGACGGCCAGGTAGTCTATAGCGTGAACGTCGTCGCGGAAGGACCTGGCGGCCTTCCCAATTGCGGCGCTCCAGGCCGCGTCGTCCTGTTCCGCATTGCCTCGGTTCCAATGGCCCCGATAGCGATCTGGGACGCCGTGGTCGTACAGCACCCGCTGGCACCGATGGGGGTGCCAGCGGCGCCAACAGTCTCTATAGGTCGCACTGTGGCCGATGTGACGCTCGCGTGGACGCAAGTGACCGCCGATGTGAATGGCCGGGCGACGCTCACAAACGGTTATGACGTGTGGAGCAGCGCCGATCCGTATTTCGATCCCACTGAACCGGATTGTGACTGCGCTCTACTGGTACGCACAACAGATCTCACGTATCCGGATGAGGGTGCGATTGGTGACTTGACCGTTCGCTTCTACGTTATTCAAGCAGTCAATCCCGTGGGTGCGTCAGCGAACTCAAACCAGGTAGGGAAATTCGAGTTCCTCCTCGTGCGGGGGAACTGACTCGTGCGTAAAATCATTCTAAGACCGCTTACGTGTCTGCGAACGGGCATGTTTCCATTGTCTGTACGCCGCGTGGCAGTGGTACATGCTATGGAAGCTATTAGCACCGATGCCCCACAAACCGCCGCAGCATTAGCTTGGCCGCTACCAGGAAGCGTGTGCCTGCCTGACAGAGTCGGCCGAGATCAGATGTAGCATTGGTCACCGTCGCACCTTTGCCAGCATGCTGGTCAACGCTGGGTTGGTTGCGAAAAACCTGGAGAATAGTGCCGCCGTGGCGAATCAGACTTGCGAAGCGGCGCGCGTTGCTACTGAAACTTAGGCCGACGACAGCCTGGCGACGGCTCATGCGCTCTCAGGTCTGGTGGCGACCATTGATCACATCGCCCCACGGGTGACCGGCGAGCACTATGGCCTGGCGGTGGCGACAGCCTGAGGGTTCCATCCGGCCGTTAGGACGCGCATCGATCGGCACATCCTGCAGCGCTTGCGCTGGATGCTGGAGCATGGTCACGCCGAAACTATGGTCCGGGTTTGTGAGCATATCCTGGAGACCGCATGCCCGCTGGTTGTGAACCATTGTCCGGATAGTGAAAACACCGATGCTGAATACCAGACACCACCCTGCCGCCGTGGACTACATCTCCGCCTACATCAACACTTTGCGAGAGTTAGACCTCTCAGCAGGCCTGCAGAGTTGGGTAGAGGCGTTTCAACGCGCGCTGGATGACTGGCGTAATGACGAATGCCAGCGGCTACTGCGGGAGATCAAGACCGGCGAACTGACGCAAGAGGCTGTGGGCTTAGTCCGTTACGTAGAAGGGCGGTGGGCCGAGCAACGCGGCGACCTAACGCACGCTGTAAGTTGCTACCGCGCCAGTTTGGCGGCCAATATGGATGAGGCGCACCAATGGCGTCGGGTCCAGGTGCTGAGTGACCTGGCACTGACATACCACGCCCTCGGCCAAGTGACGGAAGCTGGCCAAATGCTGGCGGAGGCTCTAACCCACTATCGAGACACAGAAGATGTCGAAGCGATCCTTGAGGTGTTAGCTCACCTGGCCAGCATATATGCAGACCAAGGCCATCTGGATCAAGCATTGGACTGTATTCAAGAAGGCCTTACGCTGGCCGAAACGGACGAGGACCGAGCCGTACTTCTGGCTGTGCAAGGGGCGTAGCATGAGGCACAAGGCCAAACTTCTTTGCCCGTCGATTGCCTGAGCCAATCTTTAGACCTCTATCGAAAGCTCGGACAGGCCGCCAACTGCGCGCAGGTGTTAAATAACCTTGGTGTTCTTATGCTGGAAGCAGGAGATGAAAGCCGAGCGCGCGCTTGGCTGACCGAAGCGCTACAGCTCAATCAAATCCTTGGTGACTGGTCCGGCAGGGCAAATAGCGGCAGGTAACCTGGCGCTACTAGCGGAAATCGAAGGCGATATGGAACTCGCCCTGGGATATGCTACCCAGGCCATTGAGGATCTAAACAGCCTGGGGGATCTGCAAGCTCTCGGTACGGCGCTCAACCTACGGGGCATCATTCGCGCTGATTCACGGCAATGGGCAGAGGCTGCGGCCGATTACGAACGGAGCTCTCGACTCATCCAGCAGACTGGCAACCGTGCTCTGTTGACGGACATTTGGAATGACCTGGGTACTGCCTATCGACACCTTGGTCGTGTCGGCGATTCTGCTTCCTGCTAGCAGCAGAGCCTGACGATTGCCCAAGAACTCGGTGATCAGGTTCGCGTTGCACGAGTCACCGGCAACCTCGGACACCTGCATGCACAAAAAGGCAATTACGTTCAGGCCGAGACCTGCTACAGACAGGCGATTACCCTGGCAAACAAAACGGGGGAACACGATATCACGAGTAGCGCCATGCTGGGCCTCTGCACGCTGGCATTTGATCAGCAGGACTTCCAGCAGCTACCTGAGCTACTGGAACAAGCGTGGTTGAGCGGCAGTGAGGCCGGTCAGATCGATGTCTTGACCCAAGTAAACTGGTTGCGCGGTGACCTGGCCTTGTTGCGCGGAGATCAGCCTTCCGGGTTGGCGGCCTACCTGGATGCTATCGAAATGGCTTCGACAGCTAACGCGGCCTTGCTGGAGACAACACTCGAGCGTCTGGATATCCATCTTGAAGTTCTGGAGCCACAAGCGGCCCGAAAGGCCCACGAAAGACTCTCTGTGATGCTCATGAAGAGAGGGTTGAGCGAATCTAATCCAAAGGTTGCGATATGGCTGCGCGAGAAAAGGATGGGCGACAAATCCCATAGCGATTAGTCGCGCCGCTGTGGAGGCCCTCCATTCGAGACGCGCATCCCCCACCCGTACCGTGTCAAAACTGTTTGGAATGCGGCAATTATCACAGTATAATTCCGCCAGTAGACTCAACCAATTGCCAGAACCCGCAGGCCGCGTGGCGTGCTGTGTGGCCCCATCCTACCATCCTGGAGGTCGTATGTCTGGCGCCTTCTCCCATGGTTACGCTCTGTTGATCGGCGTCGGCGAATCCGCCTACCTCAAGTGGTCGTTGCCCGTCACCGTCAAGGACATGCAGGCGCTGCGCGCCATCTTGACCGATCCTGCCCTGTGCGGCTACCTTGATGACGACGCGCACATCCGTCTGCTGCACGATGCCGGCGCCACCAAACAGACGATCCTCGACGGCCTGGCCTGGCTGGCCCAGCAAACCGCGGCTAACAGCGACGCCACGGCGGTCGTCTTCTATTCCGGCCACGGCTGGGTGGCGGATGGCTCCGGCAAGTACTACCTCC
>JAPKMS010000033.1 GCA_026645775.1 Anaerolineae bacterium
AAGGACGTTCGGGACGAATTGGGCCGCCTGCTGGCCAAGCGCGGCACCGTGGAGCGCCTTTTCGCGCGACTTCCGGACATGCCCGAACTGCTGGAGCGTTGGCGAGCTGGCCTGATCGTAATGAGGCAGGCTGCCTGGCAGGAGAGATTGATTTCTGAACCGGAACTGAGTCGCGTCCTGTCGGCTATTCCGGAGATTGCGATCGCAGACCCCGAAGACAGGCTTGCGGCCGCAGTCCTCCTGGCGCAGGAGGGATGCCGCCGGCTGGCAGAGGTGGACATCGCGGCCGCGCAGGAATGCTTTGCGGCGATGAATCGTTCGGGGGGCAAAGCTGCGGCCTGGGGCGGCAAGGAAGCGCTCGCTGAGCTCAAGGCCGACCTCGAAATCGTCCAGGCCGCCGGGAAGCAATTGGTCAAGGACGGCATCACCCGAGAGATCGGCGCTGACGACGAGGCCGCGGCAGCCGCGCTGCTTCGGTGGCGCAGCCTTTGGACGCAATTGACGCTGACCTATGACCGCCTCAAGGCCGAGCGGCAGGCGCTGGACTTCGATGACCTCGAGCTGCTGACCCACCGCCTGCTTGCTCAGAGGCCCAGGGACGACCGGCTGGCCGCCTATCTGACCGGCATCCGCCACCTGATGGTGGATGAGTTCCAGGATGTCAACGAGCTGCAGGGGGAGATCGTCTACGCCCTGGCACATCCTGCCGATGGCGGCCGGCTCTTTGCGGTCGGAGACGCCAAGCAGAGCATCTATCGCTTCCGCCAGGCCCAGGTGCGCGTCTTCAATCGCGCGGTGCGCGATATCGAGCAGCACACAGGCGAGGGCGCACTGCCGCTCAACTGCTCGTTTCGGGCGCACGCAGGGTTGGTGACTGCGCTGAACGACGCGTTCGACACGATCTTGAGTCCGATCGGCGGCGCTCACACCGACTTTGAGGCGCGGCCTGGCCGATTGACCTACGAACGCGCCGCGCCGCCCCCCCATCCCGCTGCGCCTGCGCCGGTGGAGATGTTGTTGCTCCCGGATGTAGGCGATGCCGAGGAAACGCGGCGTTGCGAGGCGGCGATCCTGGCCGAACGGCTGCTGGCGCTTCAGAGGGAACGATTCCCAGTTTGGGACCGCGAGGCCGAGGCCTACCGGCCGTTCCGCTTCGATGACGCCGCGATCCTCTTCCGGTCCACGACATCGCTACCCCTCTATGAAGAGCAGTTCAAAGCAGCCGGGCTGCCCTATCTGACGGTCTCGGGCCGCGGCTACTACGACCGTCCTGAAGTGCGCGACCTGATCGCGCTCCTGGCGTGCCTCCATGCGCCCGGCGACGACCTGAACCTGGCGGCTGTGCTGCGGTCGCCGCTTTTCAACCTGAGCGACGAGACCCTCTACCGCCTGCGTTGGCGAGACCCCGATGGCGCTGCGCTGGCCGAGCGGGTCGCCTATGCCGCGGCGCTGAACGCGCCCCCGCCTACCGATCAGCCCGATGAGGTGGCCTTTGCGGCCGAGACGCTCGCTGTGCTGTGGAACATGGCCGGCCGCGTGACTGTCTGGCAACTGCTGAGAGCGGCCCTCGATCGCACAGGCTACGAGACAACGCTGGCCCTAGAGGACGCCGACGCGACCGCTGGGGCGACCTGGGGCGAGAAGACGGGGCGAGCGCGCAGCAATGTGGCCAAGTTCTTGGCCCTGGCGCGCGAGCGCGGCGGCGCCAGCCTCTCCGACTTCCTGCGCCGGGTGGATGACCTGCGGGCGCGTGAGGCGCGCGAGGGGGAGGCGCCAGCCGGTGCGCCGGATGCGGGCGCCGTGAAGCTGATGACCGTGCATGCAGCCAAGGGACTGGAGTACCCGGTAGTCGTAGTCGCCGACCTGGGGCGCAGGCCCGGTCATGGCAACAATACGCCGCGCGTCCTGCACGATCCCGAGTTTGGGATCGTCTGCCAGTTACGCGACGCCGTTGGCGACTGGATCAAACCAGCCAGTTACCTGTGGGCCGAATGGCTCGACGGACGCATGGAGCTGGCCGAAAGCCGGCGGTTGCTCTACGTTGCCTGCACCCGGGCCGCTGATCTATTGATCCTGTCCGGCAAGCCGGGTGAGCCCCGGTCCTGGCTCACGGCCCTGATAAACGCCTGGGGATTGCCGCTGGACGGCGCACCGAACGGCGAGGACGATGCGCTGGTGCAGGGGGACGGCTACAGCATCCGCTTGCGCTGGCCCGCGCCGCCGACTGAGAGCCAAACGCCTGCCCCAGAGGCGTCCCGGACGGCTGTCGATGTGACGGAGATGCCCCCACTCGCGCGGCCGCTCTCTTCCGCTGCGATGCCTCGGCCGATTGCGGTCACGCACCTGGAGCGTCGTCTGGCAGAGGAAGCCGGCGAGCTGCCTGTCCTGCGGCCGGCGGCCCTGGCGGGCCGCGACGCCAGCCGCCCCAGACGCGCGTCACGCTATCTGGTGGGCAATCTGACCCATCGTGCGCTGGCGGATTGGGAGTGCCTGGGAGCCCCGCCCGATGAGTTACGGGCCAGGCTGGCAGCCTGGGCGCAGCGATCCGGGATCACTGCCGATGCGTTGGACCATGCCATCGGACAAGTGCTGGGCGCGCTTCACGGCCTGCGGCAGACATCCCTCTTTCGTGAAATCGTCGCCGCGCCGGAGCGCCATGCTGAGATTCCCTTCTCGCTGGAAACCTCTGCGGGCACGCTGCACGGCGTGATCGACCTGCTCTTCCGCGACGGCTCGGGAGAATGGCGTCTGGTCGACTGGAAAACTGAGCCGGTGAGCCGCGGGCAGACACTGGCCGACGCGGCCCAACCCTATCTGCTACAGATGGCAGTATATGCCAGGGCGGCCGAACGGATCCTGAGGATCCGGCCGCGCGTCGAGATCTGCTTCCTGGCGAACCAAGCCAGCATCTATCACTGCGGAACAGCAGATCTGGAAACAGCATGGCAGAATGTGATGACAGAACCGGGACCTTTCACAGCCGGTTGAAGGTAGCTTTGGCCTTAGCTTCATTCCCGGCTATAATTGGCTTCAATCTATTACAGGCAATCAACCAATGCCGCCGACCATTGCCGCTCAACCAACTGACGTTGCGCTCTTCACGCAGGCCAGCCTGCGCGCCCTGATCCGGGCCGAGGTCGCGGGGCGCGTGCCGCCGCGCTTCACCGACAACGGACCCGACGTGTGGGCCGCCTTCCGCAATGAGCTGACCGCGACCGACCTGGCGGTCCTCATGATCCAGGACGCGGGCGTAAGCATGCCGGTGCCGTTTGCGCCGGGGCAGTGGTGGCCCGGGTGGCCGGAATGGGAAGCTCTGCACCAATCTCCCGTCGAGGTGCAGGCGTGGATGGCCGACGCGTTGGGCCTGGCAGAGCAGCCGCGTGACGCCTATCTGCGCGGCCAAGCTGAACTTCTGGGTATTGAGCTTCCG
>JAPKMS010000335.1 GCA_026645775.1 Anaerolineae bacterium
GAAGTCCATGACTTCCTTCGTCTCTGAATCCATCAGCCTTGACACTGCCCTCAAGGAAATCGACGCCTCCTGGCCCAAGTAAACCGGGCCTTGTAGGACACCTGCCCCGGCCTCGCTGCAGTGAGGCCGGGGCATCCATCTTCTGCTTGCAGCGAAGCGATCGACTTGCGAGCAGCCTGGAGGAGGCAGCATGACTAGTTCCGAGATACCGAAGAGGTCCAGCGGTCCGCTCGCGTGGCTAGCCACGGGCATCGGACAGATCCTGGCCTCGATCTTTGTCCCCATTCTGACGTTCATCGTGCTATGGCAGGGGTTCATCTTTCTCCGCGACAACAAGGCGCCCCAGATCGTCATGGTTCTGGTGGCGATCCTGTGGGGCGTGGGCGGAGTCGCCCTGCTGTACTGGGTGGCCAACTGGCTGGTGGAAAAGCTACCGGAGAGCATCCGCCACACGATTCAGCCGTTCATCTTCGTCGGCCCGGCCCTTGCCATCCTGGCCTGGTTCCTGGCCATCCCGGTCGTGCGCACGCTATTGCTCAGCTTCCAGGACGAGTCCGGCACGACCTTCGTCGGGCTGACCAACTACGTTTTTGCGCTCACCGACCGCATCATGCTTGAGGCGTTCCGCAATAACCTGTTGTGGATGATCTTCGGCACCGGGCTCAGTGTCGGCTTGGGTCTGCTTATCGCCGTGCTGGCAGATCGCACCAAGCTGGAGTCTGTCTATAAGGCCATCATCTTCATGCCGATGGCCATTTCCTTTGTGGGCGCGGGCGTGATCTGGAAGTTCATGTACACCTATAAGGGAGAAGGGGCGGGCATCGCTGAGATCGGCCTGATCAATGCCATTGTCCTGGCGCTGGGCGGCAAGTCGCAGCCGTGGTTGTCGTTGGCGCCGTGGAATAACTTCTTCCTGATCATCATCATGGTCTGGCTCCAGACCGGCTACGCCATGGTGATCATCTCCTCCGCGATCAAGGGGGTCCCGGCCGAGCTGCTCGAAGCGGCGCGGATTGACGGCGCGACTGAGATCAGAGCCTTCTTCGATGTCACCGTCCCATACATCAAGGGCACGCTGATCACTGTCACCACGACGATCATCATCTTCAGCCTGAAGTTGTTCGATATCGTGCGTGTCATGACCGGCGGCAACAACGGCACGAATGTTATTGCCAACGAGTTCTACCTGCAGCGTTTCACCTACCTTCAAACCGGCCGTGCTTCGGCCATCGCAATCATCCTGTTGCTGGCGGTTGTGCCGGTCATGATCTACAACCTGCGGCAATTCGGAGAAAGGAAGGCCTTCTGATGAGCGCAACAGGTGGTATGAAACGACAGCAGCGCGTCAACAGCGCCTTGGTCAATGGCATCCTGATCGTGATCTGCATCCTCTGGCTGGTGCCGGCGCTCGGTGTCTTCGTCACCTCCTTCCGCCAGAGCAAAGACATCTTCGGCTCGGGCTGGTGGACCGTCTTGCCGCACAAACAGTATGTGGAAAAGGGTGAAATCAAGCTCCCTGACACCGTAGACGTCACCGGGTCCTTCGAGGTCGAGGGCGTCACGACGACGTTTGAGGAACTCCGCAATGGTGTCACCCTGTCGGATGGTCGGCAGCTCACCTGGTTCGGCAACCGGCGCACCCGGCTGATCAAGGTCGCCGAGCAGCAGTGGGTGGGCTTCGGCGCCAATCTCACCCTGGATAACTACAAGAACGTGCTCACCGGCAAGGAGATCAAGTTTAAGGACGCCTCCGGACAGGAGATCCTGCGCAAGGGCAACAACCTCGGCACGGCGTTCCTGAACTCGGTCGCGGTGGCGGTGCCGGCCACGATCATCCCCATCCTGATCGCGGCTTTCTGTGCGTACGGCTTCGCCTGGTTGAATTTTCCCGGGCGCAAATTTTTCTTCACGATCGTGGTCGCGATGCTGGTAGTGCCGCTGCAGATTGCGCTGGTGCCCATCCTGCAGGACTACACCAAGCTCAACCTGAATGGCACCTTCCTGGCCATCTGGCTGGCACACACGGGCTTCGGCCTGCCCCTGGCCATCTATATCCTGTTCAACTATATCAGCACGCTGCCGCGCGACATCCTCGAGTCGGCGTTCATTGACGGCGCGTCGGCGTTCACCATCTTCACCCAACTGATCCTCCCGCTGTCGGTGCCGGCGCTGGCGTCGTTCGCGATCTTCCAGTTCCTGTGGGTCTGGAACGACTACCTCGTAGCCCTGGTCTTCCTGGGCGACCAGAACCGGGTGGTCACGAGCGCCCTGGCTGCCATTGTCGGCGAGAAGGGCGCGGACTGGCACCTGCTCACTTCGGGCGCATTCATCAGCATGATGTTGCCCCTGGCGGTGTTCTTCGCCCTGCAGCGCTTCTTCGTGCGCGGGTTGACGGCCGGATCGGTTAAGGGGTAAGGGTTGAAGGTGCAAAGTTGAAGGTGGAAGGTTGCAGGTGAACCTGTAACCTTCCACCTTCAACTTGAACTTTCAACTGCAACACAGAACGAGAGATTACGCCATGAACGATTGGTATCGCGACGCGATCTTCTACGAAGTCTTCGTCCGCGCCTACGCCGACGCAAACAGCGACGGCATCGGCGACTTGGCCGGGCTGACCTCCAAACTTGATTATCTTCAGTGGCTGGGCGTGGACGCGATCTGGATGCTGCCCATCTTCCCATCGCCGCTGCGCGATGACGGCTACGATGTGGCGGATTATTTCGCCGTCCATCCCGATTACGGCACATTGGACGACGTCCGCACGTTGATCGCAGAGGCTCACAAACGGGGCCTGCGCATCATCGTGGAGCTGATCCCGAACCATACTTCGGACCAAAACACTTGGTTCCAGGCCTCCCGCGACCCGAACCATCCCGAACACGCCAAATACCGCGATTGGTACGTGTGGAGCGACACGGATCAGCGTTACACCGAGACGCGCATCATCTTCCTGGATACCGAGCCGTCCAACTGGACCTTCGATCCCCTGCGCGGGCAGTACTTCTGGCATCGTTTCTTCAGCCATCAGCCGGATCTTAACTACGACAACCCCGACGTGCAGCGGGCCATGCTGCGCGTCGTCCAATTCTGGCTCGACATCGGCGCCGACGCGTTCCGGGTGGACGCGACCCCCTACCTGGTCGAGCGCGAGGGCACCAACTGCGAGAACCTGCCCGAGACGCACGCCTACCTCAAGCGGCTGCGTGCGTTCGTGGACGCGTACGCGCCCGGCACGATGCTCCTCTCCGAGGCCAACATGTGGCCCGAAGATGTGCGGCCCTACCTGGGCGGCGACCCGGACGATCCCAGCGTGCCCGGCGACGAGTTCCAGATGAACTTCCACTTCCCGCTCATGCCGCGCATCTTCATGGCGCTGGCGCGGGCGGATCGAACCCCCATCCTGGAGATCCTGGCCCGCACCCCGCCCATCCCGGCCAACTGCCAGTGGGCGACCTTCCTGCGCTGCCACGATGAGCTGACGCTCGAGATGGTGACGCCGGAAGAGCGCAAGTTCATGTGGGATTTCTACGCGCCCGAGCCGCGCATGAAGTTGAACATGGGCATCCGCCGCCGGCTGGCGCCGCTGCTGGGCAACGACCGCGGCCGCATCGAGGTCGCTAATTCGATCTTCCTCACCCTGGTCGGCTCGCCGGTGCTCTACTACGGCGACGAGATCGGCATGGGCGACAACATACGGCTGGAGGACCGCGACGGCGTCCGCACGCCGATGCAGTGGGATGACACGGTCAACGCCGGCTTCTCGCAGGCCGATCCGGCCGCGCTGGGCGACCCGGTCATCGTGGATGACACCTTCGGCTACCGCCGCGTCAACGTCGCGGCGCAGCGCAGCGATCCCGGCTCGCTGCTGAACCGGATGCGCGAGTTGCTGGCCGTGCGCAAAACCGTCCCAGCCTTCGGCCGCGGCGACCTGACCTTCCTGGCGCCGGCCGGAAAAACTGTGCTGGCCTATCTGCGCACCTACGGCGACGAGGCAATCCTGGTCGCGAACAATCTGTCGGACGAAGCCCAGGCCGTCGAACTCGATCTGGCCGCGTTTGCCGGCTCCCAGCCCGTTGACCTGTTCACCGGGGAGTCCCTGGCCGCCGTCACCGCCGCGCCCTACCGGCTCGAGCTGCCGCGTTACGGCTATCGTTGGCTGCGGCTCTGCTGACCTGGTAATCACCACAGAGGCACAGAGGACACAGAGACCTCTTTGATTCTCTCTGTGCTCTCTGTGTCTCCGTGGTGGGCTTTGCGAATCTACCCATTTACCAATCTACCAACTCGCCAACCTGGAGCCCATGACCCATGCCTGACACTTCCTCCCCCGCCTGGTCGGATCAGCAAGCCAAACTCTCGCTGGATCGTCTCATGCCCCGCCTGGAAGCGCGCTTCGCCGGCGCCGACTCGGACGCGTGGGCGGCCTACGCGGCCAGGCTGCGCGCCCACTTCCCGCGGCTCTTCCGCCTGCTGCTGCACCTCTACGGCGGCCGCTATGACTTTTTCTATCACCTGGAGCGCATCCTGGAGGCCGGCGCACAGATGTGGCTGGCCCGTCCGGCCGACCTGAAGGCGCTGGACGCCCAGCGCGAGGCCGACCAGGGGTGGTTCCAGTCCGAGAAGATGCTCGGCGGCGTGTGCTACGTGGATCTATTTGCGGGCAACCTGGCCGGCATTCGCGCCAAGATCCCCTATTTCCGGGAATTAGGCCTCACCTACCTGCACCTGATGCCGCTCTTCGCCTGCCCGGAGGGCGAGAACGACGGCGGCTATGCCGTCAGCGACTATCGCACCGTCAACCCGGCCCTGGGTACGATGGACGAATTGGCTGACTTGAGCCGGGAGCTGCGCGGCAACGGCATCAGCCTGGTGGTGGACTTCGTCTTCAACCATACTTCCGATGAACACCGCTGGGCGAAGGCCGCGCTGGCCGGCGACCCGGAGCACCAGGACTACTACTACCTGTTCCCAGACCGACAGATGCCCGATGCATATGAGCGCACCCTGCGGGAGATTTTTCCGGAAGTGCGCCGCGGCAGCTTCACCTGGCGGCCCGACGTCAATCGCTGGGTGTGGACCACCTTCAACAGCTTCCAGTGGGATCTCAATTACGGCAACCCGGCGGTCTTCCAGGCCATGTTAGAGGAGCTGTTGTTCCTGGCGAATGCGGGGGTCGAGGTCATACGACTGGATGCGGTGGCATTTATCTGGAAGCAGATGGGCACCTCGTGCGAGAACCTGCCCGAGGCGCACATGCTGATCCAGGCATTCAACGCGATGGTCCGCATCGCAGCGCCGGGGCTGCTTTTCAAATCCGAGGCGATCGTCCACCCCGACGACGTAGCGAAATACATCAGTCCCGAGGAGTGCCAGCTTTCGTACAACCCCTTGCTGATGGCGCTGCTGTGGGAATCGCTCGCCACGCGCGAGGTCAAGCTGCTCCAACTTTCGATGAGCTATCGCTACCGCATCGATCCGCGCTGCACCTGGGTCAATTATGTCCGCTGCCACGATGATATCGGCTGGACCTTTGATGACGGCGATGCCGGCCGGCTGGGTATCAACGGCTACGGCCATCGCCGCTTCCTGAACAACTTCTACACCGGTCGGTTCGGGGGCAGCTTCGCCCGCGGTCTGCCGTTCCAGGAAAATCCCCAGACGGGCGATTGCCGCATCTCGGGCACGTGTGCGTCGCTGACTGGGCTGGAGAAGGGGTTGCGGGAAGAGAACACCTTCGAGGTCGAGCTGGCGGTGCGCCGCATCCTGCTGATCCACAGCGTCATCCTGTCCGCGGGCGGTCTCCCGCTGCTCTACCTGGGTGACGAGATCGGCACGCTGAACGACTACAGCTACCGGAACGACCCGGCCAAGGCCGGCGACAGCCGCTGGGTACACCGGCCGTTCGCAAACTGGGCCCAGTATGCGCACCGCGAGGAACCGGGCGCGGTGGCCGCGCGTATCTACGGTGGGTTGCGCCGGCTGATCACCGTGCGTAAAGGGCATCCGGCCTTTGCTGGCGGCGATATGCTGGTGGTCGATCCGGGCAACGGCCATGTCTTCAGCTACGTGCGCCAGAGCACGGCGGGCCGCATCCTGGTGCTGGCGAACTTCAGCGAGACCGAGCAGCGGATCAGCGCTAATACGATCCGCGCTCAGGGCCTCAGCTACGACTTCCAGGACCTGGTGACCGGTGATCCGCTGCGCCTGGTCGGTGATCTGATGCTGGACCCCTACCAATTCATGTGGCTGGTCGCCGCCTGAGATCTGCCCGCCGTTGCAACGGCGGGCTTAGAGCTCGTAAAAGAATAAGTTCCGTCGTTGGCTCGGTCGGAGACCGGCCCTGAGCAGTGGGCGTTGCAACGGCGGGCTTTAGCCGGTCAAAGCCGGCTTAAGCTGGCTGGCGCATAACCCCGAGCCGAAGCGGAGGTCGTCGTGGGCATTGCCATCGAGTCCCTGCTGTTCCTGTTGGCGGGCATTGTGCTGGCAGTGATTCTGATCCAGGTGTTTGGCCGCGGGTCTGGTCGAGACAAGACGACCGCCGTGATAAAACTGGAGCGCCGGGTCCGGCTGCGCGACAACACCGAAGAGACGCGCCTGCTGATCAACGACCAGGCCATCCTGGCAGCCTCCAGCGAGGGCGTGCGGCTGGCCGATTATGCCGACGAGGTGGAGCAATTGGAGACGGTGGCGACGCGTATCGCGTCGGCGCTGGGTGTCAGTGTGGAATTGACGCGGCTGCCTGGTAAGGGCGGTCCTGCGGAAGAAGCGGCCGTGCCGGTGCGGCGGTTGCCCCGCAACCAGCAGGATGGCACGGCACAATAGGGAGGTAGAATCGTATGTTCGATGTCATCGCTTGTGGTGAATTGTTGATAGACTTCGTGTCCACCGAATCCGGCGTCACTCTAGCGGAGGCGCCCGCGTTCAAAAAAGCGGCCGGCGGTGCGCCGGCTAACGTCGCCGTGGGGGTGGCACGGTTGGGATACCGGGCCGGTTTCCTGGGCCAGGTGGGCGAAGACGACTTCGGCCATTTCCTGGCCGACACCGTGGCCGAGACCGGCGTGGACGTCGGCGGGCTGCGCTTCTCGGATGCGGCGCGCACCGCCCTGGCGTTTGTCTCGCTGCGGGCTGACGGTGAGCGCAGCTTCATGTTCTACCGCCACCCCAGCGCCGACATGCTCTGGCGGCCCGAGGACGTGGATGGCGCGTATGCCGGCAGCACGCGCATCTTTCATTACGGCTCCATCTCGTTGATCGGCGAGCCGAGCCGGAGCGCTACGCTGGCCGCACTGGGCTATGCCCGCAATGCCGGCGCGTTGATCTCCTATGATCCGAACCTGCGCCTGGCGCTCTGGCCTTCGGCAGAGGCCGCACGAGCCGGCATCCTGGCCGGCTGGCCGCAGGCCGATCTTGCCAAAGTGAGCGAAGAGGAACTCGAATTTCTGACAGGTGAGACCGATCTGGCCCGCGGCGCACGGGCGTTGTGGCATGACCGGTTGAAGCTGTTAGTGGTGACCCGCGGCGGATCCGGCAGCGTCTACTTCACCGCACAGGCGGATGGCTTTGTGCCTGCCTTCCGCGTTGAACCGGTGGACACTACGGGCGCCGGCGATGGCTTCGTCGCCGGGTTGCTGGCGGGACTGCTGGATCAGGGGCTGCGGTTCGAGCGCGCGGTCGTCGAATCTGCCCTGCGCCTGGGCAACGCGGTCGGTGCGCTCGCTACCACCCAACGCGGCGCGATCCCAGCCATGCCGACGCGCGCGGCTGTGGAGGCATTCATCAAGCGCCAGGCATAGGTTGAGCTGTCCTCCGATAGAAAAGCCAGGCCCGGTCAAAAACCGGGCCTGGCTTTTTGGGCTCGAGCGATGCCTGTTTAGTCCCTGCGGCGATTCAAGAGCGAGATGTAGTAAAGCATCGTCATGAGGGTCTGCGCTAAAGCCGCGATATAGGTGAGCGCCGCGGCATCCAGCACCGCCTTCGCTCCTTTCAGCTCAGCGCCATCGGCCAACTGGTAAGTCTTCAGCAGGCCCAGCGCCCGGCGGCTGGCATCCAGCTCAACCGGCAACGTGACCAGCGCGAACAAAACGCTCAACCCGAAGGCTCCCACACCCACCCAGGCCAGTGCGGTTCCCGCCTGCCCCAGCAGTAGGCCGACAAAGAACAGGATCGGCGCCACCCAGGAGCCAACCTGCACGGCCGGCACGATGGCGCCGCGGAACTTCAACGGCGCGTAGCCCTGATGATCCTGCTGGGCGTGCCCAATCTCGTGCGCGACAATCGCTAAAGCGGCCACGCTTGGCTGGCGGGCCACGCCGGCCGAGAGCCCCAGCTTCTTGGTGCGCGGGTCATAATGGTCGGTCAGCTCGCCGCGAATGCCCTCCACGGAGACGTCATACATCCCCTCGGGCCCCAGAATGGCGCGTGCCGCATCCAGACCGGTCAACCCGCGCTGGTTGGCGACCTGCGTATATTTCCCATAGGCGCTTTTGACCTTGAACTGCGCATAGAAGGCCAACAGCAGCGCCGGCAACACAAAAACGAAATAGAGTGGATCAAAATACATGCTTCCTCCGATGGTCGGACGGTTGCCCCCTTTGGGCCCGGCTTGCCTGCTCGTACAAGGCCGCCTCACTCAGCCGCCGACACCTGACCGATTATAGCATATTCCGGCCGAAATGCACGTGTAAACGCCGACAATTACCCGACTAACAGCCGGCCTGACCTCCGACCGGAGGCCAGGCCGAGCCCTACTGGATCAACGGTTACACGTGTCGAAACTCGCCTTCAACGACATCTTCGCCGGAGCCGTTGCCCGACGGGTTGTTCTTCTGACCATCGCCGCTGCCGTTGCCTGGCATCCCGCCGCTGGCATCCGCCATCACCTGTCCGCGGGCTTGCTGCAGCCGCGCCATCGCGTCTCGGATGGCCGTGATGTCCTCACCGCCGGCGGCCTTGCGCAGATCGGCGATTACCTGCTCGAGGCCGCGTCGGCTGTTGGCATCCAGCGCCGCAGCCCCGCCTTCCGGGTCGCGCAACTCTTTTTCAAGGCCGTACGCCAGGGTGTCGGCCTGGTTACGCGCCTCGATCAGCTCGCGGCGCCGTTGATCTGCCGCCTTGTTGATCTCGGCCTGGCGCACCATCCGCTCGATGTCCGCCTTGTTCAGGTTGGTCGAGGCGGTGATGGTAATTTGCTGCGCTTTCCCGGTGGCCTTGTCCTGCGCGCCGACGTGCAAGATGCCGTTGGCGTCGATGTCGAATGTGACCTCGACTTGCGGCAGGCCGCGCGGAGCGGGCGGGATCCCTTCCAGGTTGAACTGCCCCAACGACATGTTGTCGGCCGCCAGTGGCCGCTCGCCTTGTAGCACGTGGATGGTTACCGCGGGCTGGTTGTCCTCGGCCGTGCTGAACACCTGGCTCTTTTTTACTGGGATCGTGGTGTTGCGCTCGATGACAGGTGTCAACACCCCCCCCAGCGTTTCCACGCCCAGCGTCAACGGCGTCACGTCCAGCAGCAGCACGTCCTTCACCTGGCCGGACAGTACGCCGCCCTGCAGCGCCGCGCCCACGGCCACGACCTCATCCGGGTTGACGCCCCGGTGCGGCTCCTTGCCGCCGGTCAGCCTGCGCACCAGGTCCTGCACCATCGGCATACGGGTGGACCCGCCTACCAGCACCACTTCATCGATGGCGTCTGCCGTGAGCCGGGCATCAGCTACCGCACGCTCAAACGGGCCACGGCAGCGCGCCAGCAGATCCGCCGTCAACTGCTCGAACTTGGTCCGGGTCAGTTTGCTCTGCAAGTGCTTGGGGCCGGTTGCATCGGCGGTGATGAACGGCAGGTTGATCTCGGTCTCCAGCACGGTCGAAAGCTCGATCTTGGCCTTTTCAGCGGCTTCCTTCAGCCGCTGCAGCGCCTGTCGATCGTTGCGCAAGTCGATGCCGTTTTCGCGTTTGAACTCATCCGCCACGTGATCCACCACGCGCTGATCCCAGTCGTCGCCGCCCAGGTGCGTGTCGCCATTGGTCGCCTTCACCTCCACCACGCCGTCGCCGACTTCCAGGATGGAGACATCGAAGGTGCCGCCGCCCAGGTCAAAAACCAGGATCGTCTCGCTGCTTTTGCTGTCTAGACCGTAGGCGAGCGCGGCCGCGGTCGGCTCGTTGATGATGCGCAGGACTTCCAGGCCCGCGATCTTGCCGGCATCTTTGGTGGCCTGGCGCTGCGAATCGTTGAAATAGGCCGGCACCGTGATCACGGCCTGGGTCACAGGCTCACCCAGGTACGCCTCAGCATCGGTCTTCAGCTTGCCCAGGATCATCGCGGAAATCTCCTGGGGCGTATACTCTTTGCCGGAGCCAGGCAGGCGCACGCGCACATCACCGGCAGCGCCCTCGATCACCTTGTATGGCGCCATCGAGCGCTCAGAAGCGGTCTCCGCGTAATGTCGGCCCATGAAACGTTTGATGGAAAACACGGTGTTTTCCGGGTTCACCACGGCCTGGCGTTTGGCAGTTTGGCCCACCAGACGTTCACCCGCTTTGGTAAACGCGACGACCGACGGGCACAACCGCCCGCCCTCGGCCGTGGGAATGACCACCGGGTCGGCGCCCTCCATCACTGCGACCACACTGTTTGTTGTGCCCAAATCAATACCAACAATCTTGCTCATCTTCTCTGCTCCCGTTCCAAAAATCACTCTGTAATGCGGAGTGTAAGGTGATCAGGTTAGATTCACATAAGCTTGGTGTTAGCATTATGTTAGATCAGCCCGGCAACCTGCGCGGCATTGCGGCACTTTTCCCCATTGCCAAGCGTTGCAGGTTATGGTAACATAGTGGCAGCGTTGTTCAGACCGGCGATTGATTCCAACCGGCACTTTACTCTCTACACATTGAGGAGGCATCCATGCGGGTAACCGAGATTCGTGGCATTCAGATGAACACTGCCGAGAAGCTGGCTTCGGCCGGCATCAGCACATCGGACGCGTTGCTTGAGGCTGGCAAATTGGCTGCCGGACGCAAGGATCTGGCTGCAAAGATTGGCGCCGATCCGAAGGAAATCCTGGAACTGGTGAATCGCGCCGACTTGGCCCGTGTACGCGGTATCGGTGAAGTCTACAGCAACTTGCTGGAGCAGGCCGGCGTCGACACCGTGGTGGAGCTCTCTCGCCGCGTGGCCGCCAACCTCCATGCCAAGCTGGTGGAACAGACTCAGGCCGGCGATGCCCGTCGCGCGCCGACCCTTGCGCAGGTTGAAGATTGGGTGAACCAGGCCAAGGCCCTGGGCCGGATCATCGAGTACTAATAGACAATGGCGCCAGGTTCATAGACCGAACCTGACGCCGCTCTGTAGTCGCTGCACAGCGCCGCCCCGTGATGTATTCGCGGGAGCGGCGCTGTTAGTTTATGCCCCGGCGCGGTCGGCCAGGGCGCGCCCTTCGGCCAGCAAGACATTGACCGCGTCGTCGGTGTGGGCTTCCGCATACACCCGGAGCACGGGCTCAGTGCCCGAAGGCCGGATCAGCAGCCAGCTATCATCTGTGAGCAAGTACTTGACCCCGTCGCGCGTGTTGATCGATGCCAGCGGGATGCCGGCGAGCCGTTCCGGCGCCAGATCCACCAGCTTTGCAACGAGCGTCTTCTTTTCAAAGGGCTGCACTTTGAAATCGTTCCGGGCATAGTTGAAGGGGCCGATCTCAGCCATCACATCAGCTAACAACGCCTCGGGCGATTTCCCATAGTTCGCCACCATCTCTGCCACCAACAGGCCCATCAACACGCCATCGCCTTCGGGGATGTGACCCTTGATGCTGATGCCGCCGGACTCCTCCCCACCGATCAAGACATCATCGGTCATCATCAGATCACCGATGTAGTTGAAGCCCACCGGTGTCTCATGCAGCGGCAGGCCATATTTGCCGGCCAGTCGGTTGAGCATCTGTGTGGTGGAAACGGTTTTCACCACCGCGCCGCGTTGTTCGCGCTGTTCCACCAGATAGCGCAGAGCCAGCGTCATGATGCAGTGCGGGTCGATGAAGCGCCCGGTCGGCCCCACCGCGCCGATGCGGTCGGCGTCGCCATCCGTGGCCAGGCCCAGATCAAAATGCTCCGCCGACACCAGGTCCATCAAGGGCTTGAGGTGCTTGGCAATCGGCTCCGGGTGGATGCCGTTGAACCCGGGATTCATTTCGCCCCGGATCTCCATGACATCGACGCTGGCCTCCTCTAGCAAGTTGCGCAGATAACCGCGCCCTGAACCGTACATGGC
This sequence comes from Anaerolineae bacterium, assembly GCA_026645775.1. Lineage (GTDB taxonomy): Bacteria > Chloroflexota > Anaerolineae > CG2-30-64-16 > CG2-30-64-16 > MO66. Next base: position 12,266 of record JAPKMS010000335.1, read on the forward strand.
ATCCACGGCCACCCGCAGCCGGGCCCGGCTGATCGCTCGAAAATCGATCAGTTGGCGCAGATGGTCGCGGTAGGCCGGAAATGGGTCAAATCGATACAGCAGCCCCTGGGCCGTCGCCTCTTCCTGCGAGAGGCGCACGGGCTCGCGTCCCGCGGCCAGGTTCGCCACGATCTTGGCCTCTACCCGCTTAGTGTCGGCAACCGTGGCGCTGCCGCCAAAGGCAGATTTCAGCTTGATGCCGTTGTAGCGCGGCGGGTTGTGGCTGGCCGTGATCATGACGCCGCCGGCCGCGCCCAATTGCGGGATCGCATAGGAGATCACCGGCGTGGGGGCATCGGCTCGGGCCAGGGCTACCCGCAGGCCATTGGCCGCCAGCACCTCGCTGACGGCAATCGCGTAACGATCGGATAGAAAGCGGGTGTCGAATCCGACAACGGCCAGCGGCCCAGCCGGGCCCTGTGCGCCTGTTCCCTCCAATAAAACCTCGGCAATCGCCTGCGCCACGTGGCGGACGTTGGCAAAGGTGAACTCATCGCTGATGACGGCGCGCCAGCCGTCAGTGCCGAATGTAATGGGCATGAAAAGCTACCTCACTCCGTGAAAAAGTTTGGGGGTTCGAATACCGGGCCAGGCGGCGCCTCATCAGCACAGGGCTGCTGGATGTAGCTGCTGACGATGCCGCCATAATCCGCGATCAGCTCCTGCGCGGCGTGCTGCGATCCCGCCTCAGCCGTCAAATAGAACACCGTGGTATCGTTGTCGGGCCGGATCGACACCCATTCATGATCGCCGAGATGTACCTTGATGCCATCGCCGGTTTCGTGGCGCATTTTGGAGAATTGTTGAAGCAGGCATCGCATCACGCGGCCTTTGGTCTCCCACTGCCCTGATATCTGACCGGTCGCAACATAGAAGGGCGGCAGTTCGGCAAGCACCTCAGAGAGCTGTTTACCTTGTCCTGCCAATAGCTCCAACAGCTTGCCCAGGGCCAGCAGTCCATCGATGGCCGGGTGCAAGACCGGGAAAATGAAGTTGCCGGTGCCGTCGCCCGCCATCTCGACGTGATCCTCGGCCGCGGCCTGCATCAATGCCAACGGGTCGACCTGGCAGCGCCGGACGTGGCCGCCATATTGCTTGGCCAAATCCTCGTAGACCATCGGTTGGTCAGCGGTCACCACCACGGTGCTGCCCGGATGGGCCCGGAACACCAGCGCGGCCATCGCGACGCACATCAGCCCGTCAGGGACCGTCGTGCCGGTTTCATCGGCCACGTATAATTTTTCACCGCCAACGTCCAGCCGCACCCCCAGGCTGATGTCGTCCAAAGCCTGGGTGATCCGCGCCAGTTGGGCGCGACCAGCGCGAAACTCATCTTGCGACAACGACACCTTCGTGGCTTCGACGCGCGCATTGAGCGGCACTACATCGACATCCAGCTTGCGCAGCAGCTCCGGGAGCACATCGGCTGCCGGAGCGTGCGCATAGTCCACAACGATCCTGAACTTTCGCCGCCGGATCGTTGGGCCATCCAGCACCCCCAGGTAGCCGCGTGTGTAGATCTCGATCGCATCTTGCGCGTACTCGATGTTGCCGATGTCATCCAAATAGGCCCGGCGGTAATCTTCGCGGAAGAAGATCCGCTCGATCGCACGCTCCTGCTCCCGCGTCAGATTGAGGCCATCTTTGCTCATAAAACGGATATCGACCACGCGCGGGTCATAGGGGGAGAGCCGGACATGCACGCCGCCGGCTGTGTTACTGGCCCGGGTGAAATAGCGGGCCACCGGAATCGGCAGCACGCCCAGATCGAGCACGTTGTTGCCAGCCGAGGGTAAGCCCGAGATGAGGGCGCGTTTGATCATGCGCGGGCTGCGGTGCGGATCGCGGTTGATCGTAATGGTGCTGCCCATGGGGAGTATGGTGCCGAACGCTGCGCCCAGACGGGTTGCAAAATCAGGCGCCAGATCCACGTTTACGACACCCGTGACCCCAAACCGTCCGAACAACGCGCGGCGGCCCTGGGATCCCCAGATGATGCTGTGATTGATGGTCGCGCCGTTCTCGATCTCTTTGCTCGGCCACAATTTGACGCCGGCCTGGATGATCGCGTCCTCACCGATCATCGTCTTGTCTCCGATGATGGCGCCTTCAAACACCATAGCCCGCGCCTTCAAGCTGCACTGCCGGCCTAAAACCGCGCCATAGATCGCGGCATTTTCGCCGATGTAGCAGTTGCGCCAGATGATGCTGCGGCTGACCCGGGCTCGGGTGTCCAGAATCGAATAATCGCGCACCACACTGGGGCCCTGGACCACCGCGCCGCTCATCACCTTGACCCCTTCGCCCAGGTAGAGCGGCCCGATCAACTGCGCATCGGGGGCGACCTCCACTGAGCCATCGGCCCAGATGTCCGCGCCAATCCGTTGGCCCAGCTCGCCCAAATCCAGCTTGCCGAATAACAAGTCGGCATTTGCGCGGTGGTATTCCTCCAGCGTGCCGATGTCGCACCAATAGCCGTCCACCACATCCCCGTAGAGCGCCTCGCCTCGGGCCAACATCCCCGGAAATACATCCTGGCTCCAGTCGACCCGGGTATCGGGCGCGATGCTTGCCAACACTGAGGGCTGGACGACGTAGATGCCGGTATTCACCGTGTCGGATGTCACTTCGCCCCAACTCGGCTTCTCCATGAACTGGGCCACGCGTCCATCTTCATGGATGTTGATGACGCCATAGTCCAACGGATCGGGTACGCGACACAGCGCCATGGTCAACAGCGCCTGACGCTCCCGATGAAAACGCACTACGGCCGTCAGATCAAAATCCGTCAGTGCGTCACCGCTGATCACAAGGAAGGGTTCATCGTCGGCCAAAAGTGGATGAGCGAGTTTGACGCCGCCGGCCGTACCCAAGGGCGCCTCCTCGGTCACGTATTCGATGTGTATGCCCAACGAGTGGCCATCACCGTAGTAGTCCTGGATCTGACTTGCCAGGTATTGCAGGGTGATCACCACATCCACGATGCCGTGTTGTTTGAGCAGATACAGGATGTGACCCAGTACCGGTCGATTGACAACCGGCAACATCGGTTTGGGGCGCACCAATGTCAGGGGCCGCAAGCGGGAACCCTCTCCGCCGGCCATGACCACCGCTTTCATCACAACTCCTTACCAATAATGTCGTACCAGGAGATCGGTTGCGGCATCATACCATAGGTGTCGATGTTGTCACAAGCGCATAAGCAACGTTTTCCGGCGCGATATTGGCCCGGACGATTTTTCTGCACGTTCGCGCGGTGTGCTATACTCTGCCCCATGGATCCACGAACTTTGCGTGTGCTGGAATTCGACAAGATTCTGGCCCGGCTGGCCCAATTCACCTCCTTTTCGCTCGGCAACGAGCGTGCGCGCGCCCTGCTGCCTACGGACGACATCCGCCAGGCAGAGGAGTGGCAGGCGGAAACGCGGGAGGCGCGCCGCTTGCTGGATGAGAAAAGTGACGTCCATCTGGGCGGTGTCCATGACCTCCGGCCGCTGGTGGCGCAGGCGGTGCGCGGCAGCACGCTGGTGCCGCAAGATCTGCTCGATGTTCGCGGCACGTTGGTGCGCGCCCGCACGCTGCAACGCACGCTGGGGCGCCTGGGCGAGACGTTCCCGCACGTGGCCGACGTGGCGAGCCGCATCTCGGTGCCCCAGGACCTGCTGGATGAGATCGGGCGTTGCATTGACGAGCGGGGCGAGGTGCTGGATAGCGCCAGCGACACCCTGGCACGCATTCGCCGCGAGCTGCGCGAGGCCCACAACCGGCTGATGGATCGCCTGCAGCGCATCGTCACATCCGGCGCCCATGCCGCCTTTCTGCAGGAACCGATCGTCACCCAGCGCCAGGGCCGCTACGTCATCCCCTTGCGCGCCGAATTCAAGGGCCGCATCCCCGGCTTGATCCATGATCAATCGGGCAGCGGGGCCACGCTCTTCATCGAGCCGTTGGCCGTGGTCGAATTGAACAACCAATGGCGCCAGGCGCAATTGGCCGAGCAAGAGGAAGTCCATCGCATCCTGGCGGCGTTGACCGGCCTGGTGGGCGCCGCGGCCGGGCCCATCGTGCGCGCTGTGGAGGCGTTGGGCGATCTCGATCTGATCTTTGCCAAGGCACGGTACGCCAACGATCTGAACGGCGTGGCCCCGGAGTTGGCGCCGTTCAAGGTTCAAAGTTCAAGGTCGAGGGTCAAACATCCCAAATCAACTGACTTGCAACCTTCAAGCCCGGAACCTGCAATCGGTTCGCAGCATCCCGGCAGCGCCCTGGTTTACTTGCGGGCCCGCCACCCATTGCTGGATCCGCTGACCGTCGTGCCGGTGGACATCTACCTGGATGACGACTACTTCATCCTGCTCGTCACCGGGCCCAACACGGGCGGTAAAACCGTGTCGTTGAAGACCACCGGCCTGTTGACCCTAATGGCGCAGGCCGGGCTGGCGATTCCAGCGGCCGAGGGCTCCAAGCTGACCGTTTTTGAGCAGATCTTCGCCGACATCGGCGACGAGCAGAGCATCGAGCAGAGCCTGTCCACGTTTTCATCCCACATGACCCATATCGTGGAGATCCTCGAGCAGGCCGATGACCGCTCGTTGGTGCTGCTCGACGAGCTCGGCGCGGGCACCGATCCCGAAGAGGGCGCCGCGCTGGCCCAGGCCTTGCTCAAAACGCTGTTGGCGCGGCGGATCACCACGCTGGCGACGACACACTATTCGGAGCTGAAGGTCTTCGCCCACTCGACACCCTTCGTTACCAACGCCAGCGTGGAATTCGATATCGAAACCCTCAGCCCCACCTTCAAGCTCAGCATCGGGCTGCCGGGCCGCTCCAATGCGTTCGCCATCGCTCACCGGCTGGGGCTGACGCCGGATATCGTGGCCCAGGCCGAGGCGTTGGTCTCACCGCAATCGTTGGAAACAGAAGCGATGCTTGCGGAGATCAAGCGCGCACGCGAGGCTGCGCTGACCGCGGAGTCGGAGAGCAAGGCGCTGCAACGCCGCGCCGAAGCGCTGACCGCCGACCTGCAATACCGCCTGGCCAAGATCGAAGAAGCCCGCCGCGAAGTGCTGGCTGAGACTCGCGCCCAAGCCGAGGCGGAGTTGGAAGCCTTGCAGGCCGAACTCGCGCATTTACGTGATCAGCTTGCCGATCTGCCCGCGGCCAGCGCCGCGGCCGGCAACCAGAGCCTGCACCAGAAATGGCTGGCCGAAGCCGCCGATATCCTGGCCCGCCGCACCGAGGGCGCGCGCCCCCTGCCTGCCGTGCACGCACCTCAGCCAGTGGTGATTGATGGCCCCCTACAGCCGGGCGATAAGGTGTGGGTGCCCTCGCTGCAAGCCAGTGGCGACATCACCGGCATCAGCGGCCAGGATGTGGAGGTCAAAATCGGCTCCTTCCGGGTGCGGTTGGCCGCCAACCGGGTAGAGCTGCGCCAGCGCGGCGAACAACTCGCGACGCAGCTCCAATCCAGCGGCGCGCAGCCCCGTCCCGCCAGCCCTGGCATGGAGCTGGATCTGCGCGGCCTGACGGTCGATGATATGCTGATCGAGCTCGATCGCTATCTGGATACCGCCTACCTGGCCGGCCTGCCCTTCGTGCGTATTATCCACGGCAAGGGCACCGGCGCTTTGCGCCAGGCCGTGCGAGATGAGCTGCGCGGCCATCCCCTGGTCAAGGATTTTCGCGCCGGCGAGGCGAATGAAGGCGGTGAAGGTGTGACCGTGGCAAAATTGGCATCCCGTTAGCGGCTGCCCACAGCAGAAGAAGGATGGATCAGATGGCCCAACGTTCCCTGGCCCAAACCCTGCGCCAGCACCATGGCATCGAACATGCCACCGTCACACTCCTCAGCCAGCGGTTGCCCGGCACGCAGATCGTCGCGCACAGCGACCCGGCGGGCTTCCTGGTCTTCGGTGAGCTGGAAACGGTCACCTTGCGCGCCGCCGCGGAAGAGGCGGTCGCCCGCCTGCAGCAGGGTGAAGCGGGCCTGGCCGTGCATCCCAACTGCGGCACTAACCTGGTGACAGCCGGTGTGCTGAGCGGTGCAGCCGCCTGGCTCGCCGGGAGCGGCCGCGATCGGCCCTGGTGGGATCGGCTGAGCAGCGCGGTGCTGGGCGCCACGATGGCCCTGTTCGTGGCTGGACCCCTCGGCCGCTGGATGCAGGAGAACGTCACGACCACCGGTGCGGTGGCGGGCCTGCGCATCGCCGATGTCGTGAAGCTGGCCGATGGCCCGGCTACGCGCCACCGGGTCTTTATTCGAGCCACCCCATGATCACCCTGCTCCACGGTCCGGCCGAGCTGATCCGCGCGGAGACCCTGGCCCAAATCCGCGCCCAAATCGCGTCCGACCCCGAGCTGGTCGAGCTCAACACGACGCGGCTGGAGGGCCGGCAGCTTACCCTGGGCGAACTGCAAAACGCTTGCGACACGCTGCCGTTTTTGGCCGACCGCCGGTTGGTGATCGTTGACGGCCTGCTGAACCGGCTGGCGACGCAAGGGCGCGCCCGCCCGAAGTCCGGCGAAGCTGTGCCGGCCGAGGCCGAAACGCCCGACGACGACACAGCCCCGGAAGTGAGCAAGGGCCAGGCCAAAGCCTTCGTCAGCTACCTGGACCAGGTGCCGGCGAGCACTGAGCTGGTGCTGATGGAGGGGGACACGATCGGCAGCGGTCCCATGCTCCGCCGCCTGCAAGAGCTGGCGCGCGAGGAACGCGCTCGCGTGGTGCTCTGCGAGAAGCCCCGAAAAAACGATTTGCCGGAGTGGATCCGCAGCCGCGCCAGGCTGCACGGCGTCAAGCTTGATCCGGCCGCGGTCGCTGATCTGGCCGAGTTCGTGGGGGATGAGCTGCGCCAGCTCGACCAGGAGCTGATCAAGCTGGCCGATTACGGCGCTGGGCGCACCATCACGCGTGAGGAGGTGCGGCGGCTGGTGGCAGCCACGCGCGCGGCAAACGTGTTCGAGCTGGTCGATGCGCTGGGCCTGGGGGATGCGCCGACCGCGGGACGGGTGCTAAAACACGCGCTGGATGTCGACGGCGAACAGCCGCTCCGCCTGCTCGGCATGATTGCCCGCCAGTACCGGCTGTTGATCCGGGCTAAAGCACTCCAGGCCGAGGGCGCGCGGCCGCCGGAAATGGCTCGCACGCTCAACGTGGCCGATTGGACGGTGCCGCGCCTGCTGACCCAGGCCAGCCGACACAGCTTCGCCCGCCTGGAGCGCGCCATGGAGTACATCCTGGCTGCCGATGAGGCCATTAAGACCGGCCGGCTAACCGATCGCGAAGCGATGGATGTGTTGCTGGCCGAGCTGATGAGCGATCGTTAGCCGCACTGCGGTAGGCGTCATCGGCGCGCCAGGGCGAGCTGGCCCAGTTGAACGGTGACGGGGGCGGTTGGCGCCGGGTCAGCTTGCCGTGCCGTGACCATCCCGTAGCCCCGCCGGCGATTGACCGGCAGGGGATAGCGCGGCATCTTCTGTAGCTGTGCCCAGGCCCGGCCGATCCACGTGGGGGTGTGGCGCATCTGCCACAAGCCTGTCCCAATGTGATAGCTCAACTCGAACCGGCCTTCGGCGGTCTGGACCAGAAAGTGCCGCTCCAGGCCGCGGGTCTGCATGGCCTGCTGGTGGAGCACCCGTACCGTGCGCCCCATCCATCGGAATGATTGGGCATAGAACCCGTCCGGCGTCATCGTAACCCGCAGTTGTTCCTCTTGGCGTACCATCTTCTGCTCCTCAAACTCCCAAGTGTCCGAATGTGCAGGCAGCCTAGTGCTGGCCCACGCTCCACGCATCGTCGTCGCCCACCACGCGCAGCCGGCGCATGCCGCCATCCGGCGCATA
>JAPKMS010000336.1 GCA_026645775.1 Anaerolineae bacterium
CAGGCGCCAAAGCCAAGGCCCGCAACCCCCAGCCCGCAGCCGGCAAGCCGCAATCCCACGTCGACTTCTTCCGCCGCTCGTTCCAGATGGCCGCGATGGCGGCGATCATCGGCTCATTGATGGTCGCGTTGGTAGGCCATACCCAGGCGCAACATATGATCAGGACGCAGCCGATGAAGATGGCGGCGGCCGAGGCGCTGTGGGACACCGAGCAGCCCGCCTCGATGTCGCTTTTCACCGTCGGCGATATGGTTAACCGCAAGGATGTTTTTGCAATCCGCGTCCCGGCTTTGTTGAGCATCCTGGCCTGCAACCGCACGGACTGCGCGGTGCAGGGCATCAACGATCTCCAGGCCGAGTATGAGCAGAAATACGGCCCTGGCAACTACGTGCCTTACGTGGTGCTGATCTACTGGGCGTTCCGCGGGATGGTGGGCGCAGGCATGTTGATGATCGCGCTGGCGGCGTTTGCCCTCTACCGGACGCTGCGCGGCCGCACCGGGACGCCGGTCTGGTTCCTGCGCATCCTGCCCTTCGCCATCGTGCTGCCCTACCTGGGCAACAGCACGGGGTGGATCATGACCGAAATGGGCCGGCAGCCCTGGATCGTTTTCGGGGTGTTGAAGACGCAAGAAGCGGCCTCGCCCAGCGTGGCCGGCGGCATGGTGCTGGCCTCACTGGTCGGCTTCACGCTGCTTTACGCTGCGCTGATGGTCGCCGATGTGTATCTGCTGGCCAAATACGCGAAAGCGGACCCCGCTGAGGTCGCCGCGGACGTCGTGCCGAACTGGGCGTGACAGGAGATTATCCATGACTCTGAATACCCTTTGGTTCATCCTGATCGGCGTGCTGTTCACCGGGTTTTTCGTCCTGGAAGGGTTCGACTACGGCGTCGGCATCCTGATGCCGTTCCTGGGCACTAAAGATGAAGAGCGCCGGGTGATTCTCAACACTATCGGCCCGGTGTGGGACGCCAACGAGGTCTGGTTGCTGACGGCCGGCGGCGCGATGTTTGCGGCGTTCCCCAACTGGTACGCCACACTGTTCAGCGGCTTCTACCTGGCGCTGTTTCTGATGTTGGTGGCGTTGATCGTGCGGGCGGTGGCGTTCGAGTTTCGCAGCAAAGATAAGAGCCCGCGCTGGCGCGCACTGTGGGACTGGTGCATCTTCGGCGGCAGCGCGGTGCCGGCCTTGCTGTGGGGCGTGGCGATGGCGAATATCGTGCGCGGGGTGCCGATCGACGGCAACATGGAGTACGTGGGCGGGTTCTTCAATCTGCTGAACCCGTACGCTTTGTTGGCCGGGCTGGCGGGGTTGGCGATTTTTACCCTGCACGGCGCGATCTTCCTCAGCTTGCGCACCGATGGCGAGCTGCGGGAGCGCACCGAGGCCCTGGCCAATCGCCTGTGGCCCGTGGTGTTGGTCATCGGCGCGGGGACGGTGGCTGCCAGCTACTTCGCCACCGACATCTTCAAGCGCCTGGGCGTCAACCCCGGCATCAGCGCGTTGGGCGCTGGCGCGGCTTTCCTGGCGGCCGGCTGGCTCTTGCGCCAGCGGCGGAGCGGCTGGGCGTTCGCCATGACCGCGCTCACGATTGCGTTGACGGTTGTGACCACCTTCCGCGGCCTCTTCCCGCGCGTCATGGTCTCCAGCCTGAACCCGGATTGGAGCCTGACGATCACCAATGCCTCATCCTCGCCGTACACCCTGAAGGTGATGAGCATCGTGGCGCTGATCTTTGTGCCGATCGTGTTGATCTACCAGGGCTGGAACTACTGGGTGTTCCGGGGTCGGATCACCGGGAAGAGCACGCTGAAGTATTAGGGGGCGGCTCTCGCGTCGTCCCATCTTGTATGACCTGGCGCCCTGTCTTTTTGCCGAGATAGGGTGCCAGGCTTTTTACCAGGCTGTCACCCATGTCCCGTTTTTTCGATGTCCGCCTCCTCCGCGATGCTCGCCGTGAGCGCGTCCTGCTGATTCTGACCGTGGCCCTGGGCGCATCGAGCGGCGTGCTGACCGTGCTGCAAGCCCGCGTGCTCAGCCATGTGGTCAGCGGCGTCTTCCTGGGCGGCCGCACATTGCTTGATGTTCGACCGTGGCTGCTCGGGCTGCTCGGCCTGGCCCTCGTGCGCGCGGCTGCGCTTTGGGCGGGCGAAGTGACGGCCAGCCGCGCGGCGGTGCAGATAAAATCGGATCTGCGCGAGCGCCTGGCGCGCCACCTGCTGGCGTTGGGGCCGGCGTATCTGCGCGGCGAGCGCACGGGCGAGCTGGCGAACACGGCGGTGGAGGGCGTGGAGGCGCTGGACGCCTACTTCAGCCAGTATCTGCCGCAGATCGCGCTGGCGGCCCTGGTCCCGGCCACGATTCTCGCGTTTGTCCTGCCGCTGGATCTGATATCGGGCCTCGTCCTGCTGTTCACCGCGCCGCTGATCCCGCTCTTTATGATTCTGATCGGCAACCTGGCCGACGCGCTGACCCGCCGGCAGTGGACCGCACTCAGCCGGATGAGCGCGCACTTCCTGGATGTGCTCCAAGGGCTGACCACCCTGAAGCTGTTTAACCGCAGCCGCGAGCAGATCCGGGTGATCGCTGAGATCGGTGACCGTTACCGTGAGACGACCCTGGGTGTGCTGCGGGTGGCGTTCCTTTCCGCCTTAGTCCTGGAACTGGTGGGCACGCTCAGCACGGCAGTCGTGGCGGTGCAGGTGGGGCTGCGGCTGCTCTATCCGGCGGGCGCCTTGAGCGGCGGGCTCACGTTCGAGCAAGCCTTTTTCGTGTTGATCCTGGCGCCGGAGTTCTATGGGCCGCTGCGCGCGTTGGGCACGCGTTTCCATGCGGG
>JAPKMS010000337.1 GCA_026645775.1 Anaerolineae bacterium
CGCCATCTCGGCCCAGGAGGACTCGCCCCAACCGCCGATCGCTGAGGTGACGAACCCGCGTTTGATGTATGATGGTATTTTCAATGCGCCCCACCTGCTCCCTGTGGGCGACGCGACGACAGGGGAGGCGTCACCGGCTCTGCTGCCAGCACAGTATACGACCTGGAGCCGGCTGGTCTTCCAGTCCGCCCGCAACGGCCACGACTGGGAGGTCTACGCCGCGGCCGGGGACGGCTCCGACCAGGCCAACCTGTCCAACCACAGCAGCATAGATATCCACCCGCGGCTGAACCGGGGCGCCACCCGCGTGGTCTTCGCCTCCAACCGCCAGGGCAACTACGAAATCTTCGCCATGAACCCCGACGGGGGCGGCCAGAGCCAGTTGACCTACAGCGCCAAGGATGACGTCGAACCGGCCTGGTCGCTTGATGGCAGCCGGATCGCGTTCCAGTCCTACCGCGACGGCCAGGCGGAAATCTACGTGATGCAGGCCGATGGCGACAAGCAAACCCGGCTCACGAGCCACGGCGACTACGACGGCGAGCCGGCCTGGTCGCCCGATGGCGCGCAGATCGCCTTTGTCCGCCGCTTCAAAAACAAATACCGCATCTGGGTCATGAACTCTGATGGCAGCAACGCCCACCAGCTCTCCAACCAGCCTTCCAGCGAAAACCCGGCCTGGTCGCCCGACGGCAGCCAGATCGCCTATGACGCGGACGGCAACGGCGACGGTTGGCAGGAGCTCTGGCTGATGGACGCCGCGGGCAGCAACCAGCGCCAACTCTATGACCCGCCGCAGCCGTACACCGATGCCTGGGCCGGGGGTTGGTCGCCCGATGGCCGTTATGTCGCCTTCACCCTCATCTCGTTTGTCCAGCAGGACGGCAACTGGTACTGGACGACCGCCTACCTGGACGCCTGGGACGCCCAGAATACTTCGAATACCCTACGCTTGAGCAGCAACGGGGAGGACTGGAACCCGGATTGGCAGGCAAATGACTTTCAGGCGCCCAGCTCCAGCGTGCAGCCCTTGCCGACCGAATCGCCCGGCCCGATCCTGGTGCGCTGGTCCGGCACGGACGCGGGACCGGCCGGCATTGCCAGCTACGACATTCAGGCCCGAGAAGGGGCGGATGTCGCGTGGGCCGACTGGCAAATGGAGACCGAGCTCACCGCGGCCGCGTACCCCGGCTACGGCGGACACACCTACTACTTCCGGGCACGCGCCAGAGACTACGCAGGCAACGTGGAAGCCTGGCGGGCCGGCTACGATGCGGTTACGACGGTAGAGGCGCTCCCACCCCAGACCTCGGTCGAAACCTTGCCGCCGTACAGCCGAGAAGGCATCCTGGTGCGCTGGAGGGGCCACGACCCGGGCGGCTCCGGCATCCAAAGCTACGATGTGAAAGTGAGCGAGCTCTACGGCGATGGTGATGGCGGGATAATCTGGCGCACGGGCATCACGGGCACATCGGTGTGGTTCAACAGCTATCCGGGTGAGGCGTACGGCTTCACCGTCCGCGGGAAGGATAATGCAGGAAACCTGGAAGACTGGTCGTCCAAGGATGTAGAGGCCGCGAGCGTCATTCACAATTGGGCCATCGTGGGACAAGTCACCGATAACCGGGGCATGCCGGTAATGCACATGGAGCCATGGACCGAGCCGGGAACCATTCACGGGCGGGGCAGTGACGAGACCGGCGCCTATTACTCCTACGTCGCGAAACAAGCGCCCCTCTATATCGTCACCTGGCGCAAGGCCGGTTATCTGGAACTGCCGGCGACGGCGTTCCCGTCGCATCAAGACGTCAACGTTCATGTCGTGATGCCGCCCGCAGACAATGTTGTGCAGAACTGGGGCTTCGAGAGCGGCGGCAGCTCGTGGCAGTTCACCGGCAGCCTGCCTGGAAGGGCCACCAACTCCGAGAAACATTCCGGTGCTTCTGCGGCTTTCCTGGGTTCGGACTTGCATCGTCTTGGAGCCGTTACGACGCTGACTGACCAGGCCGGATCGTCGTTCGCTGATTCGGCCATTGACGATGCTGACGTCATTCACAGCATTTGGATCGGACCCGATGGCCACGTCATGTACAGCAGCAAGCCCTCGTCTGGCCCCTGGACCGTTCCAGCACCGCTCGCGGATCCCGTCGGTGACCAACCCAGGCTCCTCGTCGATAGGGCCGGGACTGTTCACGTTTTGTGGCTCTCAGATACAACGCCGCGTGGCCTGTATTACAGCCGCAGGCAACCGGGAGCCGGATGGTCGGCGCCGGAAAGAATCCCTGGGACAGACCGGGCCACAGGCAAAGCAGGGCTTGCTGAGGGCGCTGATGGCGTGGTCAAGGTTGCCTGGGCAGGTGAGGTATACGGCCCATACGGCACGACCTACGCCCAGTATTTCACCCGGCGCGACCCAAGCGGCGCATGGACGTCCCCGCAAGAGCTCTCCCCAGACGATACGGTCCCGTGGACAAGGATCGCAACGGATCCTGCAGGACGTGCGCATGTGCTGTGGTACTACAAAGACAATAACACGAACTACAACATCGTCTATACCGCCGAAACCGCCGATGGTTCATGGTTCCCGGCCATGTACCTCTCGCAAAGCACCTTCGGCGTCCATGACGCAGCCATGCTGATAGACAACCAGGGCACCGTCCACATCGCGTGGACCAGCGACGAGGGCGTCTATTATCGCCAGCGCCGTTCGGATGGGCCCTGGTCTTCGACAGAGAGCTTCCTTATGGAATCACGGGGTGGCACGTCTATCTCGATGGTCGTGGATCGCCTGGGAAGAGTCCACCTGGCCTGGAACGCCCCATGGTCAGTCTATCAATTGCGCTACGCCTTGCGTTCGGACGGTGCCTGGTCGCTGCCTGTCGGGATTGCTCCGCCCAGCAATGCGTTTCCCTGCGACGCACCGCTGACGATAGCGGTAAGCGACGATCTTACGGTTCATGTGCTCTGGGCTGAGTGGGTTCCGTCTATCGGAGTCTCATCGATCCGCTACTCCGAAAAAGCATCCCAAGGTGGATGGTCACCGCCTATTGATATCGATCGGGCCGGTTTCAGCCCGGAAGCACCGCAGCTTCTGCTCGATGATTCCGGGAAGCCCCATGCTCTGTGGGTGTCATGGATGCCAGAAAACAAGGCGGTCCGGTACGCAGCAACAGCGCCGGCGCCAACCGGCGGTGAGGCCAGCTTGTCTCAAGTGGTGCAGATACCTGCCGCAGCGCTTGCACCGACCCTGTCGTTCATGCACCGCTTTGACACGGAATTTCCCTCGAACAGCCGCCTGGAAGTTATGATAGACGACGGCATCTCTGCTACCACGGTGTTCTCGACTTCGACAGGCACTGTCGTGTGGGCGCACCACTGGGTCGATCTGAGACCCTGGGCTGGACGCAGTGCATCCCTCCGTTTCCGATTGGTTGAGGCGGCGGGTGGCCCACCCGCCCGGGCATACATCGATGAAGTCACCGTGGGCGCCGCCGCTCCGGACCTCTGGGTAAGTCCCGTCCTGGGCGCCGCACTGCCAGGCGCGGAGCGCACACTGGTCATCACGTACGGCAACCGAGGCGCCATGACCACCAGCAACACTCGCGTGACGCTGCAAGTACCATTTGAGATGAGCTTTGTCACCGCGGATCCGCCACCGACGGCCTTATCGCCGGAGCTGCGCTGGGACGTGGGCGATCTGGCGGCTGAGGGCGCTCCGCGGACCATTCGCTTGATCCTGCGTGCGTCTCCCTCTGTCGATATTGGCAGACGGATGATAGGCCTACTCAAGATCGCTTCCGACACGGCCGAGCCTGAGCAGCTCAACAACACGGGCGCAGTCATCATATACGCGGGGCGCCAGTTCTATCTGCCCGTGATCGCAAGATAACACAAAACACCCGGAGGGCCTCGAAAACCCTCCGGGTGTGCGTCGGGCGGCCCATCCAGTACTAAATCTTCGACCGGAAATATGCGATCGCCTGCGTCAACCCCTCGTCCAGCCCGACCTTCGGCGCCCAGCCCAGGATCGTGCGCGCCCGCGTGATGTCGGGGCGGCGCTGCTTGGGGTCGTCGGCCGGCAGCGGCTCGTACACGATACCTGCGGTGTTGCCGGTCAGCCGGTTGATGGTCTCGGCAAACGTGCGGATGGGCAGCTCGAGGGGGTTGCCCACGTTGACGGGCATCGTTTCGCTTGACATCAACAGCCGCACCATGCCATCCACCAGGTCCGACACATAACAAAAGGAGCGCGTCTGGCTGCCATCGCCGTACACGGTCAGCGGCTCGCCGCGCAGCGCCTGGCCCACGAAGTTCGGCACCACCCGGCCATCCTCCAACCGCATGCGCGGGCCGTAGGTATTGAAGATGCGGATGATGCGCGTCTCCAGCCCGTGGATGCGGTGGTAGGCCATCGTGATCGCCTCGGCGAACCGCTTAGCTTCGTCGTAGACGCCCCGGATGCCGATGGGGTTGACATTGCCCCAGTAGGTTTCAGGTTGCGGGTGCACCAGCGGATCGCCGTAGACCTCCGAAGTAGAGGCCAGCAGGAAACGCGCGCCCTTGGCCAACGCCACGCCCAGCGCGTTGTGCGTGCCCAGCGATCCAACCTTCAGGATCTGGATCGGGATGCGCGTGAAGTCGATGGGGCTGGCCGGCGACGCCAGGTGCATCACCGCATCCAACGGCCCCGGCACGTAGATGTATTCGGTGACGTTGTGGTGGATGAACTGGAAATGCCGGTTGCCGGCCAGATGCGCGATGTTGTCGGTGGAGCCAGTGATCAGGTTGTCCATCGCGATGACGTCGTGTCCGTCTGCCAACAGCCGATCGCATAGATTCGAGCCGATGAACCCGGCCCCGCCGGTGATGAGAATGCGCATGAAACCTCCGTGAGTTGGGTGGGTGGGTGGTTGGTTGGTTAGTTGGTTGGGTGGTTTGTGGATGGGTTGGGCCGGCGATGTTCTACCGGATCTCGGCGCCGCAGCAGCCCTGCCGCAACCACGAACAGCCCCATCAGATCGGGCAGAAAGAGCGAGTTGTCGATGAGGCCGTGCATGAGCGTGGCGGCCAGGCCAGCCAGGAGTCCGAGCGCGAGCGGCCAGGAGACGTGATCCCCGCTGCAAAACGCGCGCCAGGCAG
Source organism: Anaerolineae bacterium (assembly GCA_026645775.1). Lineage (GTDB taxonomy): Bacteria > Chloroflexota > Anaerolineae > CG2-30-64-16 > CG2-30-64-16 > MO66. Next base: position 5,140 of record JAPKMS010000337.1, read on the forward strand.
CACGGAACGTTGCCACCAACGCCCAGCCGCCCGCGGCTGCGCCGATCAGCCCCAGCCGCGTCCACAGATCCAGGAAGATATTGTGCGGATGGCTCAGGTTCAGCTCTTCCCAGGCCGAGGGCAGCACGTAATGCGTGCGATACGCGTACAGGAAGTTATCCGGCCCCACACCCAGGAGCGGATGATCCAGCGCCATGCGCCACGCGCCCTGCCACAGCTTGATCCGCACAAAGCTGGTGCCTGATTGAAAGTTCAGCAGATCGGCGAAACGCGGGGTGCGGAAGAGGAGCGCCAGGCCCGCAACGGCGAGGAGCGCCAACCCGCCCGCGGCCCACAACGGCCAGCGCCGTCCGCTCCGCCAGGCGCCGCCCAGCAGCACGATCCCGATGCCGGCCGGCAGCCCCAGCAGCAGCGCGCCTTTGCTGAAGGTCGCGATGCAGGCGAGCAGCATCAGGCCGGCCGCGGCCGCGAACAAGAACCGCACCGCACCTGTCATTCTGAGGGGCCGCCGCCCCGAAGAATCTTCCGCGGAGATGCTTTGCTGGTCTTGCGCCGCAACTGACTGGGAGCGGTCGACCCGCTCAGCATGACCAGCTTTCGCCCGTCGGGCCGGGCGCGCGGGCGAGGCGAGGGCGCCAAACGCGGCCAGGGCCAAAGCCAACGGCACGCCCCGGTCGAGCACCAACGCCAGGTTGTTGGGCGAGCCGTAGGCCGCGCGCACGCGCCACACCCCCTCAACTGCCACCAGCCCCTGCCCCGTCACAAGTTGGCCCAGGCCGACCAGGCTGGCCGCAACCAACCCGCCCACCAGCCCGCCCACCAGCGGCCACGGCGAAAA
>JAPKMS010000338.1 GCA_026645775.1 Anaerolineae bacterium
CCTCAACCAGTTGCCCGATTGCCCCGAATGCGTGGGCCGCGTGGCGCTGCTGCGCGCCGGCGATATCGGGCGCAAGGTGTGGTTGCAGCCGCCGGGCGGCCAGCCGGTGGGGCCCTTCCTGGTGGTCGATTGTGCACGGCGACAGGATGTGGCGCCCCTGGTGGCGCGCGATTGGGCGGTGGATGTGAGCTATGAGCTGGGCCAGTTGTGGGGGATGACGCGGCCATTGGCCGGCGTCACCGTGCTGGAGGATCCCGCCGATGCCTCGCCCGTGCGCCGTGCGTTCGGCGTGCCAACGCCGTTCTTCGTGCCACCGGGCCAGGTGGTTATCAGTGCGCCGACGGCCACCCCCGCCCAGCCGATCACTGCGCCCACTGCCTGGCCGACCCGGCTGCCGGTGGCCCGGTTCCCCGTATCGGTCCAGCCGGCGCCTGCCGCCCAGCCGTTGATGCCGCCTCCGCTGACGCCCATCGTGACCACACCGACTCCGCTGGTCACACCGCCGGCCGATGGCGTGACCGCTGAGATGACGCCGCAGCCGACCGCGACCGCCGCGCCGGATGCTGCCGTAGGGCGGCCAGGTGCAGCGCTGTTGGGCGCGGCCCCGGCGCTCGTCACCCCGCAGACCCAGCCGGCCTGGCCCGCGCCCACCGTGACCCCGCGGCCGCCGGCCCGTACGCCCCGCCCCAACCTGACGCCGATCCTGCCAGCCAGCACGCCCGTTGCGCTGCAACCTGATGCGCCGCTGGCTCGGCTCTGGCGCAGCATCCTGGGTTTTATCCTGCACTGATCCTTAGATAGGAGACCGGTCCGGGGTTGCCAGCACGCGAATCCTGGCTTGCGTGAAGATGATCTGGTCATCCCGTTGGCGCCGAACGTTAAGCCCCGCCGAGTCAGCTTCCAGGCCTGTCTCCAACATGCTGCGCACCGCGGTGCGGGTGGTCTCATCGGCCGCAGCATGGGCCAGCCATTCCTCCAGCTCGCGTTGGGCGCCGTACCGTTCGAGCCGCTCGATGCGGAATCCGGCGCCTTCAAGCAACTGCTCGATCTCACCCGCGCTGTGGATCTGAGATGTCACCGGGTCGCGGCGCACCTCGATGGCGTTTTGTGTGGCGCGCTTCACCGGATCATCGCTGCCCCTGATGTCGTCCAGCACCAGCCGGCCGCCCGGCGCCAACAGCACCCGCAGTCGCGCCAGCAGCACACCGGGCTCCGGGGCATAGTGCAGCAGGTCATGGCATGACACGATCTCGAAGCCGTGTTCGGGCAGCGAGAGCGAGCTCACCTCACCCAGGCGCAGATGGACGTTGGTGATCTGGCGCGCAGCTCGAAATGTCTCGGCGCGTTCCAGCATGGCCGGCGACAGATCCACCGCGGTGACGTTGGCCGCGTACGGCGCAAACGCCAGCGCCACAGAGCCCGCCCCGGTGCCGGCATCGAGCACGCGGTCGGTCGGCTGCGGCGCCGCCAGTCGGAGCAGGGCGCCCAGATCGCGCTCGGTGGGGTAGGTGAGGTTCGGGGGCGCGGCGTTGGCGACGCGTTGGAAGTGCTGGATGATCGCGGCGAACGACGCGCTGCTGCCTCCCGGCCCTGGGCTGTCGGTCGATGCCGCGACCGATAAGGTTTGTGCCCCGGCGCCGTTCGGCTGCAAACCTGCCAGGTGCTGCGTGGCGTTGTGGCACACCAACTGCCAGTGTCCCTCGTGAAAGGTCAACTGGGTGACGCCGGTGTTCTCGGTGAAAACCTTGAGATTGTGGCCGCCGAACAGGCTGCGCAGGATGGTGCCGATGCTGCCGCCGTGCGAGACGACGATCACAGTCTGACCGGCGAAGTCGATCAGGATCTGGGCCAGGGCCGCGCGCAGCCGGGCGCGAAAAGCGACATAGAAGGGCGCATTGGCGGCTTCGGGGCGCCAGTTTTCCTCCCAGGCGGCCAGGGGATCGGCCTGGGGCTGGGGCAGCTCCTCCCAGTAGGATGTTTCGGCCTCTGCGAAGCCTTGGCACGTCACGATCGGCAGCCTCAGGCGATGGGCGATCACATCGGCGGTCTGCTGGGCGCGTGCCAGGTTGCTGGCGATCAGAGCCGTGGGCCGGTAGTGGTGTGCGAGCCATTCGGCAACGGCTTGTGCCTGCCGCCAGCCGAGCTCGGTCAGGCCGCTGTCAGCGCCGGCCGCTTCGCCATCGCGATTGTACAGCGACTGCCCGTGGCGGACGAGCACCAGGTGGGTGTCTTGAGCTTCTAGACCGTTTGTGCGGGACATGAAGGGTTGTTGTCTTCTTTCTAAGTGGGGGCCGGCGTGCGCAAGCCAATCAGGTTACAGCGTCTGCGTGCTATCTTCGGGTCACCCGTCGCGGCTCTTAGCGCGTGTGGCTGCCACCAGGTCCGGCGGATAGCGGCTCAGATCCTTGTTGTCGCCGGGCGGGGCCTCGTAGAGCAGGCGGGTTACCGGGCGGCCGTTGACGATCTCCTCGGTCAGGAGCTCGGGCACGTCATCGGCCTGGACCCCAGCGTACCAGCGGCCTTCCGGGTAGATCACAACCATAGGCCCGTGGCCGCACTGGTTGAGACATCCCGATCGGTTGATCCGCACGCGGCCGCGCAAGCCAGCCTCGCTGATGCCTTGTTTCAGCCGGTTCACGATCGCGTCGGTGTCGCCATCCTGGCTGCACCAGGGGCCGTAGGTACACACGAAGACGTGTACGGCGTACTGTCCCATGCGCTTTTTCTCCGATTCCTTCATAAGGCGCCTCCGGCGTTATGCCGGAGGCATTATACTGCCAAGCGTGCTCGTTTGCTAAACCCAAGCAGGCTATTCTGTTCTTGCCCGGCGTTGTCAGGTAGTGTAGACTCTCGGCGACGGGGTGTCTGTAATCCGCGCTGCCTGCAAGACTCGAAATAGGGCGGGGTGCGGACACTGGTGGGAGGTGTGAATGGCCAATATTTTGCTGCAACATGCTGATGTGATTACTCTGGACGTCGATGGCCGCGTGCTGCGGGATGCGGACGTGGCGATCTCGGGCGGCATGATCGTTGCGGTGGGCGCCGCGCCGGATGATTTTCAACCCGATGAGCTCGCGGATGCGACCGGACACATCGTGCTGCCGGGATTCTTCAATGCGCACACGCACAGCCCGATGACGCTGTTGCGCGGATACGCCGAGGATCTGCCGCTGGGGCGTTGGCTGGAGGAGCGTATCTGGCCGGCCGAGGCAGGGCTGACGGCGGATGATGTGTATTGGGGCGCCCTGCTGGCCGCGGCCGAGATGATCCGGGGCGGCACCGTCGGGTTTGCTGATCACTACTTCCACATGGATCGCGTGGCACAGGCCGTCCTCGCGAGCGGTCTACGCGCCAACCTGGCGTGGTGTGCGTTCGGCAGCGATGAGGGCGAGATGGGCGCCAGCCTGGCTGACATCGCACGCTTCACCGAGGAGTGGCAGGGCCAGGGGGATGGCCGGATTCGCACGATGCTCGGCCCGCATTCGCCGTACACTTGCTCGCCGCAATTCCTGGCGCGCACCGCGGCCGTGGCGGCCCGGTTGGGCGTCGGCATCCATATCCACGTGGCCGAGACGCAGGAGCAGGTCGATTCTTCGGTGGCGCGCTACGGGCTGACGCCGGTGGAGGTGCTGGATCGCAACGGGGTCTTGGACGGGCCGGTCTTGGCGGCGCACGGGATTTACCTCAGCGAGCCGGACCAGGCCATTTTAGCCGCGCGCGGCGCCACGGTCGTCCAATGTCCCACCTGTCACATGAAGCTGGGTATGGGCGTCACGCCGGTGCCGGCGCTGTACGCGCGCGGGGTGAATGTGGCCCTGGGCACCGATGGCCCGGCCAGCAACAACGCGCTCAGCATGCTGCAAGAAGCGCGCCACGCCGCGCTGATCCAGAAGCTGGTCGCGTTGGATCCCGCCGCGCTGGCCGGCGATCTGCCGCTGCGGTTGGCCACCCAGAACGGCGCCCGGGGCCTGGGCTTTGGGCTGAGCGGCGAGATTCGGGCCGGGTGCCATGCCGACCTGGTGCTGATCGCCGGGGACACGCCGCGGTTGCAGCCTCAGCACGACCTGGTGGCCACGGTGCTCTACGCCGCCGAATCCGGGGACATCAGCGATGTGATGGTCGCGGGCCGCTGGCTGATGCGGCAGCGTCGATTGCTCACGCTGGACGAGGAGCGCATCCTCCACGAGGCCCGGCGGCGGGGCCTGCGCCTGGCCGGCGGGCCGGCAGCATCCGCTGGCGAGCCAACCCGCAGGTATGCGGACGCTACGTTTCCAAAGGGGGAGGGATTCTTTGACAGAGAACCCCATTCCACGTAAAATGACATGGTTCACTTACCGATGCTTTAATGGCTCTGCGAGCGCCGCGCTGGCGGGCCCGGGACCAAACGCAAACCAATTTCAGATCCTGGAAATACCCTGGTGAGGAGGGGTGATGGCTCACTTTTCAACTGACATGCTCCGCAATATCGTGCTCATCGGGCACGGCAGCTCAGGCAAGACGACCCTGGCGGAGGCGATGTTGTTCAACACCGGTGTGCTCAGCCGTCGCGGCCGTGTCGAAGATGGCACTACCGTGGGTGACTGGGACGAGGAAGCGATTCGCCGCAAGATTTCCGTGGCTGCGTCGGTGATCCCCTCCGAGTTCAAGGGGCACAAGCTGAATATCCTGGATACGCCCGGCTTCATCGACTTTGTCGGCGAGACCCTGGGCGCGGTGTCGGTGGCGGATGCAGGCCTGGTGCTCGTCGACCCGGTCTCGGGCGTCGAAGTCGGCACCGAGTTGGGTTGGGGCCACCTGGACGACCGCTCGTTGCCGCGGGCGATCCTGATCAACAAGATGGATCGCGAGAATGCGCAGTTCCAGCGCGTGCTGGGCAGCTTGCGCGAGACGTTCAGCGGCGTCATCGTACCCTTGCAGCTCCCCATCGGCGAGGGCTCCGAATTCCGCGGCGTGGTGGATCTGATCGCCATGAAGGCGTATCTGGGTGAAGGCGCGACCGCGTCCGACATCCCGTCGGCCATGGAATCCGACGTCGAAGCCGCGCGCACCCAACTGATCGAGGCGTCTGCCGAGGGCGACGACGAATTGATCATGAAGTACCTGGATGGTGAAGCGCTGACCGCCGAGGAGATCACGCGAGGCCTGCGCGCGGGCATTGCCAACAACGCCATCGTCCCGGTGTTCTGCAGCGCGGCAACCACGGGCATCGGGGTGCGCGCCTTGATGGAGGCCCTGGTGGCCTTCATGCCGAGCCCGGCCGACCGGCCCGCGCTGGTCGCCAAGCGTCCCAATGACGATGAGGTTAACCTGCCCGCCTCCGCGTCTGGCCCGCTGGCCGTCTTCGTTTGGAAGACCGTCGCCGATCCGTACGTGGGCAAGATTTCCTACTACCGCGTGATTTCGGGCACTTTCCACGGCGACTCCCGCCTGCAAAGCCTGCCCAGCGGCAATGAAGAGCGGATCAGCCAGATTTTCGTGGCGCGCGGCAAGGAGCAATTGCCGGCCACTGAGTTCGCCGCAGGCGATATTGGCGGGGTGGCGAAGCTGAGCAGCACCGCGACCAACGACACCCTGTCGGAAAAGGCCAATTCCTTCGCCTTGCCCCGACTGGTCTACCCCGAGCCCTTGTACTCGGTTGCTGTTTCGCCCAGGACCAAGGCCGACTCGGCCAAAATGGGCCCCGCGTTGAGCCGCGTCGCCGAGGAAGATCCCTCCGTGTCCTGGCGCTTTGAACAGGGCACGGGTGAGACAATCCTCTCCGGCATGGGCGAGGTCCACCTGGACCTGGCGGTGCGCCGGATGGAGGCGAAGTTCGGTGTGGGGCTCACCACAACCGTCCCGAAGGTCCCCTACCGCGAGTCGATCACCCGGAGTGCGGCCGATTACCACCGCCACAAGAAGCAGACCGGCGGCGCCGGCCAGTTCGGTGAAGTTCACATGGAGATCAAGCCGTTGCCCACCGGCAGCGGGTTTGAGTTCGATACCTCCCGCGTCTTCGGCGGCGCGATCCAGAACAGCTTCTTCCCGTCCATCGAGAAGGGCGTCAAGTCGCGGTTGGCCGAGGGGCCGTTGGCCGGCTACCCCGTGGTCGATGTGCGCTGTGAAGTTTATGATGGCAAGATGCACCCTGTAGATTCCAAGGATATCGCGTTCCAGATCGCGGGCCGCGAGGTCTTCAAGAAGACTTTCCTGGCGGCTGGTCCGGTGTTGCTGGAGCCGGTCATGGATGTGCGCATCACCGTGCCGGAAGAGTACATGGGCGACATCATGAGTGACCTGAACACCCGACGCGGCCGCGTGCAGGGCATGGAACAGACCAAGGGCAAGGGCATCGTCACGGCGCAGGTTCCGCTGGCCGAGATGCAACGCTACGCCATCGATCTGCGCTCGATCACCCAGGGCCGCGGCTTCTACACCATGAGAGTGTCACACTACGATCCCGTGCCGGCCCACATCGCCGAGGGCATCATCGCCCAGGCCAAGAAGGACCGGGTCGAGTCCGACGAAGAATAAGTTTAGCTGGCAGTGGCCCGGTCTCAAGACCGGGCCACTTTGTAATCGGAAGCCGTAGCCTCACGCTGACTTCCAGGGTAGGGAGGAAACCATGATCCCACGTGATTTTCCCGGCAAGGGCAAGGTCGCGGTGCTGAAAACCAGCCCCGAGACGGTGGTGGACGACATCGGCCGGTTGATGGACCTGGCCGGCTATCGGGCCGCGCTGCCACAGGACCGCGAAACGATCTTGAAGGTCAATATCTCCTGGCAGACCTGGTACCCTGCCTGTTCCAGTACGCCCTGGCAGATCGAGGGCGTTGCCCGTAAGCTTCAGGCCGACGGCTACCGCGATCTCTCGGCGGCGCACAACAAGACCGTGGTGGTCGATGCGTACGTCGGCGAAGCGAACAATAAGCACAAGGTGGTTGTGGATGCCTGCGGGCTTCGCAACGTACACCTGTACGAGCCGGAGGTGCATTGGGTGCGCTACACGCCGAAGGCGCCCATGCTCGTGCTGGACAAGATCTTCCCGGACGGCATCCTGCTGCCTGAGTACTTCTTCGACAAGAACATCATCCAACTGCCCACGGTCAAAACGCACGTCTTCACCACCATCACGGGCGCCATGAAGAACGCGTTCGGTGGGCTGCTCAACGAGAAGCGCCATTGGACTCATGGCGTGATCCATGAGACCGTGGTCGATCTGTTGGCAATCCAGCACGAGATCCATTCGGGCCTCCTTGCCGTGATGGATGGCACCTTCGCCGGTGACGGGCCGGGGCCGCGGGCCATGCGCTGGCATGAGAAGGATATCCTGCTTGCCTCCGCCGATCAGGTCGCCATCGATGCGATCTCGGCCAAGATCCAGGGTTTCAATCCGATGGACCTCAAATTCATCCGGCTGGCGCACGAGCTCGGCCTGGGCGTGGGCGATCCCAAGGAGATTGAGATCGTCGGCTACGATGTCTCGGCCGAGGACTGGCATTTTGTCCGGGAGGATACGTTTGCCAGCCGGGGCCAGGCTCTGATTTATCACGGCGCACTGAAGCCGTTTGAGAATCTGCTGCTGCGTTCGCCGCTGGTGCCGTGGAGCTATTTCGCCTCCAATCTCTACCACAACGTCTACTGGTATCCCTTTGTTGGCCGGCCGCGCGTCGAAGCGGCCCTGGATACCAAATGGGGTCGTCTGTTCCGGGGGTACGGCGACGGCCAGGTGGTGATGCCGGGTGTTGAGCCCCGCACGACCGCCATTGCTGCCGGCGCGGCCGCCTTGGGGTTGGCTGTCGTCGGCGGACTCGTGCTGAGGGGGCGCCGTGGCTCGCATGGTTGATCCGGCCCGCGGACTCTGGCGCGTTGACCTGCATATGCACACCTGGGCCTCGCCTGATTCGCGCACCGACCCCGCCGCACTGGTCGAGCGCGCCCGCGCGGCCGGCCTGAATCGGATCGCGGTCACCGACCACAACACCATCGAAGGCGCGTTGGCCGCGCAGCGGCTTGCGCCCGACCTGGTGATCGTCGGCGAGGAGATCGCGACCGAGACAGGCGGCGAGCTGATCGCCTATTTTGTCAGCGAGTTGGTCCCGCGGGGCCTCTCGTTGGCCGAGACGTTGCGCCGGCTGCATGCCCAGGGTGCGGTGATCAGCGTCTCGCACCCGGTCGACCGGCTGCGCGGCTCGGCATTGGGCGAGGCGCTCACGCTCTCCGTGATCGATCAGGTGGATGCGTTGGAGACCTTCAATGCGCGCTGCCTGTTCGCTGCCTACAACCGCCGCGCCGCCGAATTGGCCGCCCGTCACGGGAAACTTACCACTGCCGGCAGCGATGCGCATACGCTGGCCGAAGTGGGTGCGGGCTACGTTTCGCTGCCGCCGTTCCGGGACACCCCGGAAGGCTTTCGGGCCAGCCTGGCGCGCGCCAAACCGGGCGGCCGGCTGACCGGCCCTCTGCCGCATTTCGCCAGCACTTTCGCCAAGCTCGCCAAGGGGTAGCGTTGCCCAGGGCGATTTCATGTTGCGGCTGATCCTACTGGCCGGCAGTTGAAACTGCGCCTA
>JAPKMS010000339.1 GCA_026645775.1 Anaerolineae bacterium
AAGTTGTCTTCGCGCAAATCCAGGGCGAAATCATTGTGCGGCCTGGGGCTGCCCGTCGCCATAACGTTGGCGACCTGCGGAGCCTGCGGCTGGTCGTCCACCTACGTGGACGAGGTGTCGGCGTCCGTGTAGACGGACGCCCGGCCAGCGGCCCCTTAGATGCGACTTGAGTCGCCAAGCAAGTTGTCGCCAGTGCTGCTTCCCGCAACATGAAATCGCCCTGGCGCAAATCAAGTACGCTATGATGGAGGCCGGCTGCGCTGAAGCCACAGCACAACATAGCCAACCAACAGAATCGCGGCAAACGAGAACCACTGGATCGCGTAAAACAGATGCGAGCCTTCGCTGAGTTCGATCTCGGGAATGGGGCGCGGAAAGCGCCGGGAAAAGCTCGCAGCCGTAGGCTCCTCCTCCAGGAAAACCGATGCCAGCGGATAGGGGATCTGCTCCTGGATGCGCGGGATGTCGATGCGATGCCAGGCGTCCAGCCGCGGCTGGCCCGCCGCCAGCGGCGGGTCAGCCGGCGAGGCCGAGCTGCTCCGCGCCTGGCTTCGCCGGAGGATGCCGCGCACTTCCACCTGCCCCACCGCGTCCTGAAACTGCAGCCGCTGCTCTGGGTCAGCCAGCTCGTAGGGGATCCAGCCGCGATCCACCAGGATCGCAGCCCCGGCCGCGGCGCCGGTGATCCGCAGCGGCACGATGACGTGGACGCCGGGCAACTCGTTGTAGGTGCGGTTACGCAGAACGATCTCCTGGCTGTAATCGAACGCACCGCGGACAACCGCCTGCCGCAGATCGGCGGTCTCAGAATCGAGCGCGCCGCCATCCAACGTCAGGGCCGGTTGCTCCATGCGGGCCAGCAACAGCGCGTTGGCAGCACGTCGATCCTCGAGCCGCTGGAGTTGCCAGCCGCACAGACGTAGAAATAGCGCACACAGCGCCAGTACGGCCAGCGTGGCAATCAGCCAGCGGCCACGAAAAAGGGATGTCGGGGATATTTGCCTCATAAGCGCTCTGTTCTTTAGATCAGCGTCCATGCCGCCGCCGGGACACAATCATACAAAAAAACGACAATCAGGTCGGTCAGGTCAAGCTGTGTCCTATGGGTCTATTCCCGGGTCAACCGCCGGCGCATGAGAAACCGGCGCTGCGGCTTCCAATCGGCTATCTCCGCCTTGGCGAGCGCATAGCCCGCGGCCATCAGCTCCTCGGTGTGCTCGAAATCCCAGATCGCGACGACGTGCGCAAACTGCAGCCGCAGATGGCGCACGGGCACCTTGCGCGCCGCGGCCAGCGCGAGCTCCAGGTCGAGCTGGCGCTGCATGACCGTGTTGCCGAGCTTATCGAACCAGCCCCCGAAGCCGGGCGATTCGATGCCGAAGGAACTGCGGGAATCTGAGATGTCGAGTACGATGAGGCTGGAGGGCAACTCAGCCAGCGCAGCCTCGATGGGCACATTGCTGACAAACCCGCCGTCCAGCAGCAGGTGATCATGCTGCGCCAGCGGGTGGATCCACGGTGGCAGCGCAGCCGACGCCAGCACGCCATCCAACACGCGACCCGCCGGATCGGCGCCGTACACCCTCTCCTCAGATCGATTAAGATCGGCGGCAACCAGGCGCACCGGCACGCCGCCCAGGTCGCCGAAGCACAAGTCGGGCACGATGCCGTGGCTGTCCAGGAACGGCAGGATGCGGTTCTCCATGTGCCCGCCGCCGCGGCCGAAAAGCGTGCGCACGGTGAGCCAAAGGTAATTCGCGGGCAGCAGGTCTGCGCTGGCGGCATCGCGCCAGGCAGCCGCCAGCGTGTCGATGGCCTCCGCGGTGAAGCCGTGCAGCCCCAAGAAAGCCGCGTTCAGCGCGCCGATCGAGGTGCCGACCACCACATCGGGGCAGATGTCGGCCTCGCACAAGGCGCGCAGCGCGCCGACTTGCAGCGCACCGCGCGCGCCGCCGCCACCCAACACGAAAATGATTTTATCTTTGGCCATGACCGTTCAGGGACGGGATTCCCTGCCTCAAGGTGAAAAGCCGCCTCAGCGGCTGAGTGAGTGCGCCTGTGGGCGCTGTTAAAATTCGATTCCTCTGAGGCTTCAGCCTGCGGGCTGCGCCAGCCGGCCATCCAGCCCCAGGTCGGCGGAGATGCACTTCATGCCATCCAGCACGATGCGCACGTGCTCCCAAAGCTCGATGTCCAGCTCGGCCGCACCGGCTTCGATATCGGCCCGGTTCACCGCGGCGGCGAAGAGCTTATCCTTCCATTTCTTCTTCACCGAGCTGACCTCGACATCGCGCAAATCCTTGCTGGGGCGGACGTAGGCCACGGCCATGATCAACCCGGTCAGCTCATCCGAGGCCCACAGGGCTGAGTCGAGCCTGGTCGTGCGTGCGATGCCCAGGTAGGGCGCGTGGCCGGCCACCGCCTGGATCAGCGCAGGCGGATAATCCAGCTCCCGGAACAGCCGGAGTGCGGTGCGCGGGTGGCCGTTGACGGGATCATCCATGTCGGGGAACCGCTCGAAGTCCAGATCGTGCAAGAGCGCGGTGACGCCCCAGAACGCCTCGTCCTCGCCGAAGTGTCGCGCATACGCGCGGACCGCGGCTTCCACCGCCAGGACGTGCTTCCGCAAGCTGTCTGAGGTGATCCATTGGCAGACGAGGTCCCAGGCCTCGGTTCGGGAGGGTAACGGCATAAGAGACTCCTTGTACGTGCTAATCGCGCAGCAGGTGCTCGGTGAGAATGATGCGCCGGACACCTGCTTCTGCGCGCAGGATGATCGAGTTCGATTCGGCGCGGCGGCCGTGATAGCGCACGCCGTGCAACAGCGGGCCATCCGTGATCGCGGTGGCTGCGAAAAAGACTTGCTTCCCCTTCACCAACTCATCAGCAGAGCGGATGCGCTGGAACTCGGGGGCAGCGGCACGAAACAGAGCTTCCTCCTCCTGGTTTTGCGGCGCCAGCCGACCCAGCATAGCCCCGCCCGCGGCCTTGACCGCGCACGCGGCCAGGAGGCCCTGCACCACGCCGCCCGAGCCCATCAGCACGTCCACCGTGCAGTCGCGCAGGCCGGCCATCAGCGCGCCGGCCAGATCACCGCCCGCGCGCAGCAAGACGTGTGCGCCCGCGGCGCGAATCTCGGCCACCAGGTCGGCATGGCGGGGCCGATCCAGGACGAAGACGACGAGATCGCGCACCTGCTTGCCCTTCGCCCGCGCCACCAGCGCCAGCGTCCACGCGGCGGGGGCATCCAGGCATTCAGGCACCAGGGCCGATCCGACCTCCTCGTTGACAACGATCTTATTCATGTAGTGGATCCCCGGCGGGGTCCGGATGGCGCCGGACGGGGCCACAGCCAGCGCGGCCAGCGCGCCCGGGTAGCCGCCGGCCAGCAAACGGCTGCCCTCGAGCGGCTTGGCCAGCACATCGACGGCTGGCCCGCCGCCCGCGCCCACGCGTTGGCCGGTGGCGACCGTCACGCCTTCGCCGAAGCCGACGCGCTCCGCCTCACCCAGGCACACCAAGCCGTCGATCTCGACGGCCTGCAACGCCCGGATCATCGCCTCGGCGCCGACGCGCTCGGCGGCATTCGGATCTCCCAGGCCGGCCCACCGGCCTGCGGCCAAGGCGGCTGCCTCGGTGGCGCGCGCCAGATCCAGCCCGATGTTGGGTGAAATCTCGCTCTGGCTCTTCATTCGCTGGCCTCCAGCAAATTGGCTGTCTCCCAGGCTACCATACCACCCTGCAACGCGGCAACATTCGGATGGCCGGCTGCCAGCAGCGCGGCGGCCGCCCGTGCGCTGCGCCGGCCGCCGCGACAGATCAACACCACCGCCGGGTCACGCGGAACCTGGTCGAGATCGGCGAGCAGCGTTGGCAGCGGGATCAGCCGGCTATCGGGCACATGGCCCTGCTTAAACTCTCGGGGCTCGCGCACGTCGATCACGACCGGCGGCGTCTCGCTTCGCAACGCCCGCCACAGCGCGGCCGGCTCGATCAGCGGCGGCGCCCCCACGAGCGGCCCCAGGTGCACCGGCGCCAGCCCTGCGTGGAACTGCTTGGGCAGGTTCTGGCACTCCCGGAAGACGCGCACCGGACACTCGTAGATGCAGATTGCCGGGTCAAGCACGTGATGAAAAAGATGATCGATGGCTGCGTCATCCGCCAGCACACGCTCCGGGCCCAGGTGCTGCAGAAAACCCGCCGCGGTCATCGTCTGCAGCACCGGCGGATGCACCCGCGACAGAAAGACCTCGCCCCCTTGTCCGCGGTACGCACGCACGATGGATTCCAGCGCGTGGATGCCGCTGATATCGCAGTTGTGGACGCCCTGCATGCGCAGCAGCAGGAAACGCTGCCCCGGGTGGCCGACCAGGTTGCGATGCACCTGCTCGTCGACATGCTGCACCGCCCCGAAATACAGGTCGCCCAGGATTTCGGTGACGCTCAGTTGGGGGCATGGCGGCAGGTTGGGCTGGTGCTCGAAGTGGCGAAAATCCTTTGTGGGCGTCACGGTGCGCACGCGCGGCGTGCTGGTCTGCAGCAGATAGCTCCCCAGCGACATCAGGATGCCGGCCAGGATCGCAAACTGCAGCGGCAGCGTCAAGGTCGCCACCAGCGTGATCACCAGGGTAAGCCGGTCGGCGCCGCCCCCGCGCCAGATGCGGCCGATCTCCACCCGGTCGATCAGGCTGTAGGCCGTCACCAACACCACCCCGGCCAGCGCGGCCTTCGGCAAGAGCGCGGCCGCGGGCCCCACGAAGAGCAAGGCAACGATGACCATCAGACCGATGAAGACGTTGGCCATCGGCGACTGTGCGCCCGCCTGCAGGTTGAGGTTGGAGCGGCCGAATGAACCGGTGACCGGGCAGCCGGTGAAGAACCCGCACGCGATGTTGGCCAGCCCCTGGCCCACGAACTCCTGGTTGCTGTCCAGGCGCTGACCGGTCTGGCTGGCCAGGGCGCGCGCGTTCGAAATAGCCTCCACCAGCCCGATCGCGGCGACGGAGAGCGCCGTGGTCGATAGCTGGCCGATCAGCTTCAGGTCGGCCAGCGGCGGGAGGCTGAACGGGGGGAAGCCGCGGGGCAGGGCGTTGACCCGCGCGACATCCAGGTGGAGCAGCGCGACGGCGGCCGCGGCCCCGATGATCGCAACCAACGGCCCCGGGATGCGCTTGTTAATGCGCCGGAGCCCGACAATCAGGCCGATCGCCAGCAGGCCCACCGCCAGGCTGGGCAGGTGCACTTGATTCAGGTTGCGCGCCAGCGCCTGCACGGTGTCCACCAGCTCAGCGGTGGAAGGCAGCGTGAGCCCAAGCAGGTCACGGAGCTGGTTAACCGCGATGAGCACGCCCGCGCCGGCGGTGAAGCCCACGATGACCGCATCGGAAACAAAACGCACCAGCAGGCCAAGCCGGGCCAGTCCCATCACCAGGCGCAGCAGGCCGCCCATGAGGGCCAGCAGGCTGGCGGCCGCCAGGTAGGCCGGCGTGCCGATCGCCGCAAGCGGGGCGATCGCGGCCAGGGTCAGCAGTGCGACCGTGTTGCTGGGGCCGGTTTGGAGCTGAATGGACGAGCCCCACAGCGCGCCGACGATGCTCGCGATCGCGGCCGAATAGAGCCCCACCTCTGGCGGCAGGCCGCCCAGGATCGCGTAGGCCATCGTCTGCGGCAGCACGACCATCGTCACGGTGAGGGCGGCGAACAGGTCGGGGCCCAGGTGCTCGCGCCGGAGGCTGTGCAGCACGGCTGCCGGCCGGCCAAGCAGCCGCAGCGAATTGAGCCAGGGGCGCTGCTGCGCAGAGTTCATAGCCTCCTCAACGTGATGTCTTTCCTGGAATGTTCCGACGAACGCACCGCCTAAAGGCCCATATCCTCCGGCGGCCCCAACACCGGCAGCGGACGGGCAATCTTCACATCCCACCAGGCGCGCAGGGTCGCGAAAGCATCGCGAAATCGATAGTACCCGTTAGACCAGTAGACGCGGCGATCGGCCGAAAACCCAACCGCATCCACGCCCAGGTTGCGGCAGGTGAAAAGCGCCCGCGGCAGGTGGAAGCGTTGGGTCACGAGGATGGCCCGCTCGACGCCGAAGATCGCGCCGGCGCGATAACAGGTGTCATAGGTGCGCCGGCCGGCGTAATCACGCACGACATCGGCCGGCGGCACCCCCTGCGCCACCGCGTAATCGTACATTGCGCCGGGCTCGTTGTAGTCCAGGAAGCGGTTATCGCCGCTCACCAGCAGCTTGCGCACTTTGCCGGCCCGGTAGAGCGCAACGGCCGTGTCCATCCGGTCGGTCAGCATCGGGGTCAGCCCGCCGCCGGGCCGGATGCCCGCGCCGAACACGATGGCCACCGGCCGCGCGGGTGTGCTGGCCAGATCGGTCAGCACCAGCCTGTCGTAACGGGCTTGTACCCAGCCCCAGATGGCCACGGCCGCGCCGCCTGCGACCAACACCGCCAGCAGGGTGCGGCCCACAAATCGCTTCATTCTCGCCATGGGCATATCATACTACAACCGCTGCTCGCCGACCAACCAGCGTGATTTCATGTTGCGGCCAACGGCCGGGCCGGCAGTTGAAAGGAAGCTTCGGGCAGCCTCGCTGCCGAAAACCCGCCCCGCAACGCACCCGATCCCGACTGCCAGTTTGCCGTACCCCGAACGTCCGCTATAATATCCGACATGGCCTGGTACCTGGACGCACCCTGGGATCGCATCGTGATCGGCATCACCCTGGCAGCGCTCGCCGTGTTTTTGTTCTGGCTGCACCTGGGGGCCTACGAGCGCATCTATTTCCCGGCGCGCGCGGTCGGCCAGGCCGCGCTGAAGACAGGTTACTGGGTCGCCTGCTACGGCCTCTCGTTCGGCGCTGTGTACTACGGCGTGTCGCAATTCGTCTCGCCCGGCTGGCTGCGCTACCTGGTCGGGGGCGTGATCTGGTGGGCGGTATCCAACATCTTGCCTGAGCTGGTCTGGAAGCCGCTGAGCCGCATCATTGATAACCTGCTGGATTGATGACAGCCCAAAGCGCCGGGCCGGCCGCGTATTGCCGCAGCGCCGAGACCGTGGTAAACTGCGGCGACAAGAAAAGCTGACCGCACCCGATTATCGCAAAGGGACACACCCGGCCCATGACGCCCGCCATCCCCGATCTCCGCCAATACCTGACGGCCGCCTACGGCGACGAAGAGCTTGTCACGCTCTGCGCCGACTACTTCCGCGATGTCTACGAGAACTTCGCCGCGGGCATGACCAAGGCGCAGAAGATCCAGTTCCTGGTGGTAGGTTGAACCCTGGCCGCAGGTTCGACAGCTACGGTTTTCGTGTCGCCAGGAGCTCTCTCCCGTAAGCACCCTGTCCCCTGCGCCCTGTCCCCTGGGGGGTCTGGGGGGCTACGCCCCTCAGTGGCTCTCACTGGCAGAGGGGCACGGCTTGGCGCTCGGCGGCGATGCGGCGAAGGCGTTTTCAATTCGTCACCCATTGCGGTGTGCTACGGCGCCGCGCTATCGTCGTCTGCATTGACAGACGTATCACAATGTGATAGATTATGAATATGCACAAGCTGACCACCAGGTTCGTCAGGAAATGGATGCGGCGAGAGCGCATCACCAATGCCATGCTTCTGCAGGCCATACGACATCTCGAAGACGGCCTGGCAACGGCGAATCTTGGTTCGAGCTTGTTCAAGGTCAGGGTCGCTCGCCAGGGTCAAGGCAAGAGCGGCGGCTATAGGACGCTCATCGTCTATCGGCAAGGCGACAGGGCCGTTGTCGTCTATGGATTCAAGAAATCCGATGTTGATAACATTGCCGACGACGAACTGGCCCTCTTCAGAGAGCTTGCCGCCACTTTGTTAGCCCTCTCCCCAGCGCAGATCGAGGTCGCCATAGAGAACGATGAGTTGTGCAGAATAGAGGAGGAATCCGATGAGAAGTGATGTGCGCGAGGCCATCGGCGAGACGGTCCAGGGTTTGGTGAATTTGGGCCTGCCGACTACCTTTACCAAGAAGCAACTTGACGAACTTGGGGTCATCGTCCCCGAAGTTGAAATATCATCCGTCCATATTCAGGAAATCAGGAAGAAGGCCAGGCTGAGTCAGATCGTCTTCGCCAAAGTCCTGAACGTCAGCGTGTCAGCAGTGCGCCAATGGGAGCAAGGCAAACGTTCGCCCTCCGGTTCGACCAAGGTATTGCTTGAACTTTTGCAGAGAGAGCCCCATTTGTTGGATTATCGAATTCAGAATTGAACTCGAAGGAATCAGTTTCCAAACGAATCTACCTTGCCCCAGGAGCAGCCATGAAAACGCACTGGTACAAACTATCCGCCGCAGATGCGCTGGCGCAGCTCGGCAGCGATGCCGCGCCGGGCCTGGCGAGCGCCGAGGCGCAGGCGCGCCTGGCCGCGGTCGGCCTGAACGAATTGGTCGAAAAGGGCGGCCGGACGCGCTGGGAGATCATCGTCGAGCAGCTCACCGGCGTGCTGACGATCCTCCTGTTCATCGCCACGCTCGTCTCGGCCGTGCTGGGCGACTGGATCGAGGCCGTGGTGATCCTGGTCATCGTCGTGCTCAACGCCGTCCTGGGCTACGTCCAGGAGGTCAAGGCCGAGCAGTCCATGGAGGCCCTCAAGCGTATGGCCGTGCCCCGCGTGCGCGTGCGCCGCGACGGCAAGACCCAGGACATCTCGGCCCGCGAGCTGGCGCCCGGCGACGTGGTGATCCTGGAGACCGGCAACATCGTGCCCGCCGACGGCCGCGTGCTCCAGAGCATCAATATGCGCGTCGAGGAGGCCGCGCTGACGGGCGAATCCGAGCCGGTGGAGAAGGATCCGGCCCTGGTCTTCGAGACCGACAAGGCCCTCGGCGACCGCCGTAACATGCTCTACAGCGGCACGATCGTCAACTACGGCCGCGGCGAGTTCGTTGTGACCGAGACCGGCATGTCCACCGAGCTGGGCCACATCGCGACGATGATCCAGGGCGTGGTGCAGGAGCAGACGCCGCTGCAGGGGCGGCTGGACAAGCTGGGCAAGTGGCTGGCCGGCGCCGCGCTGATCCTGGTCGCCGTGATCTTCGCCCTGGGTCTGATCCGGGGCCAGAGCGACATCAAGGAGCTGCTGCTGACCGCGGTCAGCCTGGCGGTGGCCGCGGTGCCCGAGGCGTTGACCGCTGTGGTCACGATCGCGCTCTCGCTCGGCGCGCAGCGGATGCTCAAGCGCCGGGCGCTGATCCGCAAGCTGCCGGCCGTGGAGACCCTCGGCTCGGTCACGGTGATCTGCTCGGACAAGACCGGCACGCTGACGCTGAACCGCATGACGGTGACGGCGCTCGACATCGCCAACCACTCCTTTGAGCTGACACAGGCGAAAGACGAAACGGCGTTCGAGCTGGTGCCGACGGGCAGCATCCCCGCGCCCGGCGCGCAGCCGACCCTGGATCTGCTGCTGATCGCCGGCGCGCTCGACAACGACGCCGTGCTGTCGTCCGACGAGGAGCAGCCCGGTCGCTACCATGCGTTCGGCGATCCCACCGAAGGCGCGCTGGTGGTGGCCGCGGCCTACGCCGGCATCAAGAAGGCTGACCTCGAAGCCGCCTTCCCGCGCGTGGCCGAGGCGCCGTTCGACTCGGTGCGCAAGCGCATGACCACGGTGCATCGCACGCCGCAGACCATCGGCGAGCTGCCGGACAGCCTCGTGCCGATCTGGGAGCGCCGCGTCAACCAGGCGGTGATGCCGCCGTTCGTCGCCTTCACCAAGGGCGCCATCGACGGCATGTTGAACATCTCCGGCCAGGTGTGGGTGGAGGGTGAGCTGCACCCGTTGGATGCGACCTGGCGGGCGCGCATCATGACTGCGCACGACCAGATGGCCGCCAAGGGCATGCGCGTGCTGGGCGTCGGCCTGCGCATCCTGGACCGCCCGCCGGACGAGACGACCGACAAAGCTTTGGAGCGCGATCTGATCCTGGTGGGACTGTTCGGGATGATTGACCCGCCGCGACCGGAGGTGCGAGCCGCGGTGCTGGAGTGCCGCAGCGCCGGCATCCGGCCGGTGATGATCACCGGCGACCACCCGCTGACCGCGCGCCACATCGCCCAGCAGGTCGGCATCACTGACAACGACCGCTTCCTCGCCGGCCAGGAGCTGGACCGTCTGTCGGT
The DNA here is from genome assembly GCA_026645775.1 of Anaerolineae bacterium. GTDB lineage: Bacteria > Chloroflexota > Anaerolineae > CG2-30-64-16 > CG2-30-64-16 > MO66. The sequence goes on from JAPKMS010000339.1 coordinate 10,159, forward strand.
GGAGGAGTTGGCCGAGGCGACCCGCGAGGTGTCGGTCTTCGCCCGCGTCTCGCCTGAGCACAAGTTGAAGCTGATCGAGGCGTTCCAGCGGCAGGGCAACATCGTCTCGATGACCGGCGACGGCGTCAACGACGCGCCGGCGCTGAAGAAGGCCGACATCGGCGTGGCGATGGGCATCACCGGCACCGACGTGGCCAAGGGCGCGGCCGACATGGTGTTGCTCGACGACAACTTCGCCACGATCGTCGCCGCGGTGGCCGAGGGCCGGGTCATCTACGACAACATCCGGCGCTTCATCAAATACCTGCTGACGTGCAACGCCAGCGAGATCGCCGTCATGCTGATCGGCCCGATCTTGGGCATGCCGCTGCCGCTGCTGCCGCTTCAGATCCTCTGGATGAACCTGGTCACAGACGGCCTGCCGGCCCTGGCGCTGGGCGTCGAGCCGCCGGAGCGGGACGTGATGAAACGGCCGCCCTACACGGCCAGCGAGAGCATATTCGGCCGCGGCATGGTGCAGTTCATCATCGGCATCGGCATCGTCATGAGCGCCCTCGCCATCGGCGCGGCCTGGGGCCTCTGGCACGGGGCCGACCCGCGCTGGCAGACGGTGCTCTTCACGACCCTGGTGCTGTCGCAGTTGGCGGTCGCCGTGGCGACGCGCTCCGAGGAGAACCCGATCTGGAGCATCGGCCCCTTCACCAACCGGGCCATGCTGCTGGCCGCGGTGCTGACCATCGCGTTGCAGATGGTCGTGGTCTATCTGCCCGTGGCTAACCGCATCTTCGGCACGCAACCGTTGCAGCCGGTTGAGCTGGCCCTCAGCTTCGGCCTGGCCCTGCTGACGTTGATCATCGTGGAGATCTGGAAGGCCGTGGCGCACAGGCGGCATCGCGCAGACGTGGAACAAGGGTGAGCATCCCATGGCCGATTACGAGTATCGCGGCTTGATGGCCCAGGCCTGGGACGCCTTGCCCTGAGAATCACCGCCGAGGCGCAGAGAGATCTAAAAAACTCAGCGTCCTCCGCGTCTCTGCGGTGAGTTGCTCAGCCTCCGTGGCGCCGCGCTCGGCATGAATAACTGCCTTGCAGCGAGTTCACCCACGAACCCGTCCGGCCGAAGGATATGTTGTTCACAGTAATGGCAAGGAGACTACCATGACCCAAACACCCCCGCGTTGGGATCTATCCAACGTCTACCCCGGCCTGGAGTCGCCGGAATTCGCGGCCGCGCTGGCCGATTTCGCCCGGCAGCTCACCGACCTGGAGGCGTTCTTCGCCGGCCGCGCAGCCGCCGCCGATGCGCACACGCCCATCGCTGAGCTGGCGCCGCTGGTCGGCGAGGCGGTTGACCGCCTCAACCGGGCCAGCCTGTTGGCCTACACGCTCGGCCCCTACATCGCGTCATTCGTCACCACCGATTCGCACAACGTGCTGGCCCGGCGGCGCGAGTCGGAGTTCGAGCTGGTCGCCGTGCGGCTGCGGATGCTGGGCACGCAGTTTAAGGCGTGGCTCGGCCGCCTGGCGCCGGTGCTGGACACGGTGATTGCCGCGGACGCGACCGCCGCGGCGCACGCGTTCGCCCTGCGCGAAGCCGCAGAGCAGAGCCGCTACCTGATGAGTGCCGCCGAGGAGGCGCTGGCGGCCGAGCTCAGCCTGAGCGGCGCGGGGGCATGGGGCAAGCTGCAGGGCACCATCACCTCGCAGCTCGCGGCCGACTTCGAACTGGACGGCAAAGAGGTGCGCCTGCCGCTGCCCGCGCTGATCAACCTGCGCTCGCACCCCGATGAGGGCGTGCGCCGCCGCGGGTACGAAGCCGAGCTGGCGTTGCTGGCTTCGGCGCGTGAGCCGCTGGCCGCGTGCCTGAACGGGATCAAGGGCGAGGTAAACACGCTGAACCGGCGCCGCGGCCGCCAGGACGCGCTGCACAGCGCCATCGATATCGCGCGGATCGACCGGGCCACGCTGGAGGCGATGCTGGGCGCGATGGCGGACGCGTTCCCGGTCTTCCGCAAATACTTCCGGGCCAAGGCGCAGCGGTTGGGCAAGGCGCAGCTCGCCTGGTGGGACATCTTTGCACCGGTGGGCAAGGCCGGGGGTGCATACGATTGGGATCAAGTGCGGGCATTCATCCTGACCCACTTCTCCGCGTTCAGCCCGCACCTGGCCGCGCTCGCGCAGCGCGCCTTCGACAATCGATGGATCGACGCAGAGCAGCGGGAGGGCAAGCGCGGGGGCGCGTTCTGCATGGGCGTGGACGCAGTGAAGGAATCGCGCGTCCTTTGCAACTTCGACGGCTCGCTGGACCAGGTTTCCACGGTCGCGCATGAGCTGGGCCACGCCTTCCACGCGCAGTGCCTCTACGCGGCCGGCAAAACCCCGCTGCAAAGCGAGACGCCGATGACGCTGGCCGAGACCGCATCGATCCTGTGCGAGACCATTGTGATGGAGGCCGTGCTGGGGCAGACGACCGACCCCGCGGCTGAGCTGGCGATCCTGGAGACGATGCTCGTGGGTGACACGCAGGTCATCGTGGACATCTACTCCCGCTACCTGTTCGAGCGGGAGGTCTTCGAGCGCCGCGCCGGGGCCGAACTGTCGGCCGACGACCTGTGCGAGATCATGGCGCGAGCTCAGCAGGCCACCTACGGCGACGGGCTGGACGAGCGCTATCTACATCCGTACATGTGGACGTGGAAGCCGCACTACTACGACGCAAACCTATCGTTCTACAACTTCCCGTACGCGTTCGGGCTGCTGTTCGGC
>JAPKMS010000340.1 GCA_026645775.1 Anaerolineae bacterium
ACACCCACCGAGACGCCCACGCCGACTGACCTGCCGTCTGGCGGGCCGACGCTCACGCCGACGGCCACCGCCTCTCCGACCGCGACCCGGACGCCGAACGTGATGCTGAACGAGTTTTTGCCCGCGCCGCGCGCAGTCGATTGGGATAGGGACGGCAAGCTGAATGCGCAGGACGAGTGGATCGAGCTGTACAACCCGACGGCGCGGGCCATCGATCTCAACGGGTGGGGCGTGCAGACGGGGCGACGTTGGGAGCGGACATATCGCCTCCCGCGCAAGACCGTGCTGCCGGCCGGCGGCTACCTGGTGCTTTTCGGTCGCCAGGCCCGACTGACGCTGGATGACGCGGCCGGCCAGGTCCGCCTGGTGGATCGCACCGGCAAGGTGGTGGATACGGTGAAGTACAGCGCAGGGAAGCCCGATGCCAGCTTCAGCCGCGATCGCGGTGACACCTGGCGCAGCGACTGGCCCCCCAGCCCGGGCCGCGCGAACCCGCCCGCAGGCACGTTGACGCCCGGCGCGCGGACGCCTGTCCCGCTCACGCCGTCCGTCGGCACGCCGGCGGTCACCGGATAGTTACTTCGGTCAGACTTGGACGTTAGGGGACAGCGAGTTCCCATCGTGGGGCGCAGAGAGAATCCAAAACCTCTGCGCCCTCTGTGTCTCTGCGGTGAAAAATCATGGCTGGGCCGCCCCCGCTAGCGGCAGGTAGATCGCCGGCGGCGGCAGGCGGAGCCGGGTGGCGGGATCCCCGAAGAGCACCATCGTATCGATGACATCGTGCCATGCGCGGGTGTTGGCAAAGTAGAACTGCTTGCCCGTATCCACCAGCGGCCCCACGCGCGCCACCCGCTCCCGGGTCAGCGCCTGCACGATCCCCTGGTTCAACAGCAGCAAGGCGCCGCCGACGTGCAGCCCGCTCGGCGACAGGTCGGCCACCGATCCGCGGCCGGGGGTCAACAGCAGCGCCTCGCCCAAGGCCTGTTCGTTGTAATTGTACTGCTTGCTCCCCGTCAGGTTGATGAAGTAGCCCGACCAGCAGGAGTAGCTGAAGGTGACCGGCAGCGCACTCTGCGGCGCGAGCCGGGCCGGGTCCAGCAGGTCGAACATGCTGACCGAGCCCCACCGCGCGCGGGACGCGTGCCCGATCCATTGGATCATCAACGCGCCCTGGTTGAACGCGCCGCGGATCGCGACCCGCATCTCCTCTCCGGTGTCGTGGGCCGCATCCATGCGGTAGTAGATCGCCTGGCTTCGGTAGCCGGCGGGCAGCCAGTGCAGTCGAGTCTCATCGCTCAACATGTGAAAATTCCCGGAGTCATTGGCGTAGTCATCGGCGACAAACACGGCGCGGCGCTGCCAGTCTCCGGTCGGTGCGGCCGTCTCGTATGTGATGATCTTGTTTACCGCCGCGGTCACATCGGCCGACGTTTTGGCCGGGATGCGGCCGATCGCCATGTCGGGCAGATAATCGTCCGGGCCATCGACGCTGACATAGCGGTTATCGGCCGCGGTCTCCCCGATCGTGGGATCGACGTCCACTAAGTAGGGCGGGATCAGGTTGGGCAGGTCGGGCCGCTGCACGCCCCGGAAGTCGTAGTGGCCGTCACCCACCAGGAGCACGTATTGCGGGGGCGCGGCGCCCGCATTCCAATGGTGATACGCGTAGGATAGGAAGTCGCGGATCGCCTCCGGGTCCACCCGGCCGGCGCTGAACTCGTCGTAGACATCCTGCACATCGACCTTTGCCACCCGCAGCCCCTCGGCCGCCCGGTGGTCGAGCAGCGGTTGGACGGCATCCCACAGCGAGTGATGGACGATGGCGATATAGTCGACGGCGTGATCGGGCGAACGCCAGGCCGACGGCGTGTCGGGCTCGATGGCCGCCGGGGCCAGCAGCGCCGTGTCCGCGCTCAGCGCATACCGGCGCACCGTTTTGCCCTCGTCCCACACGCGGATGGCATAGGTTTCGCCGTCGGAGATCGCGAGGACCTCGGACAGACGCACCGGATGACGGGCATCGCTCACGTCGTAGGCGCGCACCGTGGCGGTGGTGAACCCGGTCGCGACGAGCGCCGGCGCGCGTTCTGCGAGAGCCAGGACGAGCAAACGGTCCTCTTCGGCCTCGGCCCGCGCCGGGTACTCCACTTCGACCCAATCGGGCGACACCCAGTAGCCGTCCAGCGCAGGCAGTTGCGCCAGCGCCGCGGTCAAGGTGACGCTGTTTGCGTCGCCATCCAGCCAGGCTGCCGGGAGCGTGGCCGTCACGATGTGGCTGACGCTGCCATCCCACCGAAACGTGCCCGCAGCATGCCCGTTGAACGCCAGCGCCACCGATTGATCGGGCGCCTCGTCGCGCGCAGCGCCGCCGTGCAACGCCGCGCGCAGCACCAGGTTGCCTACCGGCAGCGGATCATCCAGCGCCAGCGCGTAGGTGACGCTGATGGTCGGGGCCGCGGCGTTGGCATAGAGCGGTGTGTCGAACCAATGGTCGGCGGTGCGCGGCAGGTGATAGGTGCTGTAGTAGGTGCGGTCGTATTCCACGTGCAGCGTCTGCGTGATGGCTGTGACCGGCGGCTCGGTGCCGGTGCGCGGCGCTGATCGCGCCGCCATGCGCGGCGCACTGGCCGCAGCGCCGTAGGCCAGCCAGTAGACGTTGTGGGTCATGTAGCGGCCCACGTAGGGCTCAGCGTAGAAGATCACCTGGTCGCCCGGGTCGAGATGACCATCCTCCGTACCGGAGATTTCGATGTCGATCGGCGCATCCAGGTGCGACATCGCCAGGCTGGCCGGGTCCGTGGCCGCGACCGGGACGCCCGCGGCCAGCAGGTCGGCGTAGGTGAGGCGATACAGCCCGCCCGCATCGGTGGAGATGCGGAGCTGGCCCGGGGCGTTGAGGCGCATATTTGCCTGAATCGCGGCTTCAGCCTGTGGGGCGCCCGGCGCTGCTTGCGCCACCGTGATCGTGATGCGGAGGTCGGGATGGTGGCGCAGCGCGCCCGTGGCCGGGTTGTACTGGAACGGGTAGGCGCGCACCGGCAGCAGCCGCCGGCCGCGCTGCCACTGCACCGGCCCGGCAGTCACCGGGGCCGTGGGGTAGAGCGCGTCGTGGCCGTAGATGGCGGGATCGGGCCGGTCGGCCAGCGGCAGGGCTGCCGGGAGGTCAGCCAGGGCGGCCGCGCCCTGGGGTCCCCCGGGCGCGAACTGCGGCACGGACACGGCGGGCAGCGCGGCCGCCGTGCGCAGATCGCGAGCGCCCGCGGTCTCGTACGTGATCTGCCAGGCGCCGTCCGGCGGCAGCTCGACCACCGTGGACCAGACAGGCAGCGCCGGCGCCCCCGGCGTGTCATCGGCCGCGTAGCCCGGCACGCGCAGGCCCTGGGCATCGAGGGTGTAGGCCGGCGTCTCGACGCGCAGGCGAATCTCGGCCGGCGCCGCCGGTTCGGCCGTCACAGTCGCGGGCAGCAGGCTGAGCAACAAGGCAGACGCGACGATGAGCCGGCCGGCGTCATTGACGAGTTGTTTGTAACGCATCATTCTCCCTGACCCGTTGGGATTACTCCACGGAGTGACGCGGAGGTCACGGTTTCCCATCTTCAATCTTCAATCCCTCTTACCGTTGGGCAAACGGCAGCCACCGCCGCTGCGGCGGACGGTAAACCACGTCGACGCGGCCCAGGACCTCGACCGTGCCATCCAGCGCCACGGCGTCCAGCCGATAGACGTAGTTTGCGTTCGGCATCGCGGTCGCGTCGAGCCAGGTGTATGCATGCCCCGCGCCTGAACCCGGCGCCGCGGAGGGGATCAGCGCCGCGTTCAGCCGGGTCCAGCCGGCTGAATCCTCTGCGAGGGTGAGCACGCCGCCGTCCGCCCGGTAGAGGTTGAACCCGGCGCTGTTCGTCTCGCTGACCGTCTCCCAGGCGACCAGCACGC
>JAPKMS010000034.1 GCA_026645775.1 Anaerolineae bacterium
TCCTGGTTCAGGAAGTTGCCGGCCGACGGGATGCCCTGGCGCATCATCACCTCGTTGGAGGTGCAGCAGATGCCTGCCAGGTTGATGCCCTCCGCGCCCTTGCTCACCGCATAGGCGATCAGCTCGGGGTCCTGCACCGCGGCCACGATCATCTCGGAGAGGGTCGGCTCGTGGCCGTGGACGATGATGTTGACCTGCTTCTCCTCCAGGCAGCCCAGGTTGACCTCGCCGACCTTGGGGCTGGGGGTGCCGAACAGGATGTCGGAGATGTCGGTGGCCCACATCGATCCGCCCCAGCCGTCGGACAAGGCGGTGCGGATCGCGGCGTTGAGGATGTGGCTGGCGTCCTGGTCGTCGCCCATGTGCGTGCGGTGCAGGATCTCGACGACCTCGCGATCAATGCCGCGCGGCATCACGCCCTGTTCTTTCCAAATCGCCTGGCGCTTGGCCGGCGCGACCGAGAGATAGCTCAATTGCCCGCGCTGCTGGCCGAACTCGCTGATCGCTTTGTTGGCGACGTCGAGGGTGATTTCCTTGATCGTGCGCCCCTTGGTGGGGATGCCGTGCTTGGCGGCGACAGCGTAGAGCTTGGCTTCATCGCGGACTTCGTAGCCCTGCGTCTCGCCCAGCCCTACCGCTTGCAGCGTGAAGGCCAGGTCGCGGCCGTGATCGGAGTGCGCCGCCGCGCCCGCGGCGATCGCACGGGCCAGGTTGCGCGCGGCGATGGTCTCGACGGTCGCGCCGCAGATGCCCACCTGCCCATCCTTGGTGACGCGGCACGGCCCCATGTAGCAGTTCTTGCAGCAGATGCCGGACTGGCCGTTGCCGATGGTGCAGGGTTTGAAATCGGCCGCGCGGCTGAAGGAGGTCTGGATGCCCGCGGTTGCGGCCCAGTCCAGGATGCCGCAGGCAGCCGGGTCAATGCTCGGAACGATAGTGACTTTTGCCATGAGTGTTTGCTCCTGGTTCGGTAGATTGGTAAATCGGTAGATTGGTGTTTATGGTAGACTGGCGGCTTGGCTCAATTGGCAGGCTGGCAGACCGGAGTGCTGCCGCACTCCCAAGTTACCAATTTACCAAGCCCCAATTTACCCACCTACCGCTTCGTCTTCAAATCTCGCTCGTCCGTTTTCATCTGGCGCATGCCGAGGCGGGTCCAGGCCGGGTCACGTTTGCCGTCAGCAATAGGGACGCGTTCGGTCACAGGGCCTGTGTCAGCGGTGGCGACGGGGTAGCCCGCCTCCTCTAGCTCGGCCATGATGGCGCCGGGGGTGGTGAGGGCGGGATCGTAGCTCAACGCGACGAGGCGGAAGGCCGAGCTGGCGATGATGTCCTGAACGCCGGGCATGGCCGCCAAGACGGCGCGTACTTTCAGGACGTGATGATCTGCCCACAGATCGGGAACATTGAGCTGAAGTTTCTCCATGGTTCTTGACATATCTCCTTCGACATGATTAACGGCTGCGGGGTCAAAGTTAGGGACGCTGGCAAGTCAAAAATTGTCTAGGAATAGCCGCCGAACGAAGCCTTCCAGTGCTGAGGCGTCGGCTCGCAGATGTCTCAGCGCCGGGTGCTTCGTTATGCTTTGCCATCCCCTGTGTTGTCTTTTGGTGTGTCTGCTGCGTCGTCGTCGTTCTTAGCATTCTGCCGAAACTCGCGTATGCTTTTGCCCAGTGCACCACCGATCTCGGGCAGCCGGCCCACGCCGAAGACGATCAGCACGATCACCAGTAGGATCAGCCATTCACCACCGCCTAAAAAGCTGAACATGTACAATCTCCCTATAAGAAGGTTTTATGGGCCTTGATCTGAAGGCCACTCCCATGTGCAATCACAAAACGCAAAGTCACATAACTCGCTAGCGGCCGCTTTGCAGGTTGACTTGTGCTACATCCAAGCCTATGCCGATCAGCCGTCGCACGAAAGGCGATTCAGCGGGTGTGCAGCTCGCCAGATGAGCAGCAGCGGCCATGGCCATCTCAGCCGTGGTAGTTTGGTCGGCCAACGATAGCCAGCGCGCCATGCCTTCCAGGCGCTGCTGGTAGCCTTTTCGGACAGATGGGCCGAAGTGCGTTGTGGCGAGCGCGGTGATCTCCGTGGTGCGCGCGGCGCCGCTGGAGCCCAGCCGCAGCCGTTTCGCCGCGGCCAGCACCGCCTCCGATTGCCAAAACCAGGTGGCGAATGCCGGATGATCCAGCAGAGCAGCCAGTTCGTGGGGCGTTCGATCGGCCGGCGCCGGCAGCTGGGGTGCTTCACCGGCATCGCCACCTGCCCAGATCAGCGGATTCAGGAGGCGATAGTCCAGAGGAGGGGGGGTCCCGGTCGCCCAATTCAGCTTCAGCGCCTGTTGAACCACAAAGCGCGCCACTGCAACCGGCGCCTCCAACATCAGCAAAGCCGGCGACCCGTCTTCTGGCGCCAGTGAGTACACGCTGCCCTCCGGTCGTGCGGGCGGCAAACTCCCGGTGAGCGTCGTGGGCGAGCCCCAGGCGAATGCCAGGCCATCAGGATCACGCGCGATTAAGGTCAGGGACTGACCGATATCCTGCACGGCCGAGTGTTCGATAAACCAGATGACTTGGCCCCCGGCGCCATCGATGGGCGAAAGCAACGCTCGAATTTGCGGGTGAGGATCAGTCGCATCGGGCACGCCGCTCAGGCGCAGCTTACGATGACCGCGCGCCGCCAGGGCGGCGGCGGTGGGTGGCACGGTCAGCGCCAGGCTGGTAAGAGCTTGCAGTGCCTCGGTGGAGCGGGTTCGACTGAGCCGGTCAATGGCCTTTTGGGCGATCGCCCCATTTTCATCCTGCGCCAGCATGCGCAGCAAAGTCACCAGGTTTGGGTCTGGAGGCAGCTGCGGCACGGCATCCAGGATCATGTGGGCGACTTCTGGCGGCTGTTCCATGAGCTGCCCAAGGTATTCGAGGATCGCGAGCGGGTCGTCGGTCATGGCCCGGGTCAACTCGTGCAACGACTGAAGGGCCACACCATCGGGATCCTGAAGCCCGCCCAGCATCGAGTCATCGACAGTCTCGCCCAAAAAGCGATCGAGGATCGTGAGCGCGGTCAGCCGTGCATGATCGCTGCGTTCGCGGGTGCGCGCGGCCTGCTGAAGCGCGGGCACGACGAGATCGCGATCCAGGCGTTTGGCGATTTGTCCCAGGCCACCCCGCAACTGCGGATCATCGGTCTCGAGCGCGGCGAGCAAGGCTGCGAGTGCAGTGCTGCCGTGTTGGGCGATCTCCTGTGCGCGTTTTGCGATCAACTCGGGGTCAGTGATTTCGGCCAACTCAGCAACAGCTGCCCCCAGAGCCCGGCGCTCCATGAAGCCCGTGAGGACTCGGCTGTTGTCGCTCATGGGCGGCATTATAGCACATCCACCTCCGTGCTGCGAATATCCAAGGAAATGCATTTTGCACGCGCCTCAGCGGCGCTGATGAGTTGCGAGAACATCGAGGGCTGTGGTACACTGCCGGGATGGCGATCCTAGCCATGGGTCGCTGGTGGACTGTGTCTCAGAATGGAGGGCACTTCATGGCCGTGTTGGCCCTGTATCGCAAGTGGCGCTCGCAGAACTTCGAGGAAGTCATAGGCCAGGAGCACGTGACGCTGACGTTGCATCGCGCGCTGCATGAGGGTCGGCTTTCTCATGCTTACCTCTTCACCGGCCCGCGCGGCACCGGTAAAACGAGCACCGCGCGCATTCTGGCCAAGGCCATCAATTGTCTTGCCGAAGACCCTGTCAGCCGTCCCTGCAATCAGTGCCGCATTTGCACTGCGATTGCCGAGGGCCGTCAACTCGATCTGATCGAAATCGATGCCGCATCCAACCGGGGGATCGATGAGATCCGTGATTTGCGCGAGAAGATCGGTTTTCGGCCCAACGAGGCGCGCTACAAAGTCTATATTATCGACGAAGTACACATGCTGACCAAGGAAGCCTTCAATGCGCTGTTGAAGACGCTTGAGGAACCTCCGCCGCATGCGGTCTTTGTTCTGGCGACCACTGAACCCGATCGCGTCCCAGAGACGGTGCGGTCGCGTTGCCAACGGTTTGATTTTCGGCGTATTCCTACCGCTGAGATTGCCGAGCATCTGGCGGTCGTATTGCGGGCCGAGGGCGGTCAGGCGGAATCCGAGGCGCTGGTGGCGATTGCCCGCCGCTCAACCGGCAGCATGCGCGACGCTGTGAGCCTCTTGGATCAGTTGCTTTCTTACGGCGATGACGTGCTGACCCTCGCACGCGTCGAGAGCGTGCTGGGCCTGGTGAATGCGCAGACCATCGGGCATCTTGCGGATCATATGGCCGACCATGACACAGCCGCCGGGTTGGACTTGATCAACCGATTGGTCGCTGAGGGTGTTGAGCTCAGCCAACTGGCTGATCAGATTGTGGCCTACCTGCGCGGCGTCCTGTTCATACGCGTGGCGCGGGCCCCCGAATTGCTGGATCTTCCCCAGGATGTTGTCGCCACGATGGCGCGCCAGGCTGAGCGAACCACACCTGCCGCGTTGCTGGCCGCCTTGCGGGAATTCACCGAGGCGCGCGCGGCTTTGCGCGATCAAGTTCCGGGCGTGCCCCAGCTTCCCCTCGAGCTGGCTTTCTTGCGCGCGGCTTTGCCCATCGGTGCATCCGGCGGCGTGGCGCCGGCACAACCACCGGTCGAGGGTCGCCCGACAGCGCCGGAATTGCCCCTTGCCCGGCAAACCGCCAGGGTATCTGCTCCCCCCGCGTCCTTGCCGACCGGCAAGTCTGCCTCGGCCGCGGCTTCTGCCTCAGCCGGGGAAGTTCGTCCTGCGGGGCAGCCCGCGGCCGCACCGCAGCAGCCGGATTCATCTGCGCCATCTCAGGATGGTGACCTATTGCGCGCTGTGCAGTCTCAATGGGATCGGTTTTTGGGTCTGGCTGGCAAGCGGTGCGGCATGAAGGTGCAGGCGGCCCTGCGTTCCGTGCGAGAGTTGGACGTGGTCGGTCAGGTTGTGGTGATGCAGTTTTCCCATGCGTTTGCGCGAGACCTCGTCAACCAGAGCGAGAATCGCATCCAAGTGGAAGCCGCCTGGCAGGAATTGGTCGGATGGAACATCCAGGTGCGCTGTGTCTTAACGGGAGAGTCTGCGCCGGTTGTTACCCCTCCCGCAGCCAGTGTGCCTGCCCATACGGCCGCAGGAGAGGATGAGGATCTGCTGCTCAGCGATGCGCGCAAGTTGGGCGCGGTGGTTAAGTCGTTAAAATAATCTACGGGTCGCACTGCGGTCTCGCGGTGTTGTGTAGTCATCTTAGGTGGTGCAAGGAGGTTAGTTCATGAGTAAAGGTAAGCCGAGGCCGGCATACGGCCTTCGCCCCGCGGGTGGTGCAGCGGGCGGCGCTGGCGGTGCGGGTGGCGGTATGGCGGGTCAATTGCAGAAACTCCAGGAAGAGCTTGCCAAGACTCAGGAGCGGCTCGGTGACGAAGTTGTTGAAGTGACGGTTGGTGGCGGCATGGTCAAGGCGGTGATGAACGGTCATCAGAAGCTGCTCTCCCTTCAGATTTCTCCAGATGCCGTGGATCCCGAAGATGTAGAGATGCTTCAGGATTTGGTCCTGGCGGCCATCAACGAGGCCATCGAGCGCTCACAGGCTCTTGCCGCCGATAAAATGGGATCACTCACGGGAGGGCTTCGCATTCCGGGGTTGATGTAGACCTGATACAGGAGCAAGGTCATGTCCCAAACGTTGGCGCGACCGGTATCCAATCTCATTGAGTTGCTCTCGCGGTTGCCCGGCATCGGGCCCAAGACCGCCTCGCGACTCACCTTCTATTTGCTGCGCGAACCCAATGGGCTGGCCGAGGCCTTGTCGACCGCCTTGGCCGCCCTAAGCGTCGGCACGGTGCTCTGCCAGCGCTGCTTCAATATCGCTGAACAAAGCCCGTGTCCGATCTGCGCCGATCTTAGCCGCGACCAGACGTTGATCTGCGTGGTCGAGGAGCCTATGGATGTGCTAGCGATCGAGCGGACCGGCGCGTATCGGGGGATCTATCACATCTTGCATGGCGCCCTGTCGCCCATTGATGGGGTTTATCCCGAAAAACTACGCATTGCTGAGTTGATGGAACGCGTGCGCGTGGGGGAGCCTCGGGAAGTCATCCTGGCAACTAATCCCAGCCTTGAAGGCGAAAACACGGCGGCCTATATTTATCAACAGCTTCAAACAAGCGGCGTTAGTATCACGCGGCTCGCGCGCGGCCTGCCTGTCGGCGGAGATTTGGAGTATACCGACGAGGTGACGCTGTCTCGGGCCCTCGAAGGGCGGCGCTCTATGTAGTGCCAGGAACTGGATTTGACATCTCTGGGCAAGCGTAGTATAGTCGCCCCTCGTTGCGCTGGAAATGAAGGCCCCTGATGACTCAAGTCTTTCGGTTTTTCAGACGCACGAAAAGCGAGTCGGTGCGAATTTGACACCTCAGTGAAGCTGTGGTAAATTCAACCCTCGTTGCGCCCGAATCGGGCAAACACTTTACACCCCTTAATACCTTGTGCGCAAAAAGACGAACAACGCGAGTCTGAATCCTGGAAACAAGTGATGACTGCGAACGGTCGCCTGCACGAGATGATCTCCACTTGACAGGCCATAAACGAACGCTGAACGGGTCCCAAAGATGGGTGCCCCCTGAATTTGACGGGACAGGGATGGTGTGCTAAACTCCTCCCTCGTTGCGCCTGAAATGGGGCGACACCTGGTGGATCTGCGGCGGACATTATGGCACGTGGAGCGGGTTTGCTGGGGCACATTAACAACTGAAGAGTGACAAGGAAACAACCAGTCGAAACCATGAGCTAAGGCCTGCAAAGGTATAGA
>JAPKMS010000341.1 GCA_026645775.1 Anaerolineae bacterium
CCGGCCCGCGCGCAGGCGCGATCCGACAGCAAAGAAGGTTTGGAAAAATGGCTGCGAACCTGGGTTCCCTCACCCTTGACCAACTGGTTGAAATCATCACCCGTGAAGTGCTGGCCGCCTACCCGCCCGGTGGCGAGGGGCACGCGTGCACCATCTGCGGCGCGCAGAGCTGCGACGGCCAATGCGTGCAAACCAACCCCGACGGTGCGCGCAGGGTCGTCACCGCGGGCGCCGACCGGCTGACAACGCGGCTGGGCGTGAAGAATATCTCGGCCGATATGGCCAGCATGATCGATCACACCCTGCTGAAGCCCACCGCGACCGAGGAGCAAATCCGCCAGCTCTGCGCGGAGGCGCGCCAGTTCAGCTTCGCCACCGTGTGTGTCAACCCGGCCTGGGTGCCCTTGTGCGCGCAACTGCTGCGCGGCAGCCCGGTCAAGGTGTGCACGGTGATCGGCTTCCCGCTGGGCGCCACCCTGCCTGAGGTCAAGGCGTTCGAATCGCAGCGCTGCGCCATGCTGGGCGCCACCGAGCTGGACATGGTGATCAACATCGGCGCGCTGAAATCCCGGCAGTACGACGCGGTGCAAGATGACATCGCGGCAGTGGCGAACGCCGCCCACGCGCTGGGCGCCAGCGTCAAGGTGATCATCGAGGCCGCTTACCTCACCGACGAAGAGAAGGTCGAGGCGTGCGCGCTCTCCAAGGCCGCCGGTGCGGATTATGTCAAAACATCGACCGGCTTCGGGCCCAGCGGCGCCACCGTCGAGGACGTCGCGCTGATGCGCCGGGTGGTGGGCCCCGAGATGGGCGTCAAAGCCGCAGGCGGCATCAAAAACGCCGAAGACGCCAAGGCCATGATCGCCGCGGGCGCGAGCCGCATCGGCGCCAGCGCCAGCATCAAGATCGTAGACGAGGTGAAGGCCTGATATGTCGCAACGCGAGCTGCTGCTTGTCCTATCCCACGCGCATGGCTGCTCTGCCTGCCGCGAACGTTTGCTCAGCGACCCCGCCCCGCTCCTGCGGAGCCGGCCGCTGACCGAGGCGGAGAAGAGCACCCTCACCCGCTTGAAATTTGAGGATTTCATCACCCCGGAGCTCCTGGCCCATGCCACCGGCTGCACGATGGCCGAGTTGGATCGATACCGGGATGAGCCCGTGGTGCGATTGAGGCATTTGTGAAACGGCCGCGGCATCTAACCAGGTTCCCCGCATAAACCCGGTCTGATGCTGCAAGGACAGGAGAGAGACTCAAATGGCTGTTGACCTGCGTTCCTACGTTTTTCTGGACAGCCTCCAACTGCAGCACGCGGCATTCCTGGGCACGGTGGCAAAAGGATTTCTGCCGCTGCCAGGCGACGCGTCGCTGTGGGTGGAGATTTCGCCCGGCATCGAGATCAACCGCATCACCGATGTAGCGTTGAAGACCACACGCGTGCGGCCCGGCATGCAGATCGTCGAGCGCCTTTACGGTCTACTGGAGGTGCACTCCGAGAGCCAGGCCGAGGTGCGCGCGGCCGGCGCGGCCATCCTCGCCGCCCTGGGCGTGCAGGAGGAGCAGCGCCGCAAGCCGCGCATCATCTCCAGCCAGATCATCCGCGCCGTCGACGCGCACCAGGTGCAGCTCATCAACCGGATGCGCCACGGCCACATGCTTCTGGCCGGCCAGACGTTGTACGTGCTGGAGGTGGAGCCCGCCGGCTATGCGGCCCTCGCCGCCAACGAGGCAGAAAAAGCCGCCGAGATCAACATCCTGGAAGTGATGGCCTTCGGCTCATTCGGCCGCGTCTTCCTGGGCGGCGAAGAGCGCGACATCATGGCGGGCTACGGCGCGGCCGTGGCAGCCATCGAAGGCGTCAGCGGGCGCGAAGAGGCGCAGGGGAAACGCGAGTGAAATGGGGAACGGGGGCCAGGGATTGGGAACCAGGGTTGGGGACTGGGGACTGATACTTAGTTCCTGGTTCCTAGTCCCTAGCTCCTTCCTGGTTCCTAGCCCCCAAGCACCAGTCCGTGATACAAACAAGGAGACACTAACATGGCAGAAGCACTGGGCATGATCGAGACCAAAGGGTTCGCGGCGATGGTTGAAGCATCGGACGCGATGGTGAAAGCCGCCAAAGTGGAATTGGTCGGCTACGAGAAGATCGGCGGCGGATACGTGACCGCCATCGTGCGCGGCGATGTGGCCGCAGTCAAGGCGGCGTTGGAGGCCGGTGCGCGCGGAGCCGAAAAAGTGGGCGAGGTCGTCTCCATCCACGTGATCCCCAGGCCGCACGAAAACGTCGACAAAGTGCTGCCGCTCGGCCGCCAATCGCAGGAATAGCCTCATCCCACCCCCGCCCCGCTCCTGAGTCGCACGTCCCGCAGGAGCGGGGGTTGGGGTGAGGACAGGAGTCGATGCCATGCAAAATCTTTGGCGCGAGCTGCGTCCCGGCCCCAATGTGCCGGAGATCGTTTACGCGATCATCGAGATCCCGAAGGGGTCACGCAACAAGTACGAGTACAACAAAGAGAACGGCGTCATCGTGCTCGACCGCGTGCTGTTTTCGTCGCTGCACTATCCGGGCGACTATGGCCTGATCCCGCGCACATTCTATGACGACGGCGACCCGCTGGACATCCTGCTGATGACCAACGAGCCGACCTTCTCCGGTTGCATCATCCCCGCCAGGCCAATCGGCGTTTTCCGCATGCTCGACCGCGGCCAGAACGACGACAAAATCCTGGCGGTCCCGGCCAACGACCCGCTCTTCGCCGAATATGCCGATCTGAAAGATGTGCCGCCGCACTTCCTGCACGAAGTCGCGCACTTCTTCGAAGTCTACAAGGACCTGGAGGGGAAACGGACGGAGCCGATCGGTTGGGAAGATGCCGCCGCGGCCAAGGCCGAAATCCTCCGTTCCATCAAGTTGTACGATGATCGGTTTGGGTTGCCGGGGCTATAAGCAACGGCCCTAAACGCAAACCTAGGAGTACCCCATGCTGATCGGAAAAGTCGTAGGAACCGTCGTCGCCAGCCGCAAAGAAGAAAAACTTGAAGGCGTGAAGCTCCTGATCCTCAAACAAGTGGACGTTGAGGGCCGCGAGGGCAGCAACTACGTTGTCGCCGTGGATGCGGTGGGTGCGGGCGTGGGCGAGGTCGTGCTCTACGCATCCGGCTCATCCGCCCGCCAGACCGTCATCACCGACAAACGCCCCGTCGATGCGGTCGTGATGGCGATTATCGACCAGTGGGAAGTGGGCGGCAAGACGAAGTACCGCAAGGTCGAGGGCGAGCTGGCATCGTAAATGGGTCATTGGTAGATTGGGAGCGGGTAGAGGGGTAAACTGGTTGATCGGTACGAACGATCTACCCATTTACCGGTCTACCAATCTACCGACCCCCAGGGTGATCCCACATGGCAGATAAACTAACCGACGCACAAATTGACGCTATCGTCCAGCGGGTGCAAGGAAAACTGGGCACAGCACCGACTCCCAGGACGCCTGCACCGGGCCGAGCCGGGAAATCCGAGACCGCGGCGCCCCAAGCTGCCGGCCGGGATGGCATTTATCCCGACCTGGACAGCGCGGTCGCGGCGGCACGGCGCGCCTTTCGCGGCCTGGATGCGCTGTCGCTGGCAAAGCGCGCCGAGATCGTCGCGGCGATGCGCGCGGTCATGCGCACCAACGCCGAACTGCTGGCCCGCATGGCCTGCGAAGAGACCGGCCTGGGCCGCACCGAAGACAAGATCAAGAAGAACCACCTGGTCATCGACAAGACGCCCGGCCCGGAGATCCTGCAGCCGGCCGCATGGACCGGCGACCGTGGGCTGACCCTGGTGGAGCGCGCCCCTTACGGCGTCTTCGGCGTCATCACCCCCAGCACCAACCCGACCTCCACCATCATCTGCAACAGCATCGGCCTGATCTCGGCCGGCAACGCGGCAGTGTTCAACGTCCACCCCGGCGCCAAACGTGTCTCCGCCTACCAGATTCAGCTCCTGAACCGGGCCATTATGGGAGCAGGCGGCCCGCCCGACCTGCTGACCGCACCGGCCGAGCCCACGGTGGAGAGCGCGCAGGCGCTGATGCGGCATCCCGGCATCCGCATCTTGCTGATCACGGGCGGCGAAGCGGTGGTGAAGCTCGCCATGTCGTCGGGCAAGCGCGCCATCTGCGCCGGGCCGGGCAACCCGCCGGTGGTGGTCGATGAGACCGCCGACCTGGACCTGGCCGGCAAGCAGATCGTTTTCGGCGCCAGCTTCGACAACAACATCATCTGCGTGGACGAGAAAGAGGTCCTTGCGGTCGCCGGCATCGCCGACAAACTGAAGGCCGCCCTCATCGCCAACGGCGCGGTCGAGCTGCCGAGCTACCGGCTCAAGGCGCTGGAAAATCTGATCTTCGAGAAGTTTCCTGGCCCACGCCAGCACGGCGTGATGAAAAAACAGTGGATCGGCCAGAACGCGGGCAAGATCCTGGGGGAACTGGGGATCAGGTCCCCGGAGGCCCGATTGGTGCTGGTCGAAGTCCCGGTGGATCACCCGCTGATCTGGACCGAGCAGCTCATGCCGGTGCTGCCACTGGCCCGCGTCCGCAACGTAGACGAAGGCATCGACCTGGCGGTGGAGGCAGAGCACGGCTTCGGACACACCGCCAGCATGTTCAGCCGTGACATCGACGCGCTCAGCCGCATGGCACGCGCGGTCAATACCAGCATCTTCACCAAGAACGGCCCGAACCTGGCCGGCCTGGGCTACGGCGGCGAAGGCTACACCAGCTTCTCCATCGCCAGCCCGACCGGCGAAGGCCTGACCAACGCCCTGACGTTCACGCGCGTGCGGCGCTGTACGATGGTCGATCATTTCAGGATTGTTTGAGTATCCAGCCCATGCACCCATCCCTTGCCCTCATCGAATTCGACTCCATCGCCGCCGGCATCGAGGCCGGGGACGCGATGGCTAAGAAGGCGCCGGTCGCCCGCATCCTCGCGGGCACAGTACACAACGGCAAGTACCTGGTGTTGGTCGCCGGGGCCGTGGCCGACGTCGAGGAATCGCTGGCCGCGGGGCTGGAGACGGGCGCGAGCGCGGTGCTCGACCACGTCTTCCTGCCCGGCGTGCATCCGGACGTCGTCGATGCCATCGCGGCACAGCGGCGCCCGCGGCCGATCGACGCCCTCGGCATCATCGAGACCCGCACCGTCGCCGCGGCCATCGCGGCCGCGGATGCGGGCATCAAGGGCGCGCAGGTGAACCTGCTGGAAGTGCGCCTGGCCGACGGGCTAGGCGGGCACGGCCTGGTCTTCTTCGACGGGCTGGTAGCCGATATCGAGGCCGCCGTCCGCATCGGCACGGACGTTATTGCCGGCGCCGGGGCGTTGATCCATGCCGTGGTCATCCCCCAACTCCACCCCGAGATGACCGAAAATTTGCTGGCGGATACGCGGTGGCGGGCGCGCGCGATTGCAGCGAATCAGCCCGACGGATCAAATCACTACACAGATCGCTAACCTCTGCTCAAAATCACCTTTGACGGAACGCTCACCAACTGATATACTGCGCACCAGAACGAAAGTGAGTGTGAGCATGGGACACCGGTGGCAAGATAGGGTGGTTGTATCGGCGGATTTTCATCACGGCGATCCGTGTATTCGCGGCACGCGCGTTCCTGTGGCTATCATTTTGGGATCCCTGGCTGATGGCATGACCCCTCAAGAAATTCAAGAAGCCTATCCCCAGTTGACCCAGGTGGATATCCAGGCAGCCCTTGCCTACGCTACGGACTCTGTCTACCAGGATCTTTCATTGCCTCTTGCAGCATGAGGAACCCGTAATGCGTATCAAGGTCGATGAAGACTTACCGAAAGTGATTCTGACAACACTGGTGAGCTACGGACATGACGCAGTCAGCGCCTTGACACAGGGCATGGGGGGATGGAAAGATTCGGCCTTGTGGCAGGTTGTCCAGGCAGAAGAACGATTCCTCATCACCGCCGACAAGGGCTTTGCGGACGTTCGCTTCCACCCACCGGGAACACACAGCGGCATTCTGCTCCTACGTCCAGAACAGAGCGGCATCAAGCCCCTCGTTGAACTTCTACAACGCGTGTTGGCGGCCTACGACCTTGAATCCCTCGCCAGATCGGTGGCAGTGGCCACGCCCCAAGGCGTTCGCATCCGACAAGCAAGGTGAGAGCGCAGTTAATGATATACACATCCATCTTTGATCTCATCAACCGCCACGGCTCCGTGCGCGCCTACCGGCCTGACCCGGTGCCGACCGAGACCATCGAAACCATCGTCGCCGCAGCGCAGCGCACCTCGACCTCGTCCAACATGCAGGCCTACAGCGTCGTCGCGGTGACCGACGCGGCGACGCGCACCCGGCTGGCCGAGCTGTGCGGGGGCCAGGGGCACATCGCCCAGGCGCCCGTGTTCCTGGCCTGGTGCGCCGACCTGGCACGGCTGGAGCGCGCGTGCGAGCTGCGCGGTTACGCCCAGGAGGCCGGCTACGTCGAGAACTTCCTGATCGCCGCAGTGGATGCCGTCATCGCCGCGCAGACCGCCGCGTTGGCCGCGGAGGCGCTGGGGCTGGGCATCTGCTACATCGGCAGCATCCGCAACAACACCCAGGCGGCGATCGAGCTGTTGGGGCTGCCGCGCCTGACCTTCCCCGTCACCGGGATGACGCTGGGCTGGCCCGCCGCCGAACCACCCATCCGGCCCCGACTGCCGCAATCGGCCGTGCTGCACTGGGAGCGCTATGGCGCGGAGCACGATGTCGAACTGGCCGAGTATGATCGCGCCATGGCCGCCACCGGCATCTACCAGGGCCGGCAGGTGCCCGTGCCCGGCAAACCCGGCGAGGTGGAAGACTACGGTTGGACCGAGCACACCGCGCGGCGCGTGACGCAGGCGGTGCGGACGGATCTGCGCCAGGTTTTGGAACGGCAAGGGTTCACGCTGAAATAACAAGCAGCCATTGCCCGCCCTGGGTCATCTGCCTATGCTGCGCGACGACTTACTCCTCCGCACCCGGCTCATCCCCCCGCGATCCTATCGCCGGGTGCTGGCGCGCCCCGGGCTGCTGGCGCGCCTGGGCGAGGCGCTGGACTACCGGCTGACGGTGGTGCAGGCCGGCACCGGTTACGGCAAGACCACCGCGCTGGCTGCGCTCAGCGCGCACGCGCCGCCGCTGATCTGGTGCACGCTGGACGAGTCGGATCGCGATCCGCAGCAGTTCCTC
This sequence comes from Anaerolineae bacterium, assembly GCA_026645775.1. Classification (GTDB taxonomy): domain Bacteria; phylum Chloroflexota; class Anaerolineae; order CG2-30-64-16; family CG2-30-64-16; genus MO66. The sequence continues at coordinate 7,231 of JAPKMS010000341.1, forward strand.
GCCTATCTGATCGCCGCCTGCCGCCTGCATCTGCCCGACCTGTCCGACGCGCCGCTGGCGCTGTTGGGGGAGCTGGGCAGCGGCGACGCCGTGACGCCGACGCAGGTAGTTGATGCGCTGCTCAACGCGCTCGCCGAAGGCCTCCGCGCCCCGGCCCTGCTGGTGCTGGACGATTATCACTTCGTCGCCAGCTCACCTGAAATCTCCGCCCTGACCGAACGCTTCCTGACCTTTGCACCACCCGCGCTGCACGTGATCCTGGCAACGCGCCACCCGGTCACTTTCCCCACGCTGATCACCTGGCGGGCGCGCGGCGAGCTGCTGGAAATCGGCCGCCGCGATCTGGCCTTCCAGCCGGAGGAGATCGCGGGCCTCTTCCGGGAGACGTACGGGATGGGGCTGGCGCCGGACGAGGTGGCGACCCTGTATGACAAAACCGAGGGCTGGCCCATCGCCCTGCAGCTCGCCTGGCAGGGGCTGCGGAGCGGCGCGGCCGGCAGCGTGGCCGACCTGCTGGCCGCGGGCGTGACGTCGTCCACCGCGCTGTTCGACTACCTGGCGCGCGAGACGCTCGACCGCCAGCCGCCCGAGATCGCCGCGTTCCTGCGCGAGACATCCGTGTTGGGCGAGCTGACTCCGGAAGCCTGCGATGCCGTGCGCAGCGGCGCTGCTCCAGGGGACAGCGCCGCTCTGCTGGCGCGGCTGCACGCCCTCGATCTGTTCGTGGTTGCATTGGGCGACGAGCACTATCGCTATCACCACCTCTTCCACGACTTTCTGCGGACACAGAGCGCGGCGGATCGCCCCGGCGTGCAGGCGCGCCACCGCCGGGCCGGCGCCTACTTCCAGGAGGCCGGCGACTACGACACGGCCATCCAGCACTGGCTGTCAGCGCATGCCTTCGACGAGGCCGCGTGTGCGATCGAGGCCGTCGGGGAAGGCGCGCTGCGCGCCGGCCGCCTGAACCGGGTGGCTGACTGGATCGACGCGCTGCCGCCGCCCGTCGTCGCCGGTCACCCCCGCCTGCAGGCTTATCTCGGTGACCTCTACCGGCTGCGCAGCCTCTTCGACCGCGCACTCGCGTGGTACGCCCAAGCCGAGACCGCCTGCCGCGCCCGCGATGACGCGGCCGGGGTCAGCCGGGCCCTGCGCGGACAGGCTTTGGTTTACCTGGACACGGTGCGGCCGGCCCAGGCCGAGAGCCTGCTGATGGCGGCGCTGCGCCTGGCAGACGGCATGCCCGACCGGGAGGCGCGCGCCCGCCTGCTGGAAATGCTGGCCGAGAACAAGCTCAACCTGGGCAAACCCGAGGAAGCCGAAACGTTGCGCCGGGAGGCCGAATCGTTGCGCGACGAAGCGCCGGCCGAGGACACGCTCAGCATCCGCGTGAAATTGCGCACCGGCCGCCTGGTCGAAGCCCGCCGCGCACTCGAAGCGCAGTCCGCCGCCGAACAGCGCGCAGCCGGCAGCGGACAGATCGGCCCACCGCGGGCGCATCGGGAAACTGCACTGCTGCTGTCACTCGTAGATGCCCTCATGGGCCGGGCCGAACAGGCCATGATCTCGGCCCGGGGGGGAATCGAGCTCGGCGAACGCCTGGAATCGCCCTTCGTCACCGCGGTGGGCCGGATGCGTCTGGGCCATGCGTTGCAGTTGCAGTGCAGCACTCGCCCCGGCGCCTGTCCCAGCCCGCGTCCAGGCCAGGGAGAGGCGATCCGCTGTTACCGCGCAGCGATTGCCCTGGGCGACAGCATGGCTGTGCGCCGCACAAGCGCTGAGGCGCTGTGGGGCCTGACGCGCGCCTATGGATACGGCGGCGACCTCGAGCTGGCCGCGCAGGCCGCGGCGGAAGGGATCGAGGTTGCAGAGGAAGCCGGCGACCCCTGGGTCGCCGCCCTGACCACCCTGGCCCTGGGCGCCAGCCACGTGCTCGCCGGCAACCCTGAGCCGGCAAGCGAGATCCTGACGCGTGCGCTGGGAGCCTTCCGGGAGTGCAACGACACGTTCGGCCGGGCGGCCAGCCGGCTGTGGCTGTGCCTCGCCCACCTGGATGTTGCCCGCAGCCAGGACAGTGTCCCAGTGGCGGGCGACACACGCGGAGATGAAAATGCAGCTATCCGCGTTCATCCGCGCTCGTCTGCGTCCGATTTTCGGGTTCGGGAGAAGAGCGGCGCGCTGAGCCGTTTCCTAACCTCCGCCGAGGAACTGCTGGCGCTCTGCGAGACGTGCGGCTACGACTTCCTGTTCACGGCCCCCAGCCTGTTGGGGCCGCCCGACGTGCGCCGGCTGGTGCCGCTGCTGCTGGCGGCGCGTGCCCATCGCAGCCGCCCCGCCTACGTGACCCGGTTGTTGGCCGATCTGGGTCTGCCGGACATCGAAGTGCATCCCGGCTACCAGTTGCGCGTGCAGACGCTCGGCGCATTTCGCGTCTGGCGCGGTGAGGTGGAGATCGCGCCGCGCGAGTGGCAGCGCGATAAGGCCCGGCAGCTCTTCCAACTGCTGCTGACTGAGCGGGGATCGGTCCCCGGCGGAGTCCGCGCGGCCGGGCGTTGGCTCCAGCGGGAGGAGATCGTCGAGCGCCTCTGGCCGCAGCTCTCGCCCGAGGCCGCGGCGCGGGACTTCAAGGTGGCGCTCAACGCGCTCAACCGGGCCCTGGAGCCGGCGCACGCCGCCGACGTGGCTTTCGTCTATATCGTCCGCGAAGGCGCCGCCTACCGCCTGCGCCCCGAGGCCGATCTGTGGATGGATGCAGCCGAGTTTACCTTGCGCTGCGAGCAGGGCCTGCACGGCCCGGCCGACGAAGGCGCGATCAGCGAGCTGCGAGCGGGATTGCAACTCTACACCGGCGACTACCTGCCCGAAGCCATCTACGAGGACTGGGCCACCGATGAGCGCGAGCGGCTGCTGACCCTCTACCTGCGCGCCGCCGATCGGCTGGCCGGTGCGCTCATCGAGCGCGGGAACTACGAGGAAGGGCTGGACGTCTGCCAGGCCATCCTGGGCCGGGACGCCTGCTGGGAGCGTGCGTATCGGTTGATGATGACAGCCTACGCCCGGCAAGGCAACCGCGGCCAGGCGCATCGCGTCTACGCGCGGTGCGTCGAGGTGCTGCGCGCCGAGCTCGACGTGCCGCCCTCTGCGGAGACGGCCGCGCTGTACCGGAAGCTCGGCGGCTGACAGCCGTCCGGCCCGATCTTTGTAACGCCCCTGGAAATCACCACGGAGACACAGAGAGCACAGAGAATATCAAGAACAGCCGTGTCCTCAGTGCCTCTGTGGTGAAGTTTTCATCCACCGTGGCGCCAGGCCCAACACGAAAAACTTCTCTGAAAATCACCACAGAGACGCGGAGAACGCAGAGAAAACCTGAAAACCTCTGCGGCCTCTGCGCCTC
>JAPKMS010000342.1 GCA_026645775.1 Anaerolineae bacterium
CGGGTGATGGAGAAGTTGCTGTTGATGGGGAGCCGTTTCCTGGCGGAGGAAGCGCTGGTGCAGTTGTTCACGGCGTCCGGCGGGACCATCGTGGGCTGTCAGCGGACCGGCTTCAGCGTGCAGATCGTGCTGACAAAATCCGTTTGATGTCGGATGGGGCGGCAACCTGGCCTACGGCTCAACGACCCACACCGTCTCAAACAGCCGCAGCCGATCCAGCGTCTCGTAGGCGTTGTGCCGAACCAGCCGGTCGGCATCATTGAGCGCGCGGTAAAGCGCCTCGATCGCAGCGCGGTAGGTGGGTGGATACGCGGCGATCCTGAGGCCGCTCAAACCGGGGATGACGATCTTGCGCACGGCGCCCGCGGCGCGCACCCGCACCGCGTCGCGTGGATCGGCCAGGGCGTCCGTCAACGCCGCCAGCGCCGGCTCACCGATTAAGGCTAGGGCATCGGCAGCCGAATCGCGCACCCAACCGCTGGCATCCGCCAGCCGAGCGACCAGCGCCGGGACAGCTCGGGCCGCACGCAGGTGGCCCAGCCCCAACGCCGCTGCACACCGGATCGCCTCATCGGCGTCTGCCAGGCGTTCCTCGCTCAGCCTGGCCGCCTCCGGTCCGCCCACCAGGGCCAGGGCGCGCACCCCCCACCACCGCCGATCGGAATCTGCGTCGGCCAACAAGGGGCGCAGCGCGGGCAGCAGCTCCGCCCGGTTCGCCATCGCCTGCGCAGCGGTCTCGGCGGCGTCGTCATCCGCGGCCGCAATCGCGTCCAAAAGCTTCTGCACGACATCGTCAGGCGGCACAGCATCCCCCTTCGGTCATGCCCCGGTCCCTGATCCGCGCTTCCCAGTTCCCGGCCTCATCCGGCAATCGCACCAGGTGAGCCGGGCAACGCTCGCGGCAATCGCTGCTGCCAAAGCCACGGATGGGCGCGGTCGCGCCCGGCAAAGCCAATAGGACGCGCACCCAGGCGCATTCCCCTCGGCTTGGATCGGCGCGGAAAAAGACGCGATCGGGGCGGCGCTCGTGGGTCAGGGCGTCGATATGCCAATGCTGGGTCTTGGCGGGGCGCAGATGGCGCTCAAGTCGGGCCCGCAAGCCGCCGGGGCCGTGCGCGCTGCCGACATAGGCATAGCGGCCGGCGGGGAGCGTCACCGTTCCCAGCTTGCCCACCGTCAGCACAGTCTCCGCGCCGCTCTCGAAAACCAGGAGATAGTCGCCCGGGGTGGCCGGAAATGCCGTCATCTGCGCCCCCTGGCGCTCCCTCGCTGCCGTGCGATGGGCGGGCCGATCGGCCGCAACAGCTCAACGACGGCAAGCAACGCCGTGGCCAGGTGGCCGGCCAGGTTGGCCCAGAATCCCCAGCCGAGCGCCAGATTCGCCCGGTAGAGTTCAGCAATGGCCGGGCGCACTTGCAGGTATCCCCAGGCCGCGGCCAGCGACGCCATGCTGAGCAGCGCGATCAGCGCCAGCACCAGGCGATTCGGCAGGCGGCGAAGGAGCGGCAGCAACAGCAGGTTCGCCAGGCAGAGGACGATCGCAAGCATCTGGAGGCGGAATTCCGGCAAGCGGAGCCGCCCCGGGCTCCAGGCGGGGGGCAGCATGGCCAGCGCCAACGGGATCGCCGCCAGCCAGAAGCCGGCCCGGATGCTGCGCGGCAGCTCCCGGCGTGTCGCCAGCCAGCCGGCAGTCAAACTGCCCGCCAGCAGCGGCAGATAGAAGAGCTCACGCCGGAGTGCGATCTGGCCGGAGGCGACTTGGGGGATGAATTTGACGTATTCGGCCAGGTCGAGGCCCGTGATGACCAGCCCGGCCGCGCGGTGCGGCAGCCAGGCGCCGAAGTAGCCGATCAGTGCGATCAACAGGGTCAGGCTCAGGGGCAGCCAGCGCCGGGCGACCGGCGATACCCCAGAGCGGCGCGCCGTCTGCGCGTCGGCTTTCATGTCGCGACCAACCGATAGGCGTCGAGCAGCTTTTGCGCAGCGCTTTCCCAGGTGAAGCGGGCGGCCTGCGCCCGGCCAAGGTCAGCCAGGCGGACGCGCAGATTGGCGTGGCCCAACACGCGGGCCATCGCATCGGCCAGCCCCTCCACATCCTCTGCGTCCACGAACAGCGCTGCGGTGCCCAGCGCCTCCGGCAGGCTGGAGTTGTTGCTGGCAACCACGGGTGTGCCGCAGGCCATCGCCTCCAGCGGCGGCAGCCCGAAGCCTTCGTACAACGACGGAAACGCCAACAGATCGGCCAGGGTATAGACCGCCGGCAGATCCTCGTCGGCGACAAAGCCGGGGAAATACACGTAGTCGCGCAGCCCTTCCTGGGTCACCTGATCGAAAACGCCCTGATACAGCCAGCCCGGTTTGCCGGCGATCACCAGCGCATGGGGCAGGCCGGTCTGGCGGCGCGATTGCGCATAGGCAGAAATGAGGCGGGCCAGGTTTTTGCGCGGCTCGATGGTGCCGACAAACAAGATAAACCACTGGGGCAGCTTGTAGCGGGCGCGCACCTCATTCAGCCGCACGGTGTCTCGGATGGGTCGGAAACGCGTCTCGATGCCGGCCGGCACCACGCTGACCTTTTCGGGCGCAACGTCGAGCAGCTCAGCTAAGTCGGCCTTGGTGTTCTCCGAGTCGGCCAGGATGCGGTGGGCGCGCGCAACCGAGCGGGGCACGGTGCGCTGGAGATATTCACGCAGCCCGGGGTCGGCGAGTTCGGGCAGGCGCAAGAACGAGAGGTCATGGATCGTGACCACACCGCGTGCTTCGCGGAGGGGGGGCAGCGTGAAATCGGGCGAATGAAAGATGTCGCAATCGCCCGCAAGCCGCTCGACCGTCATGGGGAGGCCCAGCTTATGCCAGCCTGCGGTCAGCCAGCGGGCCGGGATACGGCTGGTGAGCACCGAAAAGTTATCCGGCCATTGCGCGTGGCCCGACTCCGGCTCGCCTCCCGCGCAAAACAGCGTATACTCGTTCTCGTGATCGAGTCGTGCCAACGCGGCGACCAGCTCACGGGTATAGCGCCCGATCCCCGCAGTCTGTTGCAGGGCAGAAGTGTAATCGATCGTGATGCGCACGGGGTGAACCTCCAGAGAGACTGCGCCTACTCGATCTCCCGGTATGTCCAGGCCCGGTTGATGAAGTAGTTCCAGAACAGCACAACCCCGATCGCGGTGATTTTGGCCAGATTGTAGTTCCACGGGTCGGGGATCACGCCCTGGATGAGGTGGAAGACCGCCCATAGCACGGCATTATTGATGCCCAGGCCGATGACATTCACCAGGGCGAATTTTCCGAGCTGAGACATCAGCGGATGCTGCCGGCTTTCCGGAAAGGTCCACAGCCGGTTCCACGTGAAGTTGCTGATCACTGCAACCGTGAAGGAGACGCTGTTGGCGGCCAGCAGAGGGAGCCCAAAGAACTTGTGCAGGACGTTCAGCACCGTCAGGTCCACCACCATGCCGATCGCACCCACGGTCGCAAATTTCAAGAAGCGCGCCAGTTCCTGGGGCTTTTGGGCGATCCGCAGCCGGCTGATGCCGGGCAAGGCGACCAGCCAGGCCACGATCGCCGGTATCTCTGATTTCATCGTTACGCTTTCAGCCAATTTCTGCACCACTCTCTGTGCGGCCACCAGTGAAGTGATCACCGATCCACCTGATCTGTCACCAGGACGCCCATCAACAGGGCTAACTGGAGTTGAATATGTTGTACGAACAAGTTGTCGAACAGGCTGTGTACACTGATATAGATCACCGTGCCCAGCACCCCGATCGCCAGCGCCGCCTGGCTGCCGCCGGTCCTGCTTGCGGTGCGGGCGGCCAGCCAGGCCAGGCCCAGCCAGAAAACGGCAAAGGCGCCGAACCCTAAAGCGCCGGTCTCGGCCAGGAAGTTGATGAAGACATTGTGCGCGTGGCCCAGCGGCTCATACCAGTGAGCCAGGGCATAGCGGGCATAGCTCACGCCGTAATTGCCGATGCCTACGCCCAGCCACGGATGGTCCGCGAACATCCGTAAGCCGGCGTCCCAATGCGCCAAACGCTCCATCACGGAGAAATTCGCATCGGTGATTTCGGTGTGAGCCGCATCGGGGCCCACCACGTACCCCCCGAGATCGCTCAGCCGTCCTGCGATGCTATCCGGCAGCCAGCCGGTGCCTGCCAGCGCGATGACGGCAACCAGGAGCACCGTCCCGGCCAGCGTAAGGGCCGCGGCACGCCGGTTGCGCAGCGCCAGTACAGCCGCGGCCGCCGCGAGCAGCCCCATCCAGGCGCCGCGCGACCAACTCATCAGGATCCCCGCACCCAGCGCCAGAGCCGTCCCGCCGGTCACGAGTCCCAGCCCCAGATCGCCAGCTTGGCGGCGGCGCCACCACCGGCCCACGGCCCATAACGCCAGGCTGATCGCGATGGACATCAAGTAGCCAAGATAGCCTGCGTAAGGGTTTGGCTGGCGAAATGTCCCGTAAGCGCGCATGAAGCGGCCCATCACCACGAAAGCTTCGGGGCCGGCCTGGCGCACAAACTGATAGCCCCCCAGCGCCACCTCGAGCAGCCCCGCGGCCAGCAGCGCAACCACCAGCCCCCATCGGCGGCGTCTGTCCAGCACCTGGGCTGCCACGAAGTACACGGCCGCAAATTCGGCCCACTTGAGCCACTCCGGCAGCCCTTCGCGCCACGTCGTGGCTTGCGTCAGGCTCGCCGCGGCGACGAGGAGGAAGGCGATGAGTGGCCAGCCGAGAGGGGGAAACCGAAAGATGATCTTGCGGGCCGCGACCCCCTGCGCCAACCAGCAGACGACCGCCCAGGCAACCAGGAGGTCGACCGCGTTGACGGCCGGGATCGGCAACTGGATGGCCCCGCCGAAAGGGATCGCCAGGCCGACCGCCACGAGCCCTACCAGCGGATCGATCAGAGCGCCCAAGAGAAACGCAACGCCTACAACCAGGGCCGCGGCCCAAGTCAACGGCAGCCGGGCCAGCAAAACGCCCAGCACGGCCAGACAGACGCCCCCGGCAAGGCGTCGGAGCACGGTTGGCGCCGACCCTGTGGGGCGCAGCCGCCGGCGCCAACTGGCTACCAGCGCCTCACTCATCATCCCTTGTCGCCTCCTAATGGCGGTCCTGGGCCGTGTTTTACAGCTATTTTGTGGCCAAGCCTCGGCCATCATACGGCAAAGGGGGGGCTTTGTCAATTGACGTGTGTCTAGCTTGTGGTATACTCTCCCAGCTTATCGGATCAACTTGGCCCGCGTGTGCGGCCAGGAACAAACTGTGCGATGCGGAGAATAGTCTAAATGGCGAAACGTGCTCAAATAGCGAAGTCCTATAGGAAGGGTTCGACCCCCGCGCGGCCTGCGCAGCCGGCTGTCTCGCGCGGCCTGATGCTGGGCGTGATCGGTTTTGTCGTGCTGGTGGCGGTGGGCCTGGTCTGGCTGTTGATGCGGGATACGGGCGCCAAGGTCACGACCACGGATCGGGCCGGCAGTGTGACGGCCTGGGGCCCGGAAGATGCCCCTATCAAAATCGTTGCTTATTCGAAGTTTGATTGCTCGCATTGCGCGGCATTCGCGCAGAGCCAGGAGCCGCAACTTCGGGCGGAGTACGAGTCCACTGGCAAGGTGCGGTACGAGTATCGGCACCTGATCTTCACCCAGGCGCCTGAGCCGGCGCGGGGCGCGGCCAACGCTGCGGAGTGTGCGGCCGACCAGGGTCGGTTCTGGGATTACCACGACACGTTGTACTCGCTCGGCGGCACAGGCAACGGACTCGATCAGGCAAGCTTGAAGTCGTATGCAGCGCAGCTCGGCCTGGATACGACGAAATTTAACGGGTGCGTTGACAGCGGACAACATCTGCTTAAGGTGAATGACGATACAAATACCGGTATGGGGTTGGGTGTCAATGCGACACCGACTTTCTTCATCGATGGCGAGAAGCTGCAGGGCGCGCAGCCATACTCGGTCTTCAAAGAGCTCATCGACGCGAAGTTAGCAGCCCTGAAGTAACAATCTGTCCGGGATAAGGGCTATGAAAAAGAGTGGGCGTGATCACGTCCACTCTTTTTCATGCTCAGCTTCGACTGGCCCTCGGGCCTTACTTCAGATGTGCGCCGATCAACAGGTCGAGACGGGCTGCCACGGCGGGCGGGATTGCGCCGCGATGGGTGATGATGGCATCCCGCAGCGCGTCAGCGTAGGGGGAGGGCGGGGCATCCCGCAGCAGGCGGGCCACATTGACGATGGATGCCTTGGCCACCTCAGCATTAGCCAATAGTTGGCGCACCACCATATCCACGGTGACGGACGCTTCTGTCTCGTGCCACACATCGTAATCGGTCACGTGGCCCATGGCTGCATAGCTCATGCCGGCCTCGCGCGCCAGAAACGCCTCTGGGCTGGCCGTCATGCCGACGATGGCAAACCCGAACTGTTGAAAGACGTGGCTTTCAGCCTTGGTGCTGAAGCGCGGCCCCTCGATGGTCACGAAAGTGCCGCCTCGGTGCACCGTGTGCCCCGTCTCCGCGACCGCATCAGCGCAGATGCCGCTGAGGTACGGGCAGAACGGCTCGGCAACAGACACGTGCACCACCAGGCCGCCTGTGCCGGTTTCGGGATCATCAAAAAAGCTCGAAACGCGCGCCCGCGTGCGGTCGTAGATCTGATCGGGCACCACGATATCGCCCGGCTGATACCGGAGCTGCAGGCTGCCGCAGGCGCTGATGGAAATGAGGTATTCCACACCGAGCATCTTGAAGCCGTAGATGTTGGCCCGGCTGTTCAGGTGGGTGGGGCTGATGCGGTGCCCCCGGCCGTGGCGCGGCAGAAACGCGATTTCCTGGCCGTCGATCTGTCCCACCATGTAGGCATCGGACGGCGCGCCGAACGGCGTGTCCAGCCGCACCTCGCGCACATCTCCCAACTGGGCCATGTCATAAACGCCGCTGCCGCCAATTACGCCGATGCGCACCTTATTCATCATCTGTTCCTTTCTGCTCCAGAACTAACAAGAGGATGCCGGTCCGGTTGATACGACCGTTCACCACGGCACGCCCGGACACGTGCAGACCCCGGCGGCAACGCCCAGCCGCTTGATCATCCGCACCCGATCCCAGGGCGCATCGAGCACGCCATCATGGATCGCCCAGGAGCGGCCGCGAATGCTGTCCGCCAGCGCCGGCCTTCGGAAGGGGCTCGAATTATCCAGTTTGGCGTGGAGAACCCCGCCGGGCTGGAACCCATTAGCAATTTCGGCCATACGCTGCTGCCCCTGGACGTAGCTGAACCCGAACTGCTCGAACAAGATGGCCGTGTGATAAAACAACGGCTGGACCACGTACTCGCGCTGGTTCAGGCACAGCAGGAGGGTCTCCATTCGCTCCATCAGCCAGTGCAGCGATCGCAGGCCCCGACGAATCTGCCCTGGCGCCAACCCGGCCGCCTGTGCGGCCTCCTCAGCCGCGATGTTGCGGCCGGCCGTGCCGCGCAGCGTTGGCGCGCCTTCGGGGGTCACGTCGATGTCAAAACGCGGCCCCAGGGGATCCTGCAGGGCCACCCACACGACCTCGATTTGGTTGAAAATCGTGTCAACGAGCTCGATTTCCGCCAACGGATCGATTGCGTCGCCGGAGTGGAAGAGTTCCAGCCGGAAACTGCCCTGATCGGCGCCCTGCCGGCTGAAGACGACGGGGCGCCCCTGCGCATCGGTCAAAGAGACGGGGTCGATGTTGTATTCGATCAGCAAGGGCACCGGGATGAGGATCTGAAACAGCATCCGGCGCCAACGCAGATCCCACTGGCTGACTTCGCGCAGGAAGATGGGACGCGCGACCGTCGCGGCCAGATCCTGGCGCAGCTCATCGACACTGCTGTGCTGTGTCCAGGTCGGCGGTTTGAGCCACTCCGAAAGAATCCAAGGCGCAGTCATGGTGGTGCACTGGAGCCCCTAGCCACGTCGGTCAAAGAAGCCGAAATCCGAATCCACGCCAGCTTCATCCAGTACTTCATCCAGGATATCGATGATCGCCGCGTGCTGCGTGTGGTTGCTGGCGACCACGCCGAAATGCCGGATGACGTCGGACTGATTGTAGCGCAAGGGCCGCCCCCAACAGTCGGTCATCACACCGCCGGCTTCCCCGACGATGATATCCGGGGCGCAGGTGTCCCATTCCTTGGTGCCGGGGTTTGGGTGGATGTAAAACTCGGCCTGACCGCGCGCGATCAGCCCGATCTTCAGGCCCACACTGCCGATGCTGCGCTCCCGCTGAAGCCCCATGCGCGCGATGGCCGAATCCACCAGGGCCGGGCGGTGCGACCGGCTGACCACGAGGCGAAACTTCTTGAGGTTGGACTCCTGCGCCACGTGCAGCGGCGCTCGTTCCCCGAATTCTTCCACGAACGCCCCGGCGCCCTGTGATGCCCCGTACAAGACATCATCGATCGGCTGGTAGACGACGCCCACTACGGGGCTGCCGGCCACGGCCAGGCCGATCATAATGACGAATTCGCCGTTGTGCGCGATAAATTCGGCGGTGCCATCCAGGGGATCCACGATCCAGACCCGGTCCCGCTTTAGCCGAGAGAAATCGTCCTTCGATTCCTCAGCCAACACGCCATCTTCGGGGAAGAGCTGGTTGAGTTGTTTCACCAGGAAGGCATTGACGGCGCGATCCGCCTCGGTCACGGGCTCAGTGGGATCCTTCCAGCGGACGGTCGGCGGCACGTCATAGAACGTCCGGACAACGGCGCCGGCTTCGCGGGCGAGGCGGATGGCGGCTGCCAACTCGTGGCTATACTTGCCGTCGGGGTCAGTGACAATGGGACCAGGATTCGGTGCAGTCACGGCGATCTCTTCTTAGGCCAGGTTTGCGAGACAACTCCACGCGTGTGAAGCCGTTCACCGCAGGTGCCGGATGATAGCACAGCCAAGCGCGGGATGCAATTAGAACGGCCTCGGTGCGATGCCGACCAGGTAACCGTAGCGGGCCTTAAAGTCCTCCGGCGATAGATTGGTTTGCATCGCCAGCCGCGCCAGCAGCAGGTCATCCTGGCCGTGATACGGTTTGAGCCGGATCATGAACTTATAGGCGGAGCGGTAGGTGAACGAATCCACGTTGACCATCCGCACCTCGGTGCGCCCGGTTGCGGGGTCCATCATCTCCTCGGATTTGATCGCCACGACCTGGTTCTGCTGCAGGGTGATGGTCGCATTGCTGCCACCAGCCAGCAGGAAGTCGACGGCCGCCTCACCGAGGCTGCGAGTGTAATCGATATCATAGGCGATGGGCGCTGCACAGCGCAGCTCGTAGCCCAGTTCCTTATCCACCAGCTTGATCTGCACCCCCAACTCCCGCAGATTGGTGGACAGCATCCGTTTGAGCACATCGGCAAAATTGATCTCGGCCAACCGAATGTGCCCATGCTCGTCCCGCTCGACCCGTTCCAGGGTCTGCAAATCGTCGGGGGCAATGTACTCGATGATCCCTTCGGCGATCAACGCCACGCCATGGTTTTTGCCATCGGCCAGGCGTTGGATGATGGCCGTCGCCAGGATGTCAACGACCTCCTGCAGACGGATCTGGTGGCCGCGCCACTCCTCCGGGATCAGCGTGAGGGTCGCGCCGGAGCTCTTGCCGATGCCCAACGCCAGGTGGCCCGCCTTGCGCCCCATCGTCACCACCAGGAACCAGTGCTGGCCGGTGCGGGCATCCTCCATGAAATTCATCACCATGCGAGTGCCCAGTTCGCGGGCGGTTTCGTAGCCGAAGGTCGGGATGCCTTCCGGGATGGGCAGATCGTTGTCGATGGTTTTTGGAACATGCACCGTCCGTAGGCCGATTCCCATCTTCTCCTGGGCATAGCGGGCCACCCGGTACAGCGAGTAAGCCGTGTCGTCGCCGCCGATGCCGACCAGGCCGGAGACGCCGGCTTCCATCAAGGCACAAACGCAGTTGCGCAGCGTTTCAGGCGATTTGGTGGGGTTGGCGCGGGAGGTGCGGAGGATCGATCCCCCGTCCAGATGGATCCGGCTGACGGCAGGGATTGTGAGAGCGGTGGTCACCAGCCGGCCTTCCATCAGGTGCTTGAAGCCTTCGTAGATGCCCACGACCTCAAGACCATGCGTGATCGCTTCGATGGTGGCCGAGTGAATGACGCCATTGATGCCCGGCGCCGGCCCGCCGCCGACCAAGATGCCGATTTTGCCGCTGTGCGACTCGTCGTTCATGGGATTCAACTCCTGTCATGTGAATCGTTCAGACGATGATTCCAGTGGAAGTGCATCTTTTCACGTCTTCGCAGGTTTGTCAAGAATCCAATCGCGCAAAAAAGCCACGGGCCATCGCAAAAGCGATGGCCTGTGGCTGGAGTGGAGATGCCGGGAGTCGAACCCGGGTCCGAAACAAACAACCGCAAGCGCCTACAAGCTTAGTCCCTGGTTTGAGTTTCACCGGACGGTCCAGCAGTGACCACCGTCCACTAGTCCGGCTAACCGAAGATCTTAGACTCGCCTATCGGTGTCTACGAGCCGCACCTTACGGTATGTGACGATGCTTTCCGACGCCGCCAGAACCCATCGGAGGCACCGTGGTCACCCTGCGGCGACCAGTCTGCTCACTTGACTCGCTTTACGCAGCCAACGCCAAGGCGTTGGACCGAGCAAAGGGGAGGGTGAACATTTTGCCAGTGTTGGCTTTTTTGTTTTTGCTCTGGATTTGCGAGGTGAGAGCGCCTCGGCTTGCAACTTGCGACCCATCTGCCCCGTCGAAACCATTCATCCCCAAGTGCCCTGTGATTATAACACCAGGCCGGCCGTTGTGCAAAGCCGGATGCACAGCCGCGTTCTGTTCAATTCAGTCGTAATCGCCGTCCTTCAGCGTCCGGCGCAGCTCGCGATCCATGTCTCGCTCGGCAACCGAGTCACGCTTGTCATAAAGTCGTTTGCCGCGCACCAGGGCGATCTCGACCTTTGCACGGCCGGCTTTGATGTACATGCTGAGCGGCACGATGGTCCAGCCGCGCTCCGAGACTTTACTGAGCAGTTTGCGGATTTCCTGCCGGTGCAGCAGCAGCCGGCGCTCGCGGCGCGGCTCATGGTTCTCGCGGTTGCCGAAATCGTAAGGGGAGATGTGGACGTTCAGCAGCCACGCCTCCCCGTTCCGGATCTGCACGAAACCATCCCGTAGATTAACCCGCGCCGCGCGCACCGATTTGATCTCGGTCCCGGTGAGTGCGATGCCGGCCTCATAGCTGTCTTCGATGAAGTAGTCATGCTGCGCCTTCCGATTGGTGGCGACTTGCTTGACTTCCCCTTCACTGCGGGTGGCCAAAATCTTCCTCCTGGCGGATCATAGTGCTTACTTCCCGGTAAGCAGGTATTCGACCGCCCGGTCAAGCTGCGGATCGCGCTCTGCCGTGATGTCCTCTTCGGTCACCGGGACGGCGATATCCGGTTCAAGCCCGGTGCCGTGGATGCCGCGATCCTTGGGTGTAAACCAGTGTGCGATCGTCACGCGGAGCTGCGAGCCGTCGCTCAGCGCATTCGGCAGTTGCACCGAACCCTTGCCATAGGTTGTCTCGCCGATCAACACGCCGGTGCCCGCGTCTTGGATGGCCCCGGCCACGATCTCTGAAGCCGAAGCGCTCCCCGCATCCACCAGCACAACCAGCGGTATCTTGCCCAGTAAATAGCGGCCCTCGCGCCCGTATTCCTGCTGGCGGCCGTCCTTGAAACGCTCAATGACGATGTTGCCTTCCGGCACGAAGTAGCTGCCGATGCGCACTGCCGCGTCCAACAGCCCGCCAGGGTTCCCGCGGAGATCCAGGATGAGGCCGGTGGGCTTCTTGGCGAGGGCCTCTTTCACTGCGTTGGCCAAACGCTCGGGGGCCACGCTGCTGAACTCGGCCAGGGCGATGTATTCAACCTTGCCGTCGCCAAGCGTCTTGCTTTCCACCACTGGAATCTCAATGCTGGCCCGCGTGATCACCACATCTAAGGGCTCCCCGGCGCCGCGCTGGATGGTTAACGTGACCTGGGTGTCGCGCGGGCCCCGGATCAGGCTGACCGCGGCGTTGATGTCCAGGCCCGTGACATCCTTGCCGTCCACGGCCATGATAAAATCCCCCACCTTCAGGCCCGCCTTGATCGCCGGTTGTTCGGCGAAGAGATACTTGATCTCGACACCGCCGCCATCCTCCTTGTCCACCTGTGCGCCGATCCCCTCAAACGTGCCCTCGATGTCCGAGTTGAACATAGCGGCCTGTTGAGGATCCAGAAAGGCGGTGTGCGGATCATCCAGGGCCTTCACGACGCCCTGGATCGCATTGTAGGTCAAATCTTCGCCTTCCGGCAAATCGCCGTAAAACTGGTCTTCCAGCAACCCCATTGCTTCGTTGAACAGCTTGCTATCCAATTTCGGCATTGTGTCCGACGGCGTGCGCGGCGTGACGGCCGCGGGGGCCTCGCCAGTCGCCGTATCGGAATCGACAGGCTCTGCGGTCGCCGGGGAGGGCAGGGCGGCGGCCTGGCGCATTTGCGATGCGCCCACACTGACGCCGATGCCGAAGGCTGCGAGCGTTAAGATCATGGCGGAGATGGCAACGACGAATATTTTCACAGCGGTAGTGAGTGCATTTTGTTTCATTTGATCACCTTATTTACATAACCAGTGTTTTAGTTCAGTCAAACATGCTCAGCAGGGCAGTGCGATCAGTGGGTGTCGCTCAGCCAGGCTTGCGCTTGCGCCAGTTGCGGATCGCGGCCCGCCTCCCGGTCTTCCGCGGTGATTCCCACCGCGATATCCGGTTCCAGTCCGGTCTTGTCGATCTGATGCCGGTCGGGCGTCAGCCAGCGGGCCACTGTCACGTGCAGGGAGGAGCCATCAGGCAGCTCGTGGACCTCTTGCACGGAGCCTTTGCCGTAGGTTTTCTCGCCGATCAGGGTGGCGCGGCCCTGATCGCGTAACGCCCCTGAGACAATCTCCGATGCGCTTGCGGTGCCGGCATCTACCAACAAGGCGATCTTCCATTCGCGTGCCGGGCTCTGGGTCGATTTGACGGGATAGAAGCGTTCCTGGCCGCCGCGCTTAATCTCGCGCAGCACGACGCCTTCCTTCACGAATTGGCTTGTGACCGCCACCGCCGCGTCGACCAGGCCGCCGCCGTTACCCCGCAGGTCCAACACCAGCTTGTCTACCCCCTGGCTGGCCAACTCAGCCAGGCCCGTGCTGAGCTCGTTTCCGGAGCGTTCACTGAAGATGCTGATGCGCGTGTAGCCGATGTGGTTCTCCGGGTCGAGCACGCGCCATTCCACGCTGGGGGTCTCGATTCGTTCGCGCACGACGGTCACACTCAGGGGTTCGCTTTGCGGGGCGCGCCGCACGGCCAGGACGACCGATGTGCCGACCTCGCCGCGCACCAGGGCCACGATCTCCGAGACCGCCATGTCAGAGGGGATGGGCTGGCCATCCACTTCCAGCAAGATGTCGCCATCCTGGAGCCCGGCGCGGGCTGCTGGCCGGTCCCGCATCACGGTGATGACCAGGTCGCCGGCTTCGTTGCGAGCCATGTAAGCGCCGATGCCGCCGAAATGGCCGCGCAGATCATCGCGCTCGACCTCACGCGATGCCGGTTCGACAAACACGGTGTACGGGTCGTTGTAGGCGGCCACCAGCCCGTGCACAGCGCCATAAACCTGGGCTTGCGCAGCCGGTATCTCTCCGATGAAGCTGCGGTCGAGCAGATCGCGCACCGTCCACAGCAGACTGTAGCCGCTCTGGGCGTCAGTGGGCGTCGCGCGCCCGCGCTGCACCCCGATCATATAGCCGGCCACAAATATGCCGCCGATCAGGAGTCCAGCAACCAGTCCCGACCCGAATTTGCGCCACAAGCGCATGAAGCCTTCTCCTCAATCCGGGCATCGCAGCCAGGAGGTTGCGATGCCACAACGCCCCCTGCTAGCATCTCCCGGGATGTCTGTTATGTCAATTTTACCCTTGAAATCGCCTAATTATCGACATAACATGTATAGTGTGAACATGAATGATAACCCACAACGTGACATAAGGTGTAAGCCTGCGCAGTCACAGTGAGCGGTGCGCACACAAGCACACTCGCTGGCTCGGCCCCTCAATAGAACCGCATCACCGGCCAATCATGCTGTGCGGCCAGGCGGGCCAGGCGGGGATCAGGGTGGACGGCCACCGGGTATCCCACAGCCTTTAGCAAGGGCGCATCACTGCTGCTATCGGTGTAAAAATAGCTTTGCGTCAGATCGACATTATGTTTAGTCGCGTAGGCGCGTGTCAGGGTCACTTTGCCCGCGCCGTAGCAGGCCGGCCGCTGCACGCGTCCGGTGAAATGCCCCGCCACCACCTCTAACTGAGTGGCCAGGTACGCATCGCCTAATCCCAGGTCGCGGGCGACCGGTTCCACAGCGTAGGGCGTCGCCGCTGAGACGATGGCCACGTGATGGCCCTGGCTGCGATGCCAGGCGATGCGCTCGCGGGCGCCATCGGCAATGGCGTGGCGCAGCACGGCACGGTGCCAGGTCTCACTGATGCGCCACGCCTCAGCCTCGCTTGCCCCCGCCACCTGTGTCATCAACCAGCCCATCAACTGCGGGAAATCGATCCGCCGTGCGACGTACAACGCTACGTGCCCCAGGATCGGCAGCCATTGACGCGCCGAGAAATAGCGGATCTGCTGAAGATAACGCAGATACAATCGCCCGGAGCTGCCCCGCAGCACCGTGTTGTCCATGTCGAAGAACGCGGCCGTGATTGCCGGGCCGCGTTCCGCTCCCGTTTGATTCGGGTCGTCCACCGGTGCGTAAGGCAACATTGCGCTATATACGCTCCGCTGCTGGGCCGCTGAGGTAGGGCTCGAAGCGCGGCGCCAGGCTGGCCGGCAGCTTGGCCGTAATGTGCGTGCCCGCCTCGTCGTGGGTCTCGCGTGTCACCACCCCACGCTGATGGATCAGGCCGACCAGGTCACCGCGTTGGTATGGCAGCAGCACGGTGATGCTCACGAGTTCCTCGTCCAGGACCTCCTCGAGCATTGTCACCAGATCGGGCAGCCCCTGCCCTGTCAAGGCGGAGATTGCCACGCTGTGTTCCAGATCCATGTCGCTGCCAAAAATTTCATCAGCGTCGGGCAATTGATCGACCTTATTCAGCGCGGTGATGATGGGCTGCTCGGTTGCCTTCAACTCTTCGAGCACCCGCAGCACTTCGGCCACCTGTTGCTCGGTGTTCTGATGTGTTATGTCTACTACATGCAGCACCAGATCGGCCTCGGCGATCTCTTCCAAGGTGGCTCTGAAGGCCGCGACCAGCGCAGTGGGCAGCTTCTGGATAAAGCCGACCGTGTCGGTTAGAAGCACTTCCCTGCCCCCCGGGAGCTTGAGCCGCCGGGTGGTGGGGTCGAGCGTGGCGAACAACTGGTCTGCTGCATAGACCGTCGAGCCGCTAAGGGCGTTCAGGAGGGTCGATTTGCCCGCATTGGTGTAGCCGACCAGCGCGATCACCGGGATGGCCTCTTCGTTTCGCCGGCGCCGGTATTGGGCGCGGTGCTTGCGCACCTCCTCGAGCTCCTGCTTGAGATGGGTGATGCGCTTGCCGATCTCGCGGCGGTCGACTTCCAACTGCGTCTCGCCGGGGCCGCGCAACCCGACGCCCCCTGCTCCGCCGCGAGCGGCCGCGCCGCCCGCCTGGCGCGCCAGGTGGGTCCAGGCGCGCGTCAGCCTCGGCAGGCGATATTCGTACTGCGCCAGCTCGACCTGCAGAGCCCCTTCTCGCGTGCGCGCATGCTGGGCGAAGATATCCAGGATCAGCGCGGTCCGATCGAGGACTTTGACATTTGGATTATTGATGGCGCGTTCCAGCTCGCGCTGCTGGGCCGGTGACAGCTCGTCATCGAAGATGATCACCTGTGCGCCCGTATCCGCGCGCAAGGCGATCAACTCCTCGACTTTGCCTGAGCCGATCAGCGTGGCCGGATTGGGCCGATCCACGCGCTGCTCCAACCAGCCTACCACGCGCAGCCCGGCCGTCTCCGCCAGACGCTCCAATTCGCTCAGTGAATCTTCTAACGTCCACGCTGACGGCCGGCCCTTGCGCTCGATCCCCACCAGCAAGGCAGATTCTTGCGGTGGCTGAACTTCGATGATTTGTGGTGCGATGGATAACGCTCCTATAAAAGTCTACCGGTGAAGCGCGCAAATCAGAATTTGAAGCTGCGCAGACGCTCCACGGCGGCGATGACCCGTTCAGTGGCCTGGCCGATCGAAATCCGCAGATACCCCTCGCCGTGCGGCCCGAAGGCTGAGCCCGGTGTGAAGCTGACGCCGGTAGCCAACAGAACCTTCTCGGCGAATTCACTTGAAGTATAGCCGGCAGGAACCCGGGGCCACAAATAGAGGCTGGCCTGCGGCATGGCCACTTCCACGCCCCAATCGTTCACCAGCAGATCATACACCAGGTCGCGGCGCCGCTCATACTCCGCATTGCGGCCGGCGATCCAGCTCTGATCGCCCAGCAGCGCCGCGAGGGCGGCATCCTGGATCGCCAGGAACAGGCCGCTGTCGACGTTGCTTTTCACCTGCATGAGCGCGTGGACGGCCTGGCGGTTTCCGGCGGCCAGGCCCACGCGCCAGCCGGCCATGTTGTGCGATTTTGACAGCGAGTTGAATTCGACCGCGACATCCTTGGCGCCCGGCACCGAGAGCAGACTGGGCGCCTGATACCCGCTGAAACAGACATCCGCATAGGGCACATCGTGGCACAACAGGATATCGTGGCGCCGGCAGAAACTGACAGCGTGCTCGAAGAAGCTGAGCGGCGCGATGGCGCCGGTGGGATTGTTGGGATAGTTGAGCCACATCAACCGCGCCCGCCGTGCCACATCGGCGGGGATTGCTTCCAGGTCGGGCAGCCAGCCACTCTCAGCCAGCAGCGGCATGTCGTAGACCTCCGCCCCGGCCATCAGCGCGCTCATGCGGTAGGTGGGATATCCCGGATCGGGCACCAGGGCCAGGTCGCCGGGATCCAGCCAGGCCAACGCCATGTGGGCAATGCCCTCTTTTGAGCCAATCAGCGGCAGGACCTCGCTGTCCACATCGAGCCCCACGTTGAAACGAGCCTGGTAATAGGCTACCATTGCCTGCCGAAGCTTCGGTGTGCCCAGGTAGCCGGCATAGCCGTGGTGGGTCGGGTCTGCAGCCGACTGCGCCAACGCATCGATAATAAAGCCGGGCGGCGGGCCGTCTGGGCTGCCCATATCCAGCTTGATAACATCGACTCCTTGCGCGCGCAGGACCTTGAGCTTCTCATCCAGCGCGGCAAAGAAGTAGGTCGGCAGCGATTCAAGCCTCCGAGCGGGTTTCATTGCGCTGTTGCTCCTGCACTCTCCAGCAATACCTCAAGCACCCGACCCACGCGCTCCAGCGAAGCCGGCGCGACCTTGTCCGCGGTGTCTTGGGTCGTATGCCAGTAAGGATAGTCAAAGTCGATCAGATCGGCGGCCGGGATGCCCTGGCGCAAGAACGGTGTATGATCATCGGTCATCGCCCATTTGGCGCTGGGTAGAAACCAGTTGCTATAGCCCAGGTCGGCCGCGATCGCCCAAATCCGGTTGACAAGTTCCGGCGTTGAGTTGCGCTCCTGGTAAATCTGCTGGTCGGCATCCCCGATCATATCCACCACGATCACCATTTCGGGCTTCACAGAGAGCGACGTGGCCATGTAGCTGGACCCGGCGATGAACTCCCAGCCATCCAAGCGGCCATTATCCTCGGCGTCGAAAAATGTCAGCCACACCTCATGGGTCAGCTTTGGTTTGTCGAGCGAGCGCGCCAGTTCAAGCAGGACCGCGGCGCCGCTGGCGCCATCGTTGCCGCCCAACACGGGTTGGTCGCGCTGCGCCGGATCGGGATCGTTGTCCGCGCGGCGCCGGGTGTCGTAGTGCGCGCCGATGATGGCCACCGGCCCACTGCCTGCCCGGGCGATGATGTTGCGCGCAGCAACATTCTGATAAGTAAAATCCTGTGTCTCCACCGCCCAGCCAAACTGCTGTAACTGCGCGATGAAATACTCCGCGGTCTGCCGGTTGGCAGCCGAGCCCGTCGGTCGCGGGCCGAATTCGGTCTGGGCCAGCACGTGCTGATACGCGGCATTGCCGTCAAACCGCCCTTCCCTGGTTAGCAGCGTCGCCACCAGGGGCCGCAGATAGGGCGCGGCAGCAGAGGCGAACCAGGCCAGCAGCCCGACAAAGCCCACCAGCAAGGTTACCTCAAGCCACCGTTGGCGCAAGCCCTGACCGAGCCGGTGCGCCAGCTCCCCAGCGGTTCGCATAGCCTAATCTAATCCTCCAGGAAGATACAGGAGAGTCCATCGCGTAATTCAATGGCTACGCGAAGTTTATTTCTCTCGCTCTACATCTTCCCGGCTGCGGAAGAAGAGCCGCAGCGGCGTGCCCTCGAACGGCACCGCTTCCCGGATCCGATTCTCCAGGTAACGCGCATACGAGAAGTGAATCAGCTCTTTATCGTTCACGAAGATCACGAAGGTCGGCGGCTCGACTTCCGCCTGCGTCGCATACAGGAACTTCAACTGCCGGCCCTGCCGATTCGGCGCCGGGTGTGCGACCAGTGCATCGCGCACGAGCCGGTTCAGCTCGCCGGTAGGCACGCGCAGCTTGCGCTGCGCCGCGATGGCCATCGCCAGGGGCAGCACCTTGCTCACCCGCTGCCGCGTCAATGCGGAAACGAAGAGCACCGGGACGTAGGCCATGAACTTCAGCGTCTGCCGGATCTCTTCGGTGAAACGCAGCGTGCTCTCGCTGTCCTTCTCCTCCACCGCGTCCCACTTATTGACGATGACAGCCACGCTCTTGTAGGCATCCAGGATGAAACCCGCCACGTGCGCATCCTGCGCCGTGATGCCGGCCGTGGCATCGATGACCAGCAGCGCGACGTCAGCGCGCTGCACGGCATTGATCGCCCGGAGAACGCTGTACTTCTCGATGCCTACCTCGACCTTGCCACGGCGACGGATGCCGGCGGTATCGATGAGCGTGATCTTCTGTCCCTCCCACACCAGCTCCGTGTCGATGGCGTCGCGCGTGGTGCCGGCGATGGGACTCACGATCGAGCGCTCCTGCTGAAGCAGTGCATTCAACAGCGAGGATTTGCCCACATTGGGCCGCCCAACGATGGCGATTTGCACCCCCTCGACCTCTGGCTCTTCGGCCACGGGCGGGATCTGCTCGATGATCGCGTCCAGCAGGTCGCCGGTGCCGGTGCCGTGGAGCGCTGAGATGTCATAAGGTGTGCCGAGGCCCAGCTCGAAGAATTCCAGGGCCGCCTGGCGCCGCTCCGCATTATCGGCCTTGTTCACAGCCACGATCACCGGCCGGCCCGAACGGCGCAGCACCTCAGCCACATCCCGATCGGCCGCGGTGATGCCATCCTTTGCATCCGCCAAGAAGACTACCACATCAGCCTCGGCGATGGCGGCCTCGGCCTGCTGCCGGATTTCACGCACAAAATCGCGCGAAGAGGTGCCCAGCGCCTGGGGTTGATCCCCCTTGCGCGGTGCCTTTTCGGTTGCCGCGATATCGAGGCCCCCGGTGTCGACCAGCAGAAACGCCCGGCCTGACCACTCGGTCGGCGCGTAGAGACGGTCGCGCGTCGTCCCCGGCTCATCTTCAACAATGGCCTGGCGCCCTCCGACCAGGCGGTTATACAGCGTGGACTTCCCGACATTCGGGCGTCCCACCAGGGCTACAATAGGCATCCGCATCAGTGTTTTACCTCAAATCACAAACTCAGTGCCCGCTTCGGGCCATCGGCATCGGCCGGCTGATTTCCGGGCGGCGAAGCCGGCTACGGCGCCTTGCGCGTGGCAGTCGGGGTTACCCCCGGGCGCGCTTTGGAGCCAGACGCCGCCCCCGGGGCCGCAGTTGGCGTAGATAACGAAACAATCGTCACTTCCAGCGTCTGCGGCGACAACCCTTCAATCTTGACGCCGTCCGGCGCCAACACGGTTGGCTCGATAACGTGCATGCCGGGGCTCAATCCGGCCAGATCCAGGATAACCGGCACGTCATCGGATGTCAACGCCAGCAGCTTCGGCACCGGCCCCGACAGAAACACGTTGACCGAGTCAAGCGTCAACGTATAGGTCAGGCCAGAAGCCAGGCCCTGGATGACCGGACGCCGGCGCACCGTCTGCACACCGGTGATCGGCGTGATGCTCACCTGTGCGTTAATGCTCTGCGTGCCCAGCGCGGAGACGTTCTCCGGCAGCAGCAACGGGGTGCGCACCACCACATCTCCGCTGGCATTGGTGATGTCCACCGGCACGGTGATGTAGCCGCTTAATTCAGAGATCACGAGCGGATCGCCCTGCACCGTCACCAGCTTTGGCTCGGCCGACACGGTGCTGACGGTGTAACCCAACGCCGGCTTGCCCCGCGGCTCCACCAGGATCGCAATCTCCCGATAGCCGGGCAATTGGACCACCGGCACCGTCACGGTGACCTCGCGGGGCGTCACGTCCACGAAGCCTTGCGCCTCGCCGGCTGCGTTGCGGGCCGATACGCGCAGTGTCCGTTCGACCGTGCTGCGCGCGCCGCGCAAATACATATCCACTGAAACCGACTCGACCTGATCGACCAGCGGCCCTGAACCGGAAACGAGCACCAAGGTGGGTGTGATCACCGGTGTCTGCCAGTTGTAGCCAAAAGCCGACGCGTCCATGATATTGACCCGCACCGGAACCTGTTTCTCTTTGCTTTCTTCCAGCCGCACTCGGATCGACGGCGGGTCGACCGCGGTCACTTGCACCTGAGAATCCGGCGGTTTGACTTGCACAGGCACATCGTACTCGCCGGCCGCCAGGCCCGATAGATCCACCCAGGCTGTGAAGTCGCGCGCTTGTAAATTGGGCCACCGCGCCTTCGGGGCCCGAATCTCGATGCGCACCTCGCTGAGGATATCCCCGAACACGCTCAGGCTCTCAGGCAAACCTACCCGACTGACCGAGATGGGGTCGCCGAACTTTGCGCGCGGATATTCCTGGCGCACCGCGACAACCCACACCAGCGCCGCCAACAGCAGCGCCAGCACGGCCGAGCTAAGGTTCGAAATCCAGCCCTTCATAGGTTACGAGGTCCCATTTCCAAACAGCCGGCGCGGCCGGTAAAACGCCTCTAAGATCCTCCGCAGCTTCTGTACGTCCAATCGCCGGGCAAGGCGGCCGCCGCGCGCCATAGAGATGATCCCGGTTTCCTCAGAAACGACCACGGCCAGTGCGTCGTTCTGCTCCGTGATGCCGACCGCGGCCCGATGTCGCGTGCCCAGCGAGCTGTCTGCAAGATCACGATGGGTGAGCGGCAGCACGCAGGCCGCGGCCACAATGCGATCGCCACGGATGATCACAGCGCCATCGTGCAACGAAGTGCCGGGGAAGAAGATCGTCATCAACAAACGTGCGGAGACGCCGGCATCGAGCCGCTCGCCCAACTCGATATACTCTTCCAGGCCCGTATCGCCTTCCAAGACAATCAGAGCGCCCGTGCGCTCCCGGGCCAACGTCTCAACTGCCAGGATCACCTCGTGAATCACCTGCTGGGCAGCCGTTTCACGCCCCGCGCGACTGACCATAAACGGCGCCGATCGCCCCAGTCGCTCCAGGGCACGGCGCAGCTCAGGCTGAAAGACTACCGGTATCGCCACCAGGATCATGGACAGCGAATTGCGCAGCAGCCAGCCGAAGGCCGTCAACCGGCTCGCTGCCAGCGCAAACACCAGGGCCAGAAAGAGGATGCCGCGCAACAGCGACATCGCCTGGGTGCCCCTGAACAACCGGAAAAAGCCATAGAAGATCACAGCGACCAGCAGGATATCCAAAACGCTGGACCAGGTGAACTGCGGGAGGGTTCCCGCGAGTTCACTTGAAATGCGTTGAATGAGCTGTGCCAACTGCTCTGCCACGATCTTCCCCCGGCAACCCGACGATTAGAGCAAATCCGCCAGGATCGCCTTCTGCGCGTGCATACGATTTTCGGCCTGGTCAAACAGCGCCGAATGCGGCCCGTCCGCCACTTCATCCGTGATCTCTTCACCGCGATGCGCGGGCAGGCAGTGCATCGCGATGACCGTCGGCTTGGCCGCGGCGATCAACCGAGCGTTAAGCTGGAACGGCGGGAAGATGGCTGCCCGCGCCGCTTTCTCGGCCTCCTGCCCCATGCTGGCCCAGACATCGGTGTAGATGACATCAGCGTCGGCCACCGCTTGGAGCGGGTCGTTCGTCACCGACACCCGGCCGCCGTTCTCGGCAGCGAAGGCTTGCGCCTGGGCCAGGACGGCCGCCGAGGGTTCATAGCCGGCCGGCGTCCCGACGCTCACATGCACGCCGAGCTTTGTGCCACCGAAAAGCAAGGATGTGGCTACGTTGTTGCCATCCCCCACGTATGCAAGCTTGACGCCCTCCAATCGCCCCACTTTCTCCCAGACGGTGAACAGGTCGGTGAGGCCCTGGCAGGGATGGGTGAAGTCCGACAGGCCATTGATAACCGGCACCGTCGAATAACGCGCCAGTTCGACAACGTGAGCGTGCGAGAAGACGCGGGCCATGATGCCATCCACGTAGCGAGACAGCACGCGCGCCACATCGGCGACGCTCTCGCGTCCCCCTAGCCCGATCTCGTTCGGGGAGAGGTATAGCGCGTCACCCCCCAGGTGGCGCATCCCCATCTCAAAGCTCACGCGGGTCCGCAGTGAGGGCTTCTGAAACAGCAGGCCCAGGGTCTTGCCCTGCAGCACAGGCTTATTGCCGCCTGCCCGCCATTCCGCCTTCAGATCACGCGCCAACTTCAACCACCCCCAGAGCTGCTGGGCGCTGAAGTCGGCCAGGCTCAAGAAATCACCTCGCTTTGCCATAAGTGCATCTCCTCTTAACACATTATGTAAATATTACTGGGTCAGCAGCGCCGCAAGCAGCAGCGCCGCCCACCACCAGGGCAAGGTACGCGCCCGCCAGGCCCCGGCAGAAAAGCCCTCCAGCCGCGCCCGAAGCAGATACGCGGCCGCGGGCAAGAACAGGCCGGCGACCAGTCCCAGCGCCCACGGCCGACGGAGCACGATCAAGGCGCCCAACACAGCGGCCATCCCGACCCACACGCCGCCGGGGCGCCTGCCCGCTGAGAGCCACCACCGGTAATCGCCCCACTGCAGCAACGTGAAACCGGCGCCGAGGAGGGAGACCGGCCAGATGGCAAGCGTCCCGCCCCAGGCCAGGACCGCGCCCAGAAGCCACGGCCACCCTACATCAAGCAGTGCAAGGCACAAGGTCGGCTGCTGGCCTCGGCGAACCCAGGCCCAACTCGCAGCCATCACGGCGACGGCAGCGGCGGAGACGATGAGAGCCGGCTGCGGCAGCAAGAGACTCAGCAAGATGGTGAATGCGAGGCCGATGGCTAATTCTTGCAAGACCCGGCGCGTCTCATCCAGGCTGCGCCCCTGCCAGGACGCCAGGTTGCCCAATAACCGAGAGAGCGGGGAATCTGCCTGCGCAAATGGCAAGGACGGGATCACGGGCCCGGTGACCAGACCAGCGACAGGCTGGGCCGGGATCGTTCGTCGCAGAACGCCCCAGGCAAGGTCGGCCAAAACGGCTGCCGCAGCAAACCGCAGCAGCGCATCAGCAGACAGGATCGGCGCACCGGCGACCAGGGCTCCACCGAGCACCGACCACGCCGGCCCGATGCGCCAAACTGTACGGCTCAGCGAAATCTGCAAGCCGACCAACGGGCCAGCATCAGATGGATGCACTGCATTCATTGGAGTATTGTAACCGCCGACGGGTTGCTGGTCAAAAACGGGGGCGTCACAGCGCACAATGCTGCAACGCCCCCGTCACAAACGAGCAACCGGGGATCTTAGCCAGCCGAGACCGGGGCCGATGGCTCATCCGGCGGCGTCACAGACACCTCGGATTCGGGCGGCAGGTCGACATCCTCGGGCACACTGACCGCAAAATCAGGCGCGGCCGGCGCCTGGTCGAGTAAGTCGGGCAGTGCCAGCGAATGCGCATCCAACTCGCCGCCGCCCGCAGGGGGCAACGGCTCCGCCGAGCGCGGCCCTGCGAGCGTCTGGCTGCCGACCCGAGTGAGGACC
>JAPKMS010000343.1 GCA_026645775.1 Anaerolineae bacterium
AGCTGACGTTCTGGCGATGGCTGCGAATGTGAAGATGGTGGACCTCCGCTTCACCGATCTGCCGGGGGTTTGGCAGCATTTCACGATCCCGGCCCACGTGTTGTCCGAAGATACCTTTGAGAACGGCGTGCCGTTCGATGGCTCCTCAATCCGCGGGTTCAAGGAGATCCACGAGTCGGACATGCTGTTGATGCTCGACCCGACCACCGCCTTCATTGACCCGATTTTTGAGATCCCGACCCTGGTGATCATCGGTGACGTCTACGATCCGATCACGCTGGAGCCGTATTCGCGTGACCCGCGCTTTATCGCCGCCCGCGCCGAGACCTATCTAAAGCAGACCGGTATCGGCGACGCCGCATTTTTCGGGCCTGAGCCGGAGTTCTTCATCTTCAACGATGTGCGGTACGGCAGCGGCACCAACGAGTCTTTCTATCACATCGACAGCCGCGAGGGCTGGTGGAACAGCGGCAAGAGCCTGGGGCCGAACTTCGGCGGCCAGATCGCGCCGAAGCGCGGCTACTTCCCCACCCCGCCCACCGACACGCTGCAGGACGTGCGCAGCAAGATCGTGATGGCGATCGAGGGTGCGGGCATCCCGGTGGAAATCCATCACCACGAAGTCGCCACCGCGGGCCAGACCGAGATCGGCATGCGCTTCAGCACACTGAAGCGCACGGCCGACAACGTGCAGATCTACAAGTACATGGCCAAGAACGTCGCGCGGCAGAACGGCCTCACCGCCACCTTTATGCCCAAGCCGATTTTCGGCGACAACGGCAGCGGCATGCACGTCCACCAGAGCATCTGGCGGGGCGATAAAAATATGTTCTACGACGAGGCCGGCTACGCCCAGCTTTCCGACCTGGCGAAGTATTACATCGGCGGCCTGCTGAAGCATGCGCCGGCGTTGCTGGCGCTGGTAGCGCCGGGCACCAATTCCTACAAGCGCCTGGTGCCGGGCTTCGAGGCGCCGGTGAACCTGGCCTACTCGCAGCGCAACCGCTCGGCGGTGTGCCGCATCCCGGTCGGCTCGCGCAGCCCGAAGTCCAAGCGCGTCGAATTCCGCGCGCCCGATCCGTCGTGTAACCCGTATCTGTGCTTCTCGGCCCTGTTGATGGCCGGGCTGGATGGCATCCAGAACCGGATTGATCCGGGCGAGCCCGCGGACAAGGACCTCTACGGCCTGCCGCCGGAGGAAGCCAAGAAGATCAAGCAGGTGCCCGGTTCGCTGGACGCGGTGCTGGCGGCCCTGGAGGCCGATCACGAGTTTCTGCTGAAGGGTGATGTGTTCACCGCCGACATGCTGGAGACCTACATCGCGTACAAGCGCGAGACCGAGGTCGATCCGATGCGCATGCGGCCGCACCCCTACGAGTTCACGCTCTACTACGACGCGTAAGCGCGCCGACACGGAACCGGGTTTCACGATGAAGCCCGGTTCCGTCTTGTGATGCGCCCCCGCCCTCAGTTGACCCCACGCCGCGCCGCGCATATACTCCGCTTCAACCGTACCGCAGTTGCGCAAACATGCATTTCGGGGGATACCATGAGCGATCTTCTTGTACGCGCGCTGGCCTCACAGGTCGGCGTGCGGGCCGTGGCTTGTATCACAACTGAACTGACACGCGAGGCTGGCGAGCGTCACACAGCCTATCCGATCGCCGTCGCCGCCCTGGGGCACGGGCTGACCGCGGGCGTGCTGCTGGGCGCACTGCTGAAAGCCCAGGAGCGGGTGGCCCTCAAGATCGAGGGGGACGGCCGGTTGCGCAAGCTGGTGGTGGAGGCCGACGCCACCGGTCACGTGCGCGGTTACGTCGGCGTGCCCGATGCGTCATCGCCGCTGCCGGTGAATCGCGCGGCGGTCGCCGAGGCGATCGGCGGCGCCGGCCTGTTGACCGTCGTCATGGACCTGCATCTGAAGGACCTGTATCGCAGCGTGATCGCGCTGGAAAGCGGCGCACCGGATGCGGAGCTTACCCGTTACTTCGCCGCTTCCGAGCAGTTGCCGTCGCTGGTGACCATCGATGTGCTCATGGATGAGGCCGGCAGCCTGGTGGCAGCCGGCGGACTGCTCGTCCAGGTGATGCCGGGC
Source organism: Anaerolineae bacterium (assembly GCA_026645775.1). Classification (GTDB taxonomy): domain Bacteria; phylum Chloroflexota; class Anaerolineae; order CG2-30-64-16; family CG2-30-64-16; genus MO66. Next base: position 2,096 of record JAPKMS010000343.1, read on the forward strand.
CACAGCGTCGGCGCGCTGGCGCAGGTGGCCGCCAACCTGGCCGCCCAGCCGTCGTTGGAGACGCTGCTTGCCACAGGCCTGACCCCGGACGAGCTCCTGGCGCACGCTTTCGCCGGCATCGACTACGAGGTGCTGGAGCGCTACCCGGTGGAATTCCGCTGTTCATGCAGCCGCGCGCGCTCGGAGCAGGCCCTGCGGACGTTGGACCGGGACGACCTGTTAGCGCTGGTCGCCGACGGCAACGCGACCGTCGACTGCCATTTCTGCAACGCGCGCTACGAGTTCACCGAGGCCGAGCTCAGGGCCATGCTGGAAGCGTAAGCATCCGGTCAGAAGCCGCCACGCCCAGTGAGGCGCAAGGTCCGGTAGGTAAATGGCCTTGCGCCTTGCCAGCAGTCAGGAGATCAAATCCCTCGCCTGACACTGACGGGCGGGAAGGCTGCCTCAGTAGTTCAAGAGGACCGCCTTTAGAATTCCTTCCGCCCCGCGGGTCCGCTTGACGGCAAAGAAACTCCCCGGCGTCTATTCACCCGGATCCACGCACGAACTGTACCCATACGGGTAGTAGAACTTCCGGCCTGCACTTGCTACACTATCCCCATCAATAGCCTGTCAGGATGGCGGTCTGGCTGTGCTCCCGTCCGTCCTGACCCGGCGAGACACATCAACCGGAGGTTCACCATGGACAATCTCAATACCGGCGACACCGCCTGGGTCCTGATCTCCACCGCCCTGGTGCTGATGATGACTCCAGCCCTGGCGTTTTTCTACGGGGGAATGGTGCGCAAGAAAAACGTCCTCTCGACGCTGAACTTCAGCTTCATCCTCATGGCGCTTATCAGCCTGCAGTGGGTCTTGTTTGGCTTCACCTTGGCATTCGGCAAGACCGCAAACGGCATCATCGGCGGTCTCAACTACCTGGGACTGACCGGCGTGGGCGCAGAACCGAACGCGGACTACGCCGGCACCATCCCGTTTCTGCTCTTCGCCGCCTATCAGATGATGTTCGCAGTGATCACACCGGCGCTCATCTCCGGCACGTTCGTGGAGCGCGTCAAGTTCAAGGCGTTCCTGATCTTCAGCCTGCTGTGGGCGACGCTGGTCTATGATCCGGTCGCCCATTGGGTCTGGGGCGTGGGCGGCATCCTGCGGAACCTGGGCGCTTTGGACTTTGCGGGCGGCACGGTGGTCCACATCACCGCCGGCTTCTCGGCCCTGGCCTTCGCCCGGGTGATCCGCGCCCGCCGCGGGTTCGGCAACGGCAGCATGGAGCCGCACAACATCCCCTACTCCGTGCTGGGCGCGGGGCTGCTGTGGATGGGCTGGTTCGGCTTCAACGGCGGCAGCGCGCTGGGCGCCAATGGGCTGGCAGTGACTGCGCTGATGAACACCAACACCGCTGCGGCCGCGGCCGGCGTCGTCTGGATGCTGCTGAGTTGGCGCGATCATAAGCCAAGTGTGTTGGGGATCATCACCGGCGCGGTGGTTGGCCTGGTTGCCATCACACCCGCGGCCGGCTACGTGACCCCCCTCGCGGCCCTGGCTATCGGCGCGGCGGCCGCCCCCATCAGCTACTTTGCCATCAAGCTGCGCCAGGGCCGGCACCTGGACGAGTCGCTGGACGTGTGGGCATGTCACGGCATGGGCGGCCTGTGGGGCGCGTTAGCGACTGGGCTCTTCGCCTCGAAAGCGGTCAATGCAGCCGGCGCGGATGGCCTCTTCTACGGCAACCCGCGCCTGTTCCTGGTGCAACTGCTTGCCGCCGCGGTCACCTTGATCTTCGCTTTCGGCATGACGTTCCTGCTGGCCACTGCGCTCAAGCGCACGATCGGCCTCAGCGTGTCGGACACCGAGGAACAGGTGGGGCTGGATATCGCCGAGCACGGCGAACGAGCGTATGCATAACACGGTCAGGCGTCCCTTGCGGGCGCCCGGCGGGCAGGCGCAAAGCCCTGCCCGTACCGATGGCCTGAGCACCAGGAGAGGACCATGACCAAAAAGATCGAAGCCATTATCCGAGAAGAGAAACTGAACGACGTCAAGGACGCGCTGCAAGCGATCGGCATTGTGGGCATGAACGTAACCGAGTGCCGGGGACACGGCCGGCAAGGCGGCATTGAGCTGGTGGGCCGCTCCGGCGCATACAAGGTTGACATGCTGCCGCGCGTGCAAATTAACATCGTGCTGAGCGACCACAACCTGGAGCAGGCTATCGACACGATCTGCCACGCCGCGCAGACGGGCAGCGTGGGCGATGGCTTGATCTTCGTCTACCCAGTGGAAGATGTCGTCCGCATCCGCACCGGCGAACGCGGCCGCGCCGCACTGATGTACCCGGGTGACATCGACACTCGACCGCTGGGATAACGGCAACATCGCCGCGGCATGGGCGCCAACGCCCGTGCCGCGCTCGCGAAAACCGCCGTCTTCTCGTCTTCTTGTGAGGGCCTGGAGCTTGGACTATAATCCCCAACATCTGATTCGTGATTTCAATGTCTGTGAGCGCGCAATGGGAAGCCAAGCGATCAAACCACTGGGCGAGGGCGGCCGCGATCATCTGCTCCTGGCGGCGCTGGCACGCGTCAACGCGATCGGCGCCAGCATCAACCGCATCAATTGGGGCGATTCCGCGGGCGTCGACGCCACCCTGCGCCTGATCGTTGAAAGCGCCATCGAGATGGTGCCCGATGCCTCAGCGGTGATCTACGCCTATGACGAGCAGCGTCGGATGCTCGACCCGGTCTCACGCGTGGCCGCCGGCCCTGCCGCCCCCGCGCTGATGGTCGACGGGCCCCGGGCCGATGGCGTGGGCCGACGGGCGCTCGATCAGCGCCGGCCGATCCTCTCCTACGAAGAGCCCGATCTCGCGATCCACCCGGCCCAGCAGGCCGCAGGCGCCCAGGCCGTCATCGGGCTGCCGCTGGTCGTGGCCGACGAGCCACTGGGTGTTCTTTATGTCTACTTATATCAAGAACGCCGGCTGAGCCAGCTCGAGCTCTTACTGCTGGACAACTTCGTCAACCAGGCCGCGATGGCGATCTACCATGCCGGACGCTTCACCGATGCCCGGCGCACGCTGGCGCGCAAGGAAGACGAGGTGGCCCTGATGCGCCGCGCCGCCCTGCTGATCTCATCCCGCACGCGCCTTGAGGCGACGCTGGAGGCGATCCTTCAGATGGCGCTGGAGGTGACGGGGGCGCGCTACGGCATCTTTCGCCTGGTCGACGCGACCGGCCAGAGCCTGGTGATGCGCGCCATCGCGGGCGAACATTTGGGCCGGCCCGCGGTCGAGGCACTGCCCATCAACACCACCAGCGTCATGGGCTGGGTCGCCAGGAGCCGCCAGCCCTTGAACATCGCGGATGTGCGCGTCCCCCCCTGGTCGCGCATCTACTACCCGCTGGATCACGGCCTGCAGATGCGCTCCGAGCTCGCTGTGCCGTTGATCGGCGCAGGCGGCCGGCTGGAGGGCGTCTTGAACATGGAGAGCCCGCAGGTCGGCGCCTTCTCAGAGGCCGACAGCTTGCTGCTCCAAACGCTCGCCACCCAGGCGGTGACGGCCATCCAGGAAGCGCGGCTGCTGGATGTCTTGCAGCAGATGGCCGAGCACCTGTTGACCCGGCCCGCCCAGCAGGTGTTGGATCATCTGGTCGCGCTGGCTTGTGACCTGTTGGGCGGCGCCGCCAGTGCGATCTGGCTGCTGGATGAGGACGAGCTCACGTTGCAGGCCGCCAGCACCGGTCACGCCCGCGGCGACCGGCTCGCGCTGCACGGCAGCCTGACGGGGCAGGTGATTCTCAATCGCGAGTGCTTGATCAGCGAAGACGTCGCCGCCGATCCGCGCTTCGGCTGGCCGGAGTTGGCGCGCGCCCAGGGCTGGAAGCGCGCGCTCATCGTGCCGCTGATCGCCGCCGCGGAGAACGAGCCGATGGGCGCGTTCAGCGTCTACGGCTCCGCGACCGACCAGGACCGCTTCACCGCCTCCGATTGGGACAAGAAGGTGCTGACTATCCTGGCTCATTACGCAGCGCTGGCGGTGCGCAACGCGGCCAATCAGACCGCGCTGCGCACCGCGGAGGAGCAGCGCGCCACTGCCGAGACCTTTGCGGTCATCGGTGACATCGCTGCCAACCTGCTCCACCGCCTGAACAACAAGGTCGGCACGATCCCGGTGCGCGTTGAAGGCATCGAGGACAAGTGCGAGGCTGTGCTGGCGGCCGACTCGTATCTGGCCAGCAACCTGCGCGAGATCGAGCGCAGCGCACGGGAAGCGATGGAGACCGTCCGCGAGACGCTTTTTCACCTGCAGCCCATGCCGCTGGCCCCCGTCCGCGTGGCCGACTGCGTAGCAGACGCGCTGACAAGCCTGAAGCCGCCCGCAGGCATCCGCATCGAGGTAGCCGGCCTGGCCGGGCTGCCGGCGGTGTTGGCGCACCCGCGCGGCCTCAGCCTGGTGTTCGCCAACCTCCTGGAGAACGCCGCCGACGCGATGAGCGGCGCCGGGGAGATCACGATCGCCGGGGGCGAAGGGCGCGGATGGGTGCAGGTCACGGTCAGCGACACCGGCCCAGGCATCGCGCCGGAGCTTCACGAACGGATCTTCGAGCTGAATTTTTCGGGCCGGCGCACCGGGCGATCCGGCAAGCTGGGGTTTGGCCTGTGGTGGGTGCGCACGCTGATGGCGCGGCTGGGCGGCACGGTCAGCGTCGCCAGCGACTGCACCCGCGGCGCCAGCTTTGTACTGCGCCTGCCGTCCGCCGCGCAGCCCGACGAAACGCAGTGGGGTTGACATGAGCCAAGAACCGGTGCGCGCCCTGGTCGTCGAAGATGACCCTTCGTGGCAGCAGATCGTCAGCGAGATTTTGGCCGACATCGGCCTGGCCGTCGACGTGGCTGACAGCGTCGAGGCTGCCGAATCGGCGTTGCGCGCGGCGCCGCACCGCCTGGCCGTGGTCGATCTGTCGTTGAGCGGGCCGGACCATCACAACCGAGACGGTCTGGCGGTCCTGACGGCCATCGGGCGCCAGGACCCTGGCTGCACCGCGCTCCTGCTGACCGGCTTCGCGACGGTCGAGCTGGCCGTTACCGCGCTCACCGAGTACGCCGCCTTCACCTGTCTGCGCAAGGAAGCGTTCCGCCGCGCCGAATTCCGTGCGCTCGTGCAGCGCATCCTGGCCCAGGCGCCGGCGCCACCTCCCGCCGGCACGCCCGCAGCCGAAACCGTCGCGCCGGCACAGCCCGCGGCCCCATCGGCGGAAACCGGACAGGTCTTGTTGGTGGAAGACGACGCGGGCTGGCGCAGCATCCTGGCCGAGCTCCTGGCCGACGCCGGCTACCGCGTGCGCCCCTGTCTCAGCTATGGCGAAGCGCTGGGCCATCTACGCCGCGAGACGTTCGCTCTGGCCGTGGTGGACCTGTCGCTGGCCAGCTCTGCGGCGCCCACCGCCAACCGGGATGGCTTCCAGGTGCTGCACGAAGCCCGCAGCGCCAGACTCCCGGCCATCGTCGTGAGCGGGCTGGCGACCCCTGACGACATCGAACGGCTTTACGCCGAGTTCGAGATCTTTGCGTGTCTGGAGAAACAGCGGTTCGAGCGGGCCGGCTTCCTGACGCTGGTCGCAGAAGCCATCGCTGCGGGGCAGGCAGGGGACGGGGAGCTTGCCCGCCTCACCCGGCGCGAGCGGGATGTGCTGGCGCTGCTGATTACCGGGCTGACCAACAAGGGAATCGCCCGCGAGTTGGTGATCTCCGAGAACACGGTGAAGCGCTATCTCAAATCGATCTTCGAGAAGCTGAACGTGGACAGCCGCGCGGGCGCAGTGGCGGTGGCGTTGACGAAGTCGGGGTAAGCGGTTCCGGTCATTCGGCTACGCTGAACTTACCCGATGATCACGAACGGCGCCCAGTTGAACGCTGGCTCACCCTCGTCCCTGAGGGCCCGCTGTGCGGCGGCAAGCGCCGCAACAGGCTGCGCACCGGCCAGCAGCGCCGCATAAAACCGCGCCATCAGCCGCCTAGTCGCGGCATCATCGACCTGCCACAAGCTCACCAGCAACGCGCCCGCCCCCGCAAAAAGCAGCGCCTCGCGCAAGCCCAACAGCTCATCCCCCGGCTCCAACCGGCTCAACGCGGTCTGGCACGCGGAGAGCGTCACCAGGCGGGCATTTAATCGCAGGCGGAAGAGATCCGGCACGGCCAGGCCACCGTCAGCCAGCAGGATCTGGCTGGTCAGCGGCCGCGTGCCGTTGAACACCGCATGGGTTGCCAGGTGCACGATGTCGAAGTCGGCCAGCGTGCCCCGATCGCTCCAGGCCAGTAGTTGATCGAGGCCGGCCGCCCCGTCTAACAGCAGGGTCGCCCGTGGGCCGAACTGCGCAGCCAGATCGTGGGCCTCGATCTCACTACAACGCAACGCCGGGGCGCGGTCGCCGAAATCGCCCACCCCGCAGAACAGTGCGCGGCCCACCGCGTCGCGGGAGCGCGCGGCCGCGCGCCGGGCCAGGCCCTCCCAGACCCGCAGCGTCGGGGCATAGCTCACCGCCGCGTGTCGGAGCAGCGGTCGGCCATCGGGCAAGATCAACGCTTGAAACGGCAGATAGTGCAGCAGCCCGTGCGGCGCGATCAGCAGCCGGCGATCCGGCGCCAGCTCGGCGTGCAGCTCCGGCGGGATCAACAGTGCGGCGAGGGCGCCAAGGATGCGGCGGCCGGGCGGATCGGGCTGCGCCATGCCCCGCAAGCGTCCGGCGTAAAGCAACTCGCGGGCTTCGGGTTCGGGGTCAACCGCGTGGCGCAGCTTGGCCAGATCGAGACGCGAGAGCGAGCGGCGCCAGGCGCGCACAGTGTCGGCTGTGACCCAGAAAATATCCAAACGATCGCGGCGCAGGTAGTAGACCAGAGCCCCCCAGCGCGGCCCGCACGTCGCCTCGGCCTGCGCCCGAAACTGAGCGAGCGAAAAAGGCCGGCCCGGATCGAGCAGATCGTAACTGGCTGCCGAACGCCGGATCCGCTCGAACAGGGCGGATTGCTGCTCGGCCAGGCGCGCCAGCCGGCCAGCGGTGTCGCCGGGCGCATGTTGGAGCGCATCGGTGAGGGCGATCAAGCTGCGGGTGCCACCGGCCTCGGCCGCGGGCCAACGCGCCCGCAAGGTATCCAGCTCGCGGCTCACCGCCCACGTCTGTTCCCACAGCGCGCGCACGGCGGGCGTCTGACCCAGGAAGGCCGCACTGACCACCTCGCCCTGTTCCAGCAGGGCCGCCAGCACCTGTCCCTTGCTTGCCTCGGCCACCCGCAGCCCCGCAGCCGCCTCCCCGACCGCCAGCCAGCCATCCAACGCGTCCTCATAGATGGGACGCCGGGCCTCGAAAAAGCTTCCGGCGTGCTGCTCGGTGACGATGCCCCGGCGCGCGGTCGTGACGTGCGCCACGGCCCGATCCCAATGCTCGGCCGCGGCGCGTGGCTGGTTTTGCGCCTGCGCCACGCGGCCCAGCAGATGCTCGGCCCGGGCGGCCATGTCGGGAAAACCGGGGACAAAGGCGGGCAGTGCAGCCTCGAGCTGCTCCCCGGCGGCGGCGAGATCGCCGGCGGCCAGGCAGGCCTCGCCCAGCCCCAACCGGCACAGCGCGGCATCGGTCCCCTGGCCGCTGGCCAGGAAATAGGCCAGGGCAGCGCCGTAGGAACGCAGGGCAGCCCTGGGCCGGCCGGATGCAGCCGCGATCTCGCCGGCGGTGAGATCGCAAAACGCCAGCGAGCCGGCGCGGCCGTTCGCCCTGAAGTAACGCCGCGCCTGGCCCAACAGCCGCCGGGCCGCCGGCTCCTGGCCCATCAAGTGCAGAACTCCCGCCTGCTGCGCCACCGCCACGTGTGCGTCGAACTCGCCGCGGGTGCGCCGGTAGACGCGCCGCGCCCGGCGGTAGCACGTCACGGCCTCGGCATACCGCCCCAGCCGGCCGTTCAGCATCGCCATGCTGTGCAGGGTGGTCGCCTCCAGAAAGGTCAAACCCGCCGCACGGCCGCCGGCCAGGACGCGCTCATAGATCGCCAGCGCAGCATGGTAGTAGCCGCGGTCTTCCTGGATGATGGCCTGGTTCTTCAACGCCGTCAATTGCTCGTGAGGCAAATGGGCGCTCTCGAAACAGGCCAGCGCCCGTTCGTAGGCTGCCAGCGCCGCGTCGTAGCGGTTCCAGGCCTGGTTGATCAGCCCCAGCGCGTGGTGGCAGCGCCCGATCGCGGCCGTGTGGCCGAGCGCCGTGAAAGCGGCCAGGGCAGCCTCCGCGGCTGCCTGCGCCGCCTCGTAGCGGCCCGTCCGCCAGTAAAGCGAGGCCAGCCCGCGACGGCAGACCGCGACATAGTAATCGCACCCCTCATCGGCATAGACCTGCGTAGCCGCCCCCATGTGCGCCTCGGCGCCCGCGAAGTCGCCCTGCTGCGCCATCAACAGGCCTTGCATCAGCCGGACGTGCGCGCCATCCAGCCGCCAGCCTTGTGCATCGCAGCGCGCCACCAACTCGCGGTAGGCGGCCGCGGCATCGGGATAGCGAGTCTGGCTGAACCAGGTATCGGCGCGTTGAATCTCGACCCGGCAGGCCAGCCAGGCGTCGACTGGGGAAAGTCCGGCTGCCGCATCGACCAGGCGGGTCGCATCCGCAAAACGCGTCTGCTCGGCATGGCAGCGTGCCAGCTCCAAGAGCGCCTCCACCTGACCGGACCGGTCGCCTGCAGCGGCACATGCGACCTGCGCCTGGGCCAGCAGCGTTAGCGCCTCAGCATGTCGCCCGCGCGCCAGCGCCGCAGAGCCTTCGACCAGGTCGCACCGTGCCGCGCCGAGGGCAGCGTTCGGCCCAGCGCCCGACGCAGCCAGGAGGGCGCGGGCGTGCACGGCGGCCTCAACGGCTTCAGCACCCGCCCGGCGCGCCGCGTGAAGCTGCGCCAGACACAGCCAAAGATCGGCCAGCCAGGGGGCATCCTGATCGGAAGCCGAGTCATGAAGAAGAGGGGCTGCCAACAAGGCCTGGGCGCAGCGCACCGCGCGGGACGAAAACCGCCGGCCGGCCGCGCTCAACTCAGCCGCGGCCGCGCGCGCCAGGGCAGGTGTCAGGGGTGCGCCATCGCCAAGGGTGCACAGGGCGGGGGCAGAGGCAGCGCCGAGCGCATCCGCGAGCGCACGGCAGGTCGCAGCAGGTGTTTCACCGACCGACGCAGCGCCGGGGATCATGCCAGCAACCGCAGAGCGAACCCTTCCGCCGGCGCCTCTGCGGCCTCCAGCACCGCCAGCGGCACGGCGGGGAAGGAGCCGTTGCCGTCCGGGGTCAACATGGCCTCGAACTCCTCGCCGCCCCAGACCAGCACTGCCGCCTGCGGCATCGGCTCCGCAGCCGCCACCACGGTCAGCAGGCAGTGCGCGGGGTCATCGGGGCTGCGGCGGGCATAGAGCTGCACCATCACCTCACCGGTGGGGGTGTCGCCCATGTACGAAAGAAGCAAGCTGTCGCCGCGGACAGGGCCGCTCTCGGCAAGACGCGTGCCCGGCACCCCGGCGGCCGGGCGCAGGCTTTGGCGCAGGTACGTCGGCGCAAAAACAAACGTGAGCGCCGGCCGCGCTGAAGACTGGGCAGAGCCAAACTGCATCTGCCAGGATGCCTGGGGCGCCGGTGCGCTGTTCGTGCGCCGCGGCGGCAGCGCGGCCAGCTGCCCCTGGGCGTCCAGCGTGAGCAGCTTCAACAGGTCATCGTGCTCGGCCCGACAGATCACGCAGCCCTGGAGATGCCGCCACAAGTCGGGGTGGCGGACATGCACATCGCGGCCGTCCAGCTCATCACTGACGTAAAGATCGAGTTTTTCCTGCACCATCGCACACTCATGCGCAATCGGCGGTTCATGGGCCGCCAGATCCGAAAGCAAGGCGCGCAACCCGGCCATAATACGATCCTGCTCGGTCATCGGGGGAGTCCTTCCTGGGCAGTCTGTAGATCCAACGCGGGACGAGAGCGGCGCCTCTCAGCTTGCAAGGAAGAAAGGGCGCTGGTCAGGCCCAATCTTTCATCTGCCAGCGCGAACTTGCGCAGCTTCTCGATGGCGCGGAAACGCAACACGTAAACATTGCCGACCGACACGCCGAGTGTGGCCGCGATCTCATCCGCCGGCACCCCTTCCAAGTACCACAGATGCACGATGCGACGCTGGCGTTCATCCAGGAGTTCGAGGGTCTGGAGGAGCGCCTCCCGGTTCGCAGACTGCTCCAGCCAGGCCAGCAAGGAGTCATCGACCAGGAGCTCGCCCACGGTGGGCGAGTCGGGCGTGCGGAAGGCGGCGCGATCGAGGGAGCCGACCAGATGGCGCTCCAACGTGGCGCGGCGGCGGCTCGCCTCGCGCAGCCGATTCAGCAGCGCGCGCGCCGCCCAACGCTCGAACGGCACATCAAATGGGTAAGGATGCCCCTGCAGCCACTGCCAGAGGTCGGCGCAGGTAACGCCGGTCACTTCGCGGGCCTCCCAAGCGGCCCAATCCTCGCGCCCCACCGGCCCCAGCCAGTTATAGCTCAACCGCTCCATCCAATCGATCATCGCCGCCCAGGTGGCTGAATCGCCACGCTGTAAACGCTGCAGCAGGTCTGATTCGGCCAATAACTCCTGCAGAACCTGGCCCGCATAGCTCAACAGTGTGGCCTGTTCTCCAAGCCCATCGCCCTGATATTGCCGTGCGCTCGTGAACCGACCGGTCGCCAGGTTGTGCGCCAGGATCGCTGCCGCGCGGTCAAGCCAGGGGGCGGGATCTTGGGCCGCGGTCAAATCGGGACGCGCGGCGGCCAGCCGGGCCCAGGCAACAGCGAGCAGCCCGCACAGAAATCTTGCAGGCGGGGACGCCGGGGAGGCGCTCTGAGCCAATTCGGGTTGGGGTTCCATAGGTGACTGATTCTAGCACGAACGCGCCGACTGATAAAATCCGCCCCTGCGCATTTTCCGGGCGGATTCGGACGGGTCACAGCGGAGGGGGACATTTGACAAGCCTTGCGGGCCATGCTATCATCCCGCCCGTCTTACAGGGAAATCGCACGATCACCCGGACAAAACACACCATGCAGCACACCGCTTTTCGCTTCTATTATACCTTTTACTTTCCGAGACCGGAGAGGGGATGTCCCGCGCCGGCTGGGAAGAGGGTGATGCAGAAGCGCTAAAGCCCAATCCAGCCTAGATCGACCAGACGAGCGTGGAGGCATCAGCCCCACGCTCTTTTTTTCATCTGGAATCATAACAGGAGGCCTTTATGCCCTGCCGAGGTGTCCGCGGCGCCACCACCGCAACTGAGAACAGCGTCGAAGCGATCCTGGCAGCCACCCGTGAGCTGCTCCAAGCCCTGGTGGCTGCCAACGGTCTTCAGGTCGAGGACCTGGCCAGCGCCATTTTCACCGTCACGCCAGATCTGGATGCGGCCTACCCGGCCCGGGCCGCGCGAGAATTGGGTTGGAACCACGTGCCCCTGCTCGGCAGCCTGGAAATCGCCTCACCCGAAGGGTTGCCCCGCACCATCCGCATCCTCATCCACTGGAACACCGAACGCCCTCCCTACGCCATCCGCCACATCTATCTGCACGACGCCATCAAGCTCCGCCCCGATCTGGGGAACGAATTCACTCCGCCCGAACCCGCGGCCGAAACCGCCTCAGACGGCGCGCCGAAGATGAACGGGGCATCGAGCCTGGGCGGCCTGGCCGTCGTGGCCTACCAGGGCGAGCCCGGCGCCAACTCACAGGAGGCCATCTACCAGCATCTGGGCACGCAGGTCACCACCCTGGCGTGCCGCAGCTTCGATGACGTTTTCGCTGCGGTGGAAGAGGATAAAGCCACCCTGGGGCTGTTGCCGGTGGAAAACTCAACGGCCGGCTCCATCAACTCAGCCTACGATCTGCTGCTGGATCACGACCTGCGCGTGGTGGGCGAAGTGAAGTTCCGCGTGCGGCATTGCCTCCTGGCCGTGCCCGGCATCCACGCCGAAGAGATCGTGCGCGTGAAGTCGCATCCGCAGGCGTTGGCCCAGTGCGACCGTTACCTGCGCACGCGCGGCTGGGAACCGGTGCCGGCTTACGATACCGCCGGGGCCGCCCGCCAACTGGCCGAGCACCCCGAACCCGGCACCGCCGTCATCGCCAGCGCCCTGGCCGGGCAAACCTACGGCCTGGAGACGTTGGACGCCGGCATCGAGGACTCGATCGATAATACCACTCGTTTTTTCCTGCTGGGCCGCGAAGAACCCGCGCCGGCCAAGCGCAACAAAACCTCCATCGTTTTCGCCACGCTGCACACCCCCGGTGCGCTCTACAGCGTCCTGGGCGAGCTTGCCAGCCGCGGCATCAACCTCACCAAGATCGAAAGCCGGCCGCGGCGCAACCGGCCGTGGCACTACGTTTTCTACGTCGATCTCGAGGGCCACTGGCAGGATTCCGGCGTAAACCGGGCCTTGATGGGCCTGTTGACCCGCACGGCGTTCTTGAAGCTGCTCGGGAGCTATCCGGCCGCGGAGTGAGAGGGGAACGGTAGATTGGTAAATTGGTAACTGGTAACCTGGTAAACGGGTAGATTGGTAATACGGAGGGGCTTATGATCATCGTTATGAAACATCGCGCTTCGGCGGCCGACATCGATGCCGTGGTGAAGCAGGTCGAGACATCCGGGTACAAGGCGCACCTTTCGCAGGGCACCGAGCGCACGATCATCGGCGTGGTGGGGGACGACCGGCCGGTGCAGAGCCACAATCTCGAGATGCTGTCGGGCGTCGAGCAGGTGGTGCGCATCCTGCAGCCGTTCAAGCTCGCCAGTCGCGACTTCCACCCGGAAGACACCGTGATCAGCGTGCGCGGCGTCCCGGTGGGCGGACCGCGGCTCACGATCATCGCCGGCCCCTGCTCGGTGGAAAGCCGCAGCCAGCTTCTTGAAACCGCCCTGGCGGTCAAAGAGGCCGGCGCCGACATGTTGCGCGGCGGCGCGTACAAGCCGCGCACGTCGCCGTATGCCTTCCAGGGGATGGGGGAAGAGGGACTGGAGCTGCTGGCCGAAGCACGCGAGGCCACCGGCCTGCCCATCGTCACAGAGGTCATGGCGCCGGAAACCGTCTCGGTGATCGGCAAGTACGCCGATATATACCAGATCGGCGCGCGCAACATGCAGAATTTCCCGCTGCTCACCGCGGTCGGCAAGACGCGCATCCCGGTCTTCCTGAAACGGAGCATGATGGGTACGGTGCAGGAGCTGCTGATGGCCGCCGAATACATCCTGGCCGGCGGCAACCGCCAGGTGATGGTGTGCGAGCGCGGCATCCGCACCTTCGAGACGGCCACCCGCAACACGCTGGACATCAACGCGATCCCGCTGCTGAAGAAGTGGACGCACCTGCCCGTCTTCGCCGATCCCAGCCACGCCACCGGCAAGTGGGACCTGATCGCGCCCACGGCCAAGGCCTGCATCGCGGCCGGGGCAGACGGCCTCATCATCGAGGTACACCCGCATCCGGCTGAAGCCATGTCCGACGGCGCGCAATCGCTCAAGCCGGAACGCTTCGCGCAGTTGGTGCGGGAGCTCCGCGTTCTCGCACCGGCAGTGGGACGGATGATGTAATGGTTACAGGTGCAAGGTTCAAGGTGCAAGGTCGAAGGTTCAAGGTTGGAAATGAGCCGATCTGCGAGAGGAGCTTGGTATGGCAATTGAGGTGGCGATGGATCGCCAGGTAACCTTCAACCTTCAACCGTCTCAACCTTCAACCCTCTGTGTCATCGGCCTCGGCCTGATGGGCGGGTCGCTGGCGCTGGCGCTGGCGCGGCGCGCGGCCGAGGAACGCATCGGGCCGCTGCGCATCGTCGGCGTGAGCCGCAACCCGGCCACACTGGATGCAGCTCGCGCGGCCGGCGCCATCCATGCGGGCACAACGGATCTAGCCGAGGGCATCGCGCGCGCGGATGTGGTCGTGCTGGCGACGCCGGCCCGCACCATCCTCCGCCAGATCCCGGAGGTGGGCCGCCACGCCCGGCCCGGCGCGCTGGTGCTCGACCTGGGCAGCACAAAGGCCGAAATCTGCGCGGCGCTGGCTGGGCTGCCGGCAGGCTTGCAACCGGTGGGCGGGCACCCGATGTGCGGCAAGGAGGTCGCCGGGTTCGCGGCCGCGGAGGCCGGGCTGTTCCGGGGCAAGACCTTCGTGCTGTGCCCACTGCCGCGCACCTCAGAGGCGGCGCTGGCGCAGGCGCAGGCGCTCGTGGACGCAGTCGGCGCCCGCGCGGTGCTGCTGGACCCGGCGGTGCACGACCGCGCCGTCGCGGCCATCAGCCACCTGCCTTATCTGGCCGCGGTCGCGCTGGTGAACGCCGTCGAGGCCGGGGGCGCCATCTCGGAGACAGCCTGGCAGTTGGCGTCTTCCGGGTTCCGAGACACCAGCCGTCTGGCCGCCAGCGACGTTGATATGATGCTGGACATCCTGCTGACCAACCGCGCGGCCGTGCTCGATTGGCTGGGGGAGCTGCAAGGGCAACTTGCCGACCTAAAGCTGGCCCTGATGACTGGAGATGAAACGGCCCTGCGTGCCCAGTTGACCGCCGCGCAGAGCCGTCGCGTGGGACTGAAGTTATGATCCCAATAGAACGCTGATAACGCAGATTTGCGCTGATTTGCGCTGATAACGCTATAGATGTTCAGATAGTCTTCTGGACTGGAGGCTTCAGCCGGTTGCGCTCGCGACCCAAGAAAACCGGCTGAAGCCTCTATTCCGGATCGCGAATCCCAAAACTTCATCTGACTTTCTATATTTTCATCTCTCGTGATACAACGACACGCAATGAATCTCGCGTTATCTGCCACCAGCCATTTGCCATACGCGGAGCTTGCCATGCCAAATTTGATCCTCCACCCTTCCGGCCCCTTGCGCGGCCACACAGCCGTGCCGGGCGATAAATCCATCACGCACCGGGCGCTCATCCTGGCCGCGCTGGCCGAGGGCGACACCCGTGTTCAGGGCTGGGTGCCTGCCGAGGTCTGCCTGGCCACGCTGCGCTGCATGGAGGCGCTGGGCGTGAGTGTGGAAGAAAGCCGATCCCGGAAGATCGAGGGGGGGCACGGTCAGGAGACCGGCCCCAGCCAGGATTTACTCATCCACGGCGTAGGGCTGCGCGGGCTACGCGAGCCGGCCGACGTGCTGCACTGTGCGGGATCGGGCACGACGATCCGGCTGCTGGCGGGCCTGCTGGCCGGGCAGCCGTTCACCAGCGTGCTCACCGGCACCGAGCCGCTGCGCCGCCGGCCGATGGGCCGAGTGGCCGAGCCGCTGCGCCAGATGGGCGCGACGATCCTGGGTCGCGACGGCGGCAAGCTCGCGCCGCTGACGATCCGCGGGGGGGACCTGCGCGGGATCAACTACGCCATGCCGGTCGCCAGCGCCCAGGTTAAGTCGGCGATCCTGCTGGCCGGGTTGTTTGCCGAAGGCGAGACGATCATCCACGAGCCGGGGCCGTCGCGCGATCACACCGAGCGGATGCTGGCGGAGTTTGAGGTTGAGGTTGAGGTTAAGGCTGAGGTTGAGGGACGAGGGGCGGCCGTCCGGTTGGCCGGTGGGCAGCGGCTGATCGGCGGCGGCACGCTGACCATCCCAGGCGACTTCTCGTCCGCAGCGTTTCCCCTGGTCGCGGCCGCCATCGTGCCCGGCTCCGACGTGCGGCTGACCGGCGTCGGCGTGAATCCCACGCGGACGGGGTTGTACGATCTGCTGGTCGCGATGGGGGCAGAGGTCAGAATGGGAGACGCGGAGACACGGAGACACGGAGACAGTCATCTCGCCGCGTCCCCGCGTCCCCGCGTCTCCGCGTCCGGCCACGGTGAACCGATCGCCGATCTCACCATCCGCCACAGCCCCTTGCGCGCGGCCGAGGCCTGCGGCGACCTGATCGTGCGCGCTATTGATGAGTTCCCGATCTTCGCCGTCGCCGCGACACAGGCGGAGGGGACGACCGTCGTCCGCGAGGCCGCGGAACTGCGCGTCAAAGAGTCGGATCGCATCGCCTCCGTCGCCGGGGAGCTGCGCAAGATGGGCGCACAGATCGAGGAACGGCCCGACGGGATGCTGATCCACGGCCCAACGCGGCTCCGCGGCGCGATCGTCGAGTGCCATCGCGACCACCGCCTCGCCATGGCGCTCGCCGTCGCCGGCCTGATCGCGGACGGCCCGACCGAGGTCCACGGCGCGGAGGCTATCGGCGACTCGTTTCCCGGCTTCGTGGAGACGATGCGTGCGCTGGGCGCGGACGTGGCGTGGAGCGAATGACGAATTACGAATGACGAAGGGCGAATGACGAAAGATGAAGGACGAATGCCACAAGACACGCGACAAGAAATAATTCGCAATTCGCAATTCGTAATTCACAGTTCAACCCGCCTGGTCGGCGTGATCGGCTGGCCGGTGAGCCACAGCCGGAGCCCGCGGATGCACAACGCGGCGTTCGCGGCGCTGGGGCTGGATTGGGCGTACGTGCCGCTGCCGGTGCCGCCGGAGCGCGTGGGGGAGGCGGTGCGAGGGTTGGCCGCGCTGGGCTTCGCCGGTGCAAACATCACCGTGCCGCACAAGCAGGCCGTCATCCCGTTCCTGGATGAGCTCACGCCCATCGCGCGGGCGGTTGGTGCGGTCAACACCCTCGTCGTCCGGCCCGACGGCTCGCTGCTGGGCGACAACACCGATGGTGCGGGGTTCATGGCGGACTTGTGGGCGCATGGAGTGCGTGTGTGTGGGAGTATGGGGGTGTCGGAGTACAAACCCTCCGCTCTCCCACACTCCCACACCCCAACACGCGCCCTCGTCCTCGGCGCGGGCGGCGCGGCGCGGGCGGTGGTCTATGCATTGGCTGAAGCCGGCGCGAGGGTGGCCGTTGCCAATCGCACGCAGGACCGGGCGCAGGCGCTTTGCCAGGCGCTTGGCGCGGCCCTCGAAGCCACCGCTGAGACGCAGAGTGCGCAGAGGGATTCGGAGTGCCTCAGCGATCTCCGCGTCTCTGCGGTGCGGCCGTCTAGCCGGCTGAGCGCGCACCCGTTCCCCGATGCCCTGCCTGAATTGGCCGCGGAGGCCGAGCTGATCGTCAACACGACCAGCCTGGGGCTGCACGAGGGCGATCCGCTGCCGTGGGACGCCGCGCTCCCCTTCCGGCCCGGCCAGGTCGTCTACGACCTGATCTACAACCGCCCCACCGCGCTGCTGGCGCTGGCGCGCTCGCAAGGCGCGACGGCCATCGATGGGCTGGGCATGTTAGCCCATCAAGGGGCGCGGGCGTTTGAACTGTGGACGGGCGTCGCCGCGCCGGCCGAGGTGATGCTGGAGGCGATTCGAGAGCCGTGACGAGGTTGCGAGGTTGAAGTTGTGTTGACTTGTGACTGCATCGGCGGTATGATGGTTTTGGGCGATGATGTTTACACAGACTGAGAGGTGCTCGATGGTTGCCACGAACGCGATTACTGCCGATACGGTCTTGGGCATGCTGCGACGCCTGCCGCCGCGAGAGCGCCTGAGCGTCATCGCAAAAGCGTTGCCGGAGACGGAACGGGATCTCGCAGGACAGGCCCAAGCGCTGATCTCACTGAAGGGCCTGTGGAAAAGCCTGGACTTTGACGTCACTCCTGAAGCCATTGACAGTGCTCGTCGCGAGATGTGGGCCGACTTCCCGCGAGAAGATTTCTGATGATCGGTGCGATTGCCGACACGCATGCCGTGATCTGGTATCTGCTCGACTCGCCGCGCCTGTCAAGACGAGCCGTTGCCGAGTTTGAGAGATGTCGAACTACTGCGATGCTCGTTGGGGTGTCGAGCATGACGATCATCGAGATCGTCTACTTAATCGAGAAGAACCGCATCCCCGAGATGACGCTTGGCTTGCTCAAGGAACGCTTGGAGCAGCCAAGCGCACCGCTGGAGATCGTGCCAATCACGCATGACATCGCGTCAGCAGTGCAACTGGTTCCCCGCGATCAAGTTCCTGACCTGCCGGACCGCGTTATTGCGGCTACTTCAGTGTGCCTGGGTGTGCCGCTGATCAGCAGGGATGGCAAGATTCGTGTCTCCGATGTAGAGACGATCTGGTAGGAGATGGAAATATAGGATAGGTTGGTAACCTGTCCATCAGCGCGGCGTCAGCTGTCAATCATACGACATGCCGGCAAACAGAATGCTGGACGGCTGCTCATCTTCATAGCACACGACGTAGACGCAGTGCCCGCGCTCCAGCGAGAAGAGAATCTCGTCGAGGGCTATTCTGGCATCCAAGGATGAAGGCTGCGTCGTCCCCATGAGTTCCTCCAACTCCTCATCGGTCAACGGTGCAGCCACGCTGAAATCGGGTTCATCCGCGACGCAGTCTATATCCAGGATCGAGCGCGTGCCGTCCGTGCCGGAGGCAGCCAGCGCGGCACTGATCGAGCCGCAGCGCCGGCCAGAGCCAGAGAACAGCGCCGAGAAAGGTGATTGCGGAAAGGGCATAGCAGGGTTGTAGCGCCCCGCTTCGAACTCGCGCTGCCGAAGCGCCTGCAGCGCGTGATTGATGTCCGGTTCGTAGTCCACTTGGTAGACATAGGAGTAAGCTGCCATAGGCGATCCTCAATCGTAGAGCCACCCGTGGCGCAGCGCGGGGCGGTTCTGCTCGGTCGTATGATATCCAGTTTTGTAGACGCGGTACACGTAGTCCAAATCCGCTGCCGTGCGGTGGACAGCAACCACCTGAATCTGAATCTCGCCCAGGCTGTTGAGCGGCTCGGTCACCACGGCGTCGAAGGCAATCTGCTTGCCATCCACCGAAACCTTGTCTCCGAGGCGCAGGGATCAAAAATCTGAGTCTGTCATCGAATCCTCCCGCGGCTTCTACTGCTTGGTCCCCTTCTTCCACTGATCAAGCACCTCATCGGCGATGCGTTTGGTCTCTGGCGGCAGTTGCTGGCCGAGTACTGCCGCTCGATCCTCAGTCGCATCGCGCCGATCCATCACCGCCCAAGCAGCTTCTTCTTTCGCCTGAACCCCGGCAGGATTAAGAAGCTTCTCCAACGGACCTACATGGGCCGCCTTCAGTGCCCGGTTGGCAATTTCGACTTCCTGCTGCGCCCGCACATACTCGGCGGCCTTTTCCATTTCGTCCATGATCGTGATCTCCTTGTGAATTAGGATTTTACCCCCGTGCCACGACACGTGGGGCAGTTCGTCCCGAAAGCATAGCCTCGGCCTTCGCAATGCGTACAGCGGGTAGTTCCCCCCTTGCCGTCCGCCATGACGGAGTTGCCCCGCGCTCCACCCGGACGATAATTGTGGCACACCGGGCATACAGCGTTACCGGTACCGCTGCACGCAGGACATGGTTCATCCCACAAATTCTTTCCCATCTGATTGTATAACCTGCCTTTCTGCTTGGATGTCAAATCGAAGACTTCGTGAATCCTTGCGCCGCGCCGCCATCTTCAAACAAAGGGCGCGTCCTCTGCTCAAGCTGTGACAGATCCGAGCCATTGCGCGCCTTGATGTACTCCTTGAAGAATTCAGAAAATGCCGGCATCTGCGCCTCACGCGCGGCTATCTCGCGGAAATAGATCTCGGCATTCCTGGCTTGCTGGCGAGGTTTCTGGATCCGCTCCCGAATCACCCAACCTGCCAGCACGAAGGGAAGAATAATGATCCCGATTGCACCACATCCCGAGTCGCTCTTACTCAACACAACAGAATACACTACCGCTAGCACGCCATATGACCCCACCAGGGTCAGCACTCCCAACACTATTGACGTCAGGTAGTTTGGTCTGGTCCGAGTATCGGCATCAGCAGGGACTTTGGTGAACCCTAATCCATGCATTTCCTTGGCGGCCCGGAGATAGGTCGTGTACTTGTCGTCCAAGGCTTTTAGTTTCAGCGCAGTTGCCTCATCCTGCTCGGCTGCAGAATCGTTGCCGATTGAACGGAATGCTCCCGCCCTCAACTGATAGTTCTCCCGATGCGTGGGGGCCATATCCACCGCTTTCTGGAATTGCTGGAGCGCATCCTGACTCCGGCCCAAAGAAAGCAGATACTTACCAAACTCACGAAAGCCGTAGGCGTCGGCCACCAATTTGCTGTAGCTTTCGAAATCCGCGAGGGCGCGGGGCGTATCTCCCAATGCAGCATAAGCTTGTGCGCGCCCCAAATGCACATAGCAATTGCCACCCTTCCAGGCGATGTTGAAATCAGCTATTGCCAACTCGTGGGCTTTCATAGCCGAGAGGGTCTGCGCCCGGCCGATGTAGGCATCGTACTTATCAGGGGTTACGCGAATTGCCGCGCTGTAATCGTCCAAAGCCTTTTTCAGATCATTTGTTTCGCGGTAACACTCGGCTCGAGTAATGAAGAGTTCCGTGAGTATGCCGCCATCGATAAGCTCCCGATATCGCGCGTCGTTCTGTATGCCACCGATGGCAATTGTCAGGTCGTTAATTGCGTCAGGGTAGAGCTCCAAACCAAACAAAGCCGTCCCGCGAACCTGATAGGCTTCCACGCGAGTCTGATTGTCGCACTTAGTGACCAACAAGCTGCCAATGGCGAAAGCCTGTTCGTACTCCCCAGCCTTAACATGTTGAAAGCCCATCTCATAGAGCCGTGGAAAACCTTCAGTTTGCAACGACTTGGGCAGAGCCAAAAGCGATTGGGTGGCATTCCGAGCCGCTATCGGTGCAAACTCGCCATTGGAGGTCTGCTGCCTCAGCACGAGCCTCGGGTTGCCGAACGGATCGGTCTCGTCCTTCAAAACGTACTTTGACATGCTGGCTCCTGTTCTCTATTCGCGCCTGATGATCTGGGCCATTCTGCACGTCCATTCATACCATTGGGACGTGGCATGCAAAAACCTTCTTCCTCGTAAAAAGTCAGCGGGAAGCCATGAAAATGATAACGCCGATAACGACGAGAAAAGGGATCATCACTTTGGGATACTTGAAGGCCAAGATGAAGATTCCGAACAATAAGTACACCACAGCCATCACCGCGAGGTTAGCCATTTTGTCTGCTGTATCGTCCCGCATGTTATACCTCCAACCGATACTCCGACGCGCCTACTTTGCGTAGCACTTCCCGTTCGTTCTGAACCGCCGCGACCGGCAGCGCGGGCATTCGCGGCCGCCGTTGCTGCCGGGGCAACGATGGCAGAACTCCGTACCACAGTCGTCGCAGCGGTAAATCTCCATGTGCGAAGCGCCCCAGCTATCGGGCTTGTGACCACAGTTAGGACAGCGATGATAATCGGACATATTGCCTCCTGTTCAGGCTGAAGTTTTGCGGGCAATTGCACGTCTTGCGTAAACCTGGGTCGAGTCGGTGAAGATTGATTGAGTTCTGCCGATCGCGCCTCCTTCTCGCGCAACCAGGCGCGATCAATTGACTGCCTGACCTCACTTATGCTATCATCCCGCCTATTCCACCGCGTGCCAACTTACCAGAAACCGTTGCTCTTGTCTACCGTCTGAAAACTGCCGCGGCCGGCAATTAACTGCCAACGGCACAAAAAAGCGTTTCCCCTATGCGAGGACGTCCCTTATGAAAAGCGCCGGACCAACCGACCAACCAACCGCCGACCTGGTTGAGAGACAATGGGCTGTGTTGAGTCTGTTGGCCCAGGGCTTCATCAACAAGGAGATCGCCCGTCAGCTCGGGCTATCCAAGAACGTCGTTGATAAGATGCTCAGCAATGGCCCCAGTCACTACGCCATCTACCCCAAACTACCCGGCGTGACGAACGCCAAGGGGGCGGTTGCCTGGTATCTGCAACACATGCCGCACGCAACCGCAGCTGTTGAACCACCAGCAGCCCTGCAACGCGTGGCCGAGGTGTCTGTCAGTGCGCCACGTGACGCCCCGCGGCTCCTCTATCTGACGATACTGGGCACGGCCTATCTCTGCCTGATTCTCCTGCTCTTCATTCGTATCTGGCTACGTCCCGGTCCCGACAGCCAGGATAGCATCTGGGCGAACACGTTTTTAATCATCCCCGCATTGGCGGGGCTCTATGGTCTGCGCCATGCGCCCGGAGAGCGCGCAGGGCTCAGCACACGTGAGCGTCGGGCGTGGCGCATTTTAAGCGCCGGGCTGGTGTGTTGGGCGGTCGGCGCATTGATCTCTGCCGTTTACAGTGCCTTCACGGGCCTGACCGCCCCTTATCCCTCTGTGGCGGATTTCGGCTACTTCTTGCAAACGGGCTGCCAAACTACGGCGTTTGCCCTCTGGTGGTGGGTATCATTTCGCCACGGCGCGCAGCGCGCCTGGCTGTGGCTGCTCATTGCGTCACCACTCACACTGCTGTATCTGGCGTCAACGTTCGCGGTGCAGAATCCACGCGCTGACCTCGCCTCCCAACCGCTGCAGTCGCTGCTCGACCTCTTCTACGCGTTTGGGGACAGCGCCAGCCTGGCCCTGGCGATCTGCCTGGTACTCACACCGAATATGATCCGTCTTCAGCCCTCCCTCCAACGCGCGACGCGATTCCTGACTGCCGGGATGGCGTTGATGTTTCTAGCCGGTTGGGCGTTCATGGTCACCAGCTACCTGCCGGATGGTCACATGTTAAAATTCTCCAACGGCAATCCAGTAGACCTCATCTTCGCCACCGCGTTTCTATTGATGGGCATCGCGATTGGCCTCGTTCCCCAAAACAACTTGAGCGATGCACGACAGCCAGCCGCCCTGGTTGACTGAAGCACTTTGCCCCGATCTCCCTTTCATGCTAAACTGCGCGCGAATCGCCCCGAAGAGTACTTCCTGGGGCACACAAGGGGATACCCATGTCTCTACTTCGTTTCCTCACCGCCGGTGAAAGCCACGGCCCGGCCCTGACAGCAATCCTCGAAGGCATGATCGCCGGGCTGCCCATCACAGCGGAGATCATCAACCGCGACCTGGCGCGGCGGCAGATCGCGTACGGCGCGGGCGGTCGGATGAAAATCGAGCGGGATGCGGCGCGGATCACCGCCGGTGTGATGGCCGGCCTCACGACCGGCGCGCCGATCAGCCTCGAAGTGTCCAACCTGGACTACCGGGCCTGGGCGAAGCGAGACGTCCCGCCGATGACGGTCCCGCGGCCGGGCCACGCCGACCTGACCGGTGCGATCAAGTACGGCTACCGCGACCTGCGTCCGGCCCTGGAACGCGCGAGCGCGCGGGAGACCGCGATGCGCGTGGCGGTCGGCGGGATCTGCCGGGCCTATCTGGCGCAGTTCGGCATCACCGTGGGCGGCTATGTGACGGGCATCGGCGAGGTGGACGCCGCTATCCCGGATGAGCTGCCGTACCCTGAGCGGTTCGCCCTGGCCGAGGCCAGCGATGTGCGCTGCCCCGATCCCGCTGCGGCTGAGGCGATGCGACAGGCCATTTGGGAGACGATGCAGGCGAAGGATACGCTCGGCGGCGTGTTCGAGATCGTTGCGCTGGGCCTGCCGCCGGGGCTGGGCAGCCACGTCCACTTCGACCGCAAGCTCGACGGCCGCCTGGCAGCCGCGCTGATGTCGATCCAGGCGATCAAAGGGGTCGAGATCGGCCCCGCCTTCGCCAACGCGCGGCTGCGCGGGACGCAGGTGCATGACGAGATTGTACTCTGCGACGTGCCTGGCACTTGCGAAGTGCCAGGCACGTCACGTCTGGTTCGCGCCACCAACCGCGCGGGCGGACTCGAGGGCGGCATCACCACCGGCGAGCCGATCGTGCTCCGTGCAGCCATGAAACCCATCGCCACGACGCTGACCCCGATGCAGTCCGTTGACCTGGCGACCGGCGAACCTGCGCCTACGCGCTACGAACGCTCCGACTTCTGCGCCGTCCCGCGCGCCGTCGTCATCGGCGAGGCGATGGTCGCGTGGACCCTGGCCGACGAGCTGCTGCGCAAGCTGGGCGGCGACTCGCTGGCCGAGCAGCTCCCCCGCTTCGCCGCGCTGCGGCAAAGCCGGCTGGAAGACTTGCCGATGGACAACGCGGCGTGGCGGTTCGGGTATGAGACGAATGATGAAGGACGAAGGACGGATGGCAAATGAGAAATGACTGGCTTCCAGCTTCGAGCTTCCAGCTTCCAGCTTCGAGCTTCCAGCCTCCAGCACACAACATCATCCTCACCGGCTTCATGGGCACAGGCAAGAGCAGCATCGGGCGGGAAGTTGCCGCGCGGACGGGCCGGCCGTTCGTGGATCTGGATGACGTGATCGCCCAGCGCGCTGGCAAGTCCATCCCAGACATCTTCGCGCAGGACGGTGAGCCGGCATTCCGGGCGCTGGAGGCGGCGGTCTGCGCGGAGATGGCCGCACCGGCCGGGCTCGTGATCGCCACGGGCGGCGGCGCCGTGCTCGACCCAGCGAACCGGGAGGCGCTGGCGGCCGGCGGGATACTGATCTGCCTGGAGGCCGCGCCGGAGACGATCCTGCGCCGCGTGGGCCGCGGGGCCGAGCGCCCCATGCTGGCCGGCGGCGATCCGCTGGCGCGCATCTGTGAACTGCTGGCCGAGCGCGCCGGTGCATACGCCGCCATCCCCCACCGCCTGGACACGACCCATCTCTCCATCGCGGCCGCGGCCGAGCGCGTGCTGGGGATCGCCGCAGGATTGCCGGCAGGCGGACACCGGGTCATTGTGGATTGTGGATTGCCGACTCCGGATTCCTCTTCCGAATTTCGCAATTCGCAATTCGCAATTCGCAATTACGATGTCCTCATCGCCGAAAATCTCCTGGGGGAAGCCGGGCAGCGCATGGTCGAAGCCGGCCTCAAGCCGGGCCGCTGCGCCGTGATCACCAACCCGACGGTGGGCGGACAACATCTCCCGACCTTGATCGCCGCGCTGAGGGCTGCCGGCTTCGAGCCGCTGATCTTCGAGGCGCCCGACGGCGAGCAGTTCAAGACGCTGGCGACCGTGTCCGACCTCTACGCGGGCCTGGCGGAGGCGAAGCTGGCGCGCGGCGAGCCGGTGATCGCGCTCGGCGGCGGCGTGATCGGCGACATGGCGGGGTTCGTCGCCGCAACATGGCTGCGCGGCGTGCCGTTCGTGCAGATCCCGACCAGCCTGCTGGCGATGGTCGACGCCAGCGTCGGCGGCAAGGTCGCCGTGGATCTGCCGGCGGGGAAGAACCTGGTGGGCGCGTTCAAGCAGCCGGAGCTGGTGATCATTGACCCCGCGCTGCTGGCCACGCTGCCGGGGGGCGAGTTCCGGTCGGGGCTGGCCGAGGTGTTGAAAGCCGGCATCATCGGTGACCCGGTGCTGTTTGCTTACCTGGCGACTGGAATCGAGGCTTCAGCCGGTATCTCCCGCGACCCCAAACAACCGGCTGAAGCCTCGATTCCGGTTAGTCACACACTCACCGGCATTATCGCGGATGCAGTGCGGGTCAAGGCCCGCATCGTCGAACGCGACCCGTTCGAGATGGGCGACCGGGCCTGGCTCAACCTGGGCCACACCTTCGGCCACGCGCTGGAGCTGATTTCGGGCTACACGCTGCGCCACGGCGACGGGGTCGCGTTGGGCACCATCGCCGCGGCCTATATGAGCGCCAGCCTGGGCCACTGCGATGCGGCCCTGCCGGCACGCGTCGAGAATACCGTCCACCGGCTGGGCCTGCCGGCCCGCCACGCCTTCAACCCACAGGCAGCCCTGGCCGCGATGGGCACCGACAAGAAACGCCGCGGCCGGTCGCTGCGCTTCGTGCTAATCAGGAAGGTGGGCCAGGTATTTGTCGCGGAGGATGTGCCAGTGGCCGCGGTTGTCGCCGCACTCGAAACGATACGTAAAGCTTGAGACGTGAACGGAATCAGAGCATCTCACGCCTCACGTGATCACAGCCCAAGGAGCATTCTCTGGATGAAAAACATCCTCGTCCTTCACAGTCCCAACCTGAACTTTGCAAGAATCGGCATTTCCGTCATCTGCATTCTCAGCATAGCCTGGACGGCTCTTCCTGTTGCGTGGCAACGGACCTCGGCCCAGGCACCGCGGGACAAAGATAGCTTGGCCATCGAAGGTGCGGGGCTTATAACCTCACTCGGCCCGCTGCTGACTGACGTCACAGCCCTCGCGGCAGGTGACGACTTCACCTGCGCGTTAACAACCGGTGGTGGGGTCAAGTGCTGGGGATATAACGTCTATGGTCAACTTGGCAGCATCACGCCCAGTTATGTGCAGAGTACGCCGGTGGATGTGAGTGGACTGACGAGCGGCATAGTGGCTATTGCGGCAGGCGGACGTCATGCCTGCGCACTGACGGCCAACGGTGGGGTCAAGTGTTGGGGATACAACGATTATGGTCAACTCGGTGATGGCTGGTACGGCCCATACGGCGTGCCGGTGGACGTAAGTGGACTGACCAGCAGCGTAACCGCGATTACTGCGGGAGCGTGGCATACCTGTGCGCTGACCACCAGCGGTGGGGTGAAATGCTGGGGTTCCAACCGGGATGGGCAAGTTGGCAACGGCACGATCTCCCAGGCGTACAGCACGCCAGTGGACGTAAGTGGGCTATCGAGCGGTGTCAAGGCAGTGGCAGCAGGCGGACACCACACCTGTGCATTGACCGCTAACGGTGGGGTGAAGTGCTGGGGCGGTAACTCGCTAGGTCAACTTGGTGACGGCACACCCACCTATCGCACCACACCAGTCGATGTGAGCGGGCTAACAAGCGGCGTAAAGGCTCTCGCGGCAGGATCGTATTATACCTGCGCGCTGACTACTAACGGTGGGGCCAAGTGCTGGGGGGCTAACGAATACGGTCAACTTGGTGACGGTACAACCGTTACCCACATCACGCCGACGGATGCGATCGGGCTGTCGGGTGGCATCACGGCATTGACGACAGGCTGGGGTCACACCTGCGCACAAACTGCCAGCGGTGGGATCAAGTGCTGGGGGGCAAACGCATACGGCCAACTTGGCAACGGCAGGGTCGAGGATCTCACCACGCCGGAGGACGTGAGCGGGCTGACAAGCGGTATCACAGCACTTGCAGCGGGCGGACTTCACACCTGCGCGCGAACCGCCAGCGGTGGAGTTAAATGCTGGGGATATAACAGGTACGGTCAATTAGGTGACGGGACGATCGCCTGGGGGCGCAGCACACCGACAGATATGAGCGGCCTGACGAGCGGCGTCACAATGCTCACGGCGGGTGAGTCTCACACCTGCGCACTGGCGAATGGCGGCGGAGTCAAGTGCTGGGGCGAAAACCAGTGGGGGCAGCTTGGCGATGGCACGACCATCCAACGCGGTGTACCGACTGATGTAGATGAGCTGACCAGCGGCGTGACGATACTCGCAGCGAAGAGCTATCACACCTGCGTGCTGACCGCCAGCGGTGGGGTCAAGTGCTGGGGCAAAAATGAGTACGGCCAACTCGGCGACGGGACGGCCGATGATCGCCATACCCCGGTGGATGTGGTCGGGCTGACGAGTGGTATGGTAGCCCTCGCGACGGGTTCGGACCACACCTGCGCGCTGACCGCCAACGGCAAGGTCAAGTGCTGGGGCGAGAATAACGACGGTCAACTCGGTGATGGCTCGACCGCCCAACACCGCACGCCGGTGGACGTGAGCGGGCTGGCGAACGGTATCAAGGTGCTGGTGGCAGGCGGTAGTCACAGTTGCACGCTGACTGCCGATGGGGGAGTGAAGTGTTGGGGCAACAACTCGTGGGGGCAACTTGGCGATGGCACAAACCTTGATCGCAGCACCCCCGTGGACGTCAGCGGACTGATCAGTGGGGTGATCGCACTTGCAGCGGGCAGGGATCACACCTGCGCACTGACCAGCGCTGGCGGCGTCAAGTGCTGGGGCTATAATGGCTATTATGGTCAACTCGGCGATGGGACAACCACAAGTCGTTACACGCCAGTGGACGTAAGCGGGCTGACGAGCGGCATCGGGGCGCTTGCGGCGGGCGGGGACCACACTTGTGCGCTGACCGTCAGTGGTGGAGTCAAATGCTGGGGGCGGTTCTTGGAAGGCGTATTCGGTGACGGAACGCCCGATGCCCACCTCACGCCGGTGGATGTCAACGGACTGGCCCGCGGTGTCACAGCGATTGCAGCGGGGGTATGGCACACCTGTGCGTTGGTGGGCAGCGGCCGTCCCAAGTGCTGGGGAGCGGATTACGCTGGACAGTTGGGCTTGGGCACTTTGACCCAAAGCCTGATGCCAGTAGACGTGCTGAGTTCGGTTTCGCCATCGCTCACGGTCAATTATCCGGACGGCCAGCCCGGCAGTTTCTTGACTCTCACCGGTGACCATTTCGCACCTTACGGTGCGATAACAATCGCTGTGAATCTCAGGTCTTTCTCGGAGGAGGTCATAGCGGACCAAACCGGCAGCTTTCTTGTTTTCCTGGCAACAACCGCGGCCGACCAGGGCCGCTACCTTGTCACTGCAGGCGTTGAGCCATCTGTTTCCGCCCAGTTCATCCTGGATGCGAACGCGCCCTTACGCGGCCAAGAAGGGGGTGGACAAACGCTGTATGTTCTCGGTGGGCTGAGCGGCATCTGGCGGGAGATCCATTTCCCATTGGTGACAAGATGATCGTTTCCTAATCAAGGATAATTCTTATGTCTAACATCCTCGTCCTTCACGGTCCCAACCTCAACCTCCTCGGCACGCGCGAGCCGGGGGTATACGGCACGGTCACGCTGGCCGAGATCAACGCCCGGCTGGAGGCGGCCGCGGCCGAGCGGGGCGCGACGCTGCGCAGCCTCCAGTCGAACCACGAGGGCGCACTGATCGACGCGATCCATGAGGCGCGCGGCTGGGCCGACGGCATCCTGATCAACCCCGGCGCGCTGACGCACTATTCCTATGCGTTGCGCGATGCGATCAGCGCGGTGGGGCTGCCGACGGTCGAGGTGCACCTGAGCAACATCCACGCCCGCGAGCCGTTCCGCCACACCTCAGTCATCGCGCCGGTCTGCCGCGGGCAGATCAGCGGCTTTGGGGCGCAGAGCTATTTGCTGGGCTTAGCCGCGCTCTTGGCCGGCTGATTCATGATCGGGCAAACTGAGCCCATGAGTGACTCACGCAACGAATTCCTGGCCGGTGTCCGCGCCGAACTGCCGATCCTGCTGGGCGTCGCGCCTTTCGGGATGATCTACGGCGCGCTCGCGGTGGCCGCCGGGCTGCCGACCGCGGCCGCGCAGGCGATGTCGGCCATCGTCTTCGCGGGCTCGGCGCAGTTTATCCTCACGCAGTTGATCGCGACCAGCACGCCGCCCGTTGTGCTCCTGCTGACGGTATTTGTGGTAAATCTGCGCCACATGCTCTACAGCGCGTCGGTTGCGCCCTACGTCCATGGGCTGAAGACGCGCTGGAAGTGGCTCCTCGCCTACCTGCTGACCGACGAAGCCTACGCCGTCACCATCACGTACTACCAGCAGACCACTGCGCAAACTCACCGCAGAGACGCAGAGGCCGCGGGAGTCGAGCCCGGGATGTCTCAGCATTCTCCGCACCTCCGCGGTGAAGTTCCAGAGGACGCAGGAGCAGATAAGCGCCACTGGTTCTTCCTCGGCGGGGGGCTGGCGCTGTGGAGCTGCTGGCAGGTCTGCACGGCGATCGGGATCTTCCTGGGCGCGCAGGTGCCGCCGAGCTGGTCGCTGGATTTCACACTGCCGCTGACGTTCATCGCGCTGGTGATCCCGGCCCTGGTGGATCGGCCGGCGGTCGCCGCCGCGCTCACCGCCGGAATCGTCGGGGCGATCGGCGCCGGCTGGCCGTACAAAACGGGGCTGGTGGCCGCTGCGTTGGTCGGCATCGCCGTGGGAACGTGGCTCGATTCAACACAGCGTGCGCGGCAGCAGCGGGAATATCGCAACGAATCGGCCGGACTGACCGAATCGAACAAGCCGGATTCGCTTCACCCTGTTGATTCGCTGCCCTATCCCGCTTCCGAGGAGAAGTGAGATGACGTCCGCCACACTCTGGCTGACCCTGCTTGCGGGCGGCCTGATCACCTACGCCATCCGCCTGTCGCTGATCCTGGCGTGGGGCCGGGTGACGCTGCCGCCGACGCTCCAGCGCGGGCTCCGCTTCGTGCCGCCGGCAGTGCTCTCGGCGATCATCTTCCCGGAGATCCTGCGCCACGATGGGCCGTTGGACGTCTCATTCGGCAACACCCGGCTGCTGGCCGGCCTGGTCGCCGCGCTGGTCGCCTGGCGGACGAAGAACGCGCTCCTGACGATCGCCGCAGGGATGGCGGTGCTGTGGGGACTGCAAATGCTATTCAGAGGTGTGTGAATAGGTGTTTCGAGCGGCGCTACGCGCTCTCCCGCTCCAGCATCGCCACCAGTTTCAACAAACTGACCTTGCTCTCCGCGGTGGTTTCACCCAGCAGGCCGGCGATCTCGTGTGCGACGCGCATCTGATTGTTGATCACCTCGCCGACGCGCTGGATCGTCTCCTGTTTGAGATCACGCATCTCGTTCTTCTGCTGCCACTCATGGGTCAGATCCACCATGATGGCCGCGATCACGCCTTCGTCGCGAATCGGGAACATCACCTTGCGCACGTAGACATCGTACGCCGGATAATGCTTTTCGCGCGGTTTCGCTGGCTGATTTTCGTTCCAGACCCTCAGGAAATCATCCGGGTCATTCAGGAGGGTGGCAACCGGTCGGCCGATGATGGCCTCCGGCGTGGTCTTGAACATGGCGCACAGCGCCGGGTTTACCAGCGTCACGATGAGATTCGTATCCACGACCAGTAAGCCGTTGGGGTCGTAATCCCACAACAGCTCCCAAAGAGTTTTCTGAGCTGACTCCAATGCTGCCTCCTTTGTTGCAATCACGCCACCGGCCAGAAGTTCGAGGACTGCTTGGGGAACAGCGCCTCGAGCAACGCCCGGGGCTCATCGCCGGCCACCCAGCAGTCGGGGAAAGCGGCCTGTAACTCTTCCACCGAACGATACCCGAACAACAATTGCAGGAATGTGAGGCCGGGGAAACCGGCCGCCCCGCCATCGTCATGGCTGGGAGTCCACTGCTCGACCACGGCGATGCGCCCGGCATCGAAGACCAGCCGCAGCCCATCCCGAAAAAAGCTCAGTTTGAGCTCGCCGGTGTGGCCTGGGGCCACCGAACGGGCCAACCGTCTCTCCAGCGCCGGTGCGATGCGCCGCACAAACGCGGGGAGATCCGGCACGCGCAGATACCAGGCATAGCTCGGGCGTTCCTCGGGCAGCCGATCGCGCGTCACCTTGTAGAAGGGATGTCCTGCGCCCAGGCTGAAGTACACCTTCTCCAACGTCTTCGTCTCCGCCGCAGCCTTGGCCTCGCCGGTGGTCCGTGCCCAACGCAAGATGCTGGGCGCCACCAGCCAGGACGCGCCCGGCCAGAGTTCCAGCGCTTGAACCCCCAGCGTCGTGCCCCACAGCATCGGTGAACAGCCCGCGACGCCCACCGGCTCACCAGCCGTGTCCTCGAATATGGACCACTCCAGCCGGTTCACATTCAGTGCGCGCTTGCCGAGCAACTCGTAACGCCATTGCGTCTCATCACGCACGCAGGTCACCCGCGACCGTTGCGCCGCCTCCCGATAGACGGCCATCACGAACGGCTCATCCGCCGCGACCGCCGGCCGGCCGCGACACGGCTCGACCTCGCCCTCCTTCAAACGGGGCATCAAGGCGGCCGCGGCCGCTCGCCCGCCGCCCAGGGCCATCGCCATCTCGTAGCCAAACTGGCGGTAGTAGTAGGGGATGCCGGTGATGGCCTGGACCAACTCCCCGCGTTCGGCGCTCCAACGGTGGATCACATCGAACTGGGCGCGAACCAGGCCCCGCCGCCGATATTCGGGCGCCGTGCCCACCAGCTCGGGCCGGCCTACGCCGAATGGGATGCCGTCGTAGGTCCAGGTCTGCGAGATCAGGGCGAGGCTGGAGACGATGCGCCCGGTCGCTGTGTCCTCGACCAAGGTGAAATCGTTGACAGCGAAGGTCGGGTGATCCCCGCACAGCAGGTCCCGCGTCCAGGCCGCGATGCCCTCATCCGGCTCAACCACGCCCGAGTCCCGATGGACCATCTTGTTGAAGTCAGCCAGGGCATCGGCATCGGCCGCTGTCGAGCGGCGCAGGATCAGGCCGTTGCCCAAGTTGATCCGTAATGAAGTGTCTGCTGAAGTCATGGTCATTTCCTGAGAAGATGTGTGAACAGAGCGCATTGTAGTGCTTGCGTGGGCAGACGTCAAAGCCGGCGTCTTGATTTGACAGTCCTCACGCTTTGAATATACTAAACCTATCTTTGGTTTTTACCTCACCGAAAGGAGGCGAGTGTGATGGCTCATATCAAGAACCTCTCGCAAGCGGTTGCTTGCGCTGATCCCGCTCGTCCTCCCGTGACTGGTTGAGATAATCTTGGACGGAGCACACACCGGTGCTCCCACCTACGATGACTCCAGGCCATGAGCAGACGACGCGATCGCACAGCTCGTGGCCTTTTTGTTGCACCGGACCCAGCGCTCCTCAGGATGCCCTTGTGGCGGCCGGGCCGGGGTGCAACCATTTGAGGCCATGAGCAAAATGCTCATGGCCTTTCGCTTTTCTCTGACCGATGGAGATAACAGAGTTGGCTACTCGACAAGAAAAGATCTGGCAGCATATCCGAGAAGATGCTGCGCTGCGGGAAGCCCGCAAACAAACCAAAAAGACGCCCAAGGAAGAGCGGGTGCGGCAGAGGGGGTGGACGGCCACCTTCGCCGAAGACCCGGAAAGCTACTATGACCTGGACATCGCTGACCGCGAGCGGGTGATGCCAAAGGGCGAAACCGAGGCGCGCCGGGGCACGGCGCCTGTTTCGCCGCTTCACAGCGGGCTCGGCCTGGACGTGCGTACCCGCTCGGACCCGGCGCAGGCAGACACCGTGCCGGAGCAGTCTCAGGGCACGGTCGTGGAGGTCAGCTCGGGCCTCTGCCGCGTGACGGTGGGCAGCCGCCTGTTGCTGTGCAGCCTGCGCAACTCGCTGCGGACGCCGCACAGCGGCTTCAGTAACGTCGTCGCCGCGGGCGATGCAGTGCTGGTGTCGCACAATGGGCATGACCGTGGGCTGGTAGAGGCGGTGTTGCCGCGGCGCAGCGCGCTGGCCCGGCCCGACAGCTTCTACCCCCACCTGCAACAGGTCATCGTCGCCAATGTAGATCAGGTGCTGATCGTCGCCTCGTGGCGCGAGCCGGCATTCTGGCCTGAGCTGGTGGACCGCTACCTGATCGCCGCGGCCCGCCACAACCTGGCGCCGACCCTCTGTATCAACAAGATCGATCTCGCCGATGACCCCGCGGCGCTGAACGCGGTCGTGCAGGCCTATGAACAGGCCGGCTGCCGGGTCATTTTGACCAGTGCGGTCAACGGGACCGGGCTGGCCGTGCTGCGTGAAACGCTGCAAGGCCGGACCACCGCGCTGGCCGGTCTATCGGGCGTGGGCAAATCATCGCTGCTGCGCGCGGCCGAGCCCGGCCTCAACCTGAAGGTGAGCGAGGTGAGCGACCGGCGCCACGAGGGGCGGCACACGACCACACAGGTATCGCTGCACCCGCTCGACGGCGGCGGTTTCGTGGCCGACACGCCCGGCATCCGGGAGTTCGGCCTGAGCGGATTGCGTCGCCCCGACCTGGCGCGCTTCTACCCCGAGATCGCGGCTGAGGCCGACGCATGCACCTACGCCAACTGCACCCATACGCGCGAGCCGGGCTGCGCAGTCAAGCAGGCGGTGCGCACGGGACGAATGCCGGCGATGCGCTACGATAGCTATCGGAAAATCCTGCGGGATCTGCCTGAGTGATATCGCGTCACACCAAAGCAGCCCGGCATTTTCGCCGGGCTGCCAGTTCGTGCTAAAATCCACGCCATGGATCTATACATCATACGACACGCGCAATCGACCAACAATGCCCTGCCCCCGGAGACCGAAGCGGCCACCCGCGTCTGCGATCCGCTGCTGACCGAGCTGGGGCATCGTCAGGCTGAGCTGCTGGCCGAGCACCTGGCAACCGGCTGCGACGGCTGGAGCGAGACCGTATCGGCCGACCCGGAAGCCGGGGGCGATGGCTGTGTGAGCACCTACGGCATCACGCACCTGGTATGCAGCCCGATGCGCCGCACCTTGCTCACCGCGCAGCCCATCGGCCGGGCGCTGGGGCTCCAGCCGGAGGTCTGGCTGGATATCCATGAGCACGGCGGGATCTACCTCGATCACGACGCGCCGGTCGGCCGCGTCGGTTATCCGGGCATCACGCGCGGGGAACTGGAGATGCAGTTTCCGGGCTACCGCGCGCCGGACGAGCTAACGGAAACGGGCTGGTGGCGCGATGGCTTTGAGGAATGGAAGCTCTGCGTGGCCCGCGCGGCGGGCGTCGCCAGCCGCTTGCGGGAGCAGGCCACCAGCACCGGGCGGATCGCGATGGTCACCCACGGAGCATTCGCCAGCGTGCTCATCATGGCGCTGGTGAGCACGCCGCCCAGCGCAGGCGTTCACTTCAGCCACAACAACACCGGCATCTCCCTGGTCCGGTTCCGGCCCGACGGGGGGATCAGGCTGCGCTACCTGAACCGCGTGGCGCACCTGCAGCCGGCCATGATCACCTGAGAGCAGGATGTTGATGCCGTACGCCACCCAACCCACCCCCCTGGATACCATCCATCACGACGGTTCAGCGCGCTATGTGCGCCCGGCCGCTGGCGCGGTCCCGCGCCTCGGCGACGAGATCACGCTCCGCCTGCGCACCGGCCGCCGGGCTGCCGTTCAGCGCGTCCTGCTGCGCACCTGTCCCGATGGCGAGCAGGCGTTCAGCGAGCTGCGGCCGGCCGGCGAAAGCCCCGTCTGTTTTTGGTGGGAGGTGACGCTCCGGCTGACCATGCCGGTTACCGGCTACCGCTTCCTGATCGTGACGGAGGAGGGCGCCTGGTGGTACAACGGCCTCGGCCTCCAGCAGCACACGCCCACCGACGCCGACGATTTCCGGATTTTGGCCGACTACGCTGCGCCGGCCTGGGTCCATCGCAGCGTCTTTTACCAGATCTTCCCCGATCGATTCGCCGATGGCGATCCGGCATCCAACGTGCGCGATGGCGAGTGGGAGTACCGCGACATGCGCACGATCGCCCGGCCCTGGGGCGAACCGCCCGCGCAGGGCTGGGCCGGGCTGTGGGAGTTCTATGGCGGTGACCTGCCCGGCATCGAGGCCCGGCTGGACTATTTGGCCGAGACCGGCATCAATGCGCTGTATCTCAACCCGATCTTCACCGCCTACAGCAACCACCGCTACGACGTGGCCGACTACGACGCGGTCGACCCGCACCTGGGCGGCAACGCCGCGCTGGCCAACCTGCGCCGCGCCCTGTCGGCGCGGGAGATGCGCTACATTCTGGATATCGTGCCTAACCACTGCGGCATGATGCACCCGTGGTTCCTGGCGGCGCAGGCCGATCCCCAGGCGCCGAGCGCCGAGTATTTCACCTTCCACAGCCACCCCGTTGATTACGCGTGCTGGTTGGGCCACCCCTCGCTGCCAAAGCTAAGCTATCGCAGCGCCGCGTTACGCGAGGTGATGTACGCCGGGCCGGATGCGATCTTCCGGCGCTGGCTGCGGCCCCCGTACGCGGCCGATGGCTGGCGCATCGACGTTGCGAATATGCTGGGGCAGCAGGGCGCCGACCAATTGGGGGCGGAGATCGCCCGCGGCGTCCGACAGGCCGTCAAGGCGGAAAATCCCCAGGCCTATCTGATGGGCGAGCACTTCTTCGACGGCACCCCACAGCTCCAGGGGGATTGCTGGGACGCAACCATGAACTACAGCGGCTTCACCAAGCCGCTGCGATACTGGCTGAGCGGGTTTGCGCTCAACCAACACAACGAGCCGCGGGTGATCCGGTCGCCGGGCCGCTGGCCCACCTCGGCGCTGGTCGAAACCTGGGCCGGCTTCCGGGCCGCGATCCCGTGGACGATCGCCTGCCAGCAGTTCAACCTGCTGGACAGCCACGATACGCCGCGCATCAAGGTCACCCTCGGCGGCGATCCGGCGCTGCACCGGTTGGCGGTGGGCATCCAGCTCACCTATCCGGGCGTGCCGTGCATCTACTACGGCGATGAGATCGGGCTGCCCCTCGGATTTCAGCCGGGCGATGATCCGGAAGAAGGCGCACGCGCCACCCGTGCCTGTATGCCTTGGGACCGCGAGCAGTGGGACCAGGCGCTGTGGGCGTTCTACCGGGAGCTGATTCATCTGCGGCGTACCGCGCCGGCGCTCATTGAGGGCGGGTTCCAGATCCTGGCCGCCGAGCCCGACACGTTGGTCTACGTGCGCGACACAGACGACCAACAAATCATCGTGGTTGCGCACCGCGGGCCGGGCGAGCGGCCCGCCGGCCCCGTTCCCGTCGCGCACGGGGCCATCGCGGATGGCGCTGACTTCATTGAAGCCCTCGGCGGCGCACGCCTCACGACCGCTGACGGACACTTGCCGCTCCCAGCCCTGCCGGCAGGGATTACGATCTGGGTGCACTAAACACAGCCGCGCCTGGCACGTCGTTAGGTTAGATTTTGCACCGACGTGCCTGGCACGTAAAATCTAGCTTCACACGGTGCTAGTGCTGGCCCACGCTCCACGCATCGTCGTCGCCCACCACGCGCAGCCGGCGCATGCCGCCATCCGGCGCATA
>JAPKMS010000344.1 GCA_026645775.1 Anaerolineae bacterium
GGTAGGAATGAAAATCAGCCGTCGCCCGCGTGCGCTGCGTACCGGCTGCGTCAGTCGTTCAAGGCTCTCAAGATGCACCTGGAAGTAACGCCGGTCGCTTTTGGGGCTGCGGAATTCATCGGGAAAGAGTTCGGCGCGGCTGATGACCGAGACGCCCCTGACGCGGCCGTAGTAGTTGATGGCCCATGCCTCGGCGCCGAAGATCTTGGTCTGGTAGAACGCCAACCATTGCGGCGGCCAGCGCTTCGGCGCAGTGTCCACGGGTACGCGATACCACAGCTCGTCCTGCAAGCGGCCGAAGTCGCGGCGATCGCGCATGATGGCGACCAGCACCTCGCCGCGCAGGTCAGCGTTCGTATCGGATGTCTTGCGGCTCATCTGATCGACTCCAATCTGAACGCCTTGTCCAGCACCTCGGCAACAGCACGACACGGATGCGGGAACGGATGCCACGGAGCGCGCCGCCATCCGTGGCATCCGTTCCATCCGTGTCGTGCTCTTACAACTCCCCCCGAAACGCCTCGTCTAGCACCGCCGGCAGCAGCGCGGTCAACTCGGCCTGGGTGGATTCTTGCAGGCGGGTGAGTCCTTCTGATCTAGCGTGTAATTCATCGAGATAGGCGACGAGTCGTTTCTGTTTAGGCAGTGAAGGCACGCGACAGGGTAGACTACCAACAATGGCCGAGTTTACCCCTTGTCGAGTCGCTCCTCGGATGGTGTCACCGAGGTATTTCTCCACATCCGGCGAACTACGCAAGGTCCAATGGATGAACTGAGGCTCAACCCGGTTTTGGTCTAGCGCAACTCGGATCAAATGGTAGTTGAACAACCACCCGGCGGCTTCCGGCGGAATCACACAGCATCGGCCAACAGTACCCATCCGAGCGAAGAGTATGTCACCTTTCTGGACAATGAAGCGGGCCAGCCGTTTCGCTTTCTCTTCGGAGACATGCCTCAGATTCTTCACCTCAAGCCCACCGTATTGAACGTTGCCAATCGTAAGGATCGGAACTCCTTCGTCCCGGAAGTCATCGGCTCCAAGTTGTGCCCCAAATGGCCCGGTTTGTATTCCTTCTCGCTCTGGAGACAGCCACTCGCGCAGTTCAGTGATCTCGGCATCAAGTTCAGAGAGTGCCTTGCGGGCATAGGCGCTGACCAATGCTTCAGCCTCATTGGTAGCAGACCGTTGTAGCCCCTGCGCCTCCGCGATCCTCCCTGCCAGCGCCTCGACCCGCGCGACGATGCGCCGCTGCTCGTCCAGGGGCGGGAGGGGGATGTGAAGCTGAGGGAAATGATGTGGCCGTATAGCGGCGTAGTTGACCGAGCCTTTGACAAACTGCTGTACATCTTGTTCGGGTTGGTCGGACTTGAGGTAGTATTCAAGGTAGCGTGGATCAATCTGGCTGATGTCTATCTCATACAGAAAGTAATGGCTGCTGACAATTGCCCCTGCTAACTCCGCAGGTACGACGCCGAAGCCTCCGACCTTCGCATCAATCTCGGCCACCAACAGGTCACCCGCCTGGACGCGTTGTTGGCGCTTGGTCTTGATCTCGGCCCCAGTGAGTTGTTGCCGCTCTCGAATGCCGCGCGCATGCAATTGGACCGTGACGAGTTGGTAGGTCGTCGCGTCGTCTATCGTGAAGAACTCTTTGCGCAGGCGCAGGAACTGGCTCATTTGCGCCAGCGGATACCGGCTATTCACCGTTTTCACCTGCCAGCAGCTCTTGAATCTCCGCGATCAACTCCGCGATGCGCGCCTGCTTGTCCGCGATATCCGCGGCGATCTCCTCCGGCGGGCGGTGGGCGAAATCGTCAGGCCGGTTCGGGTTGTGCGCGCTCAGGTCGAAGTTGCGCTTCTCCAATTCTTCGCGCGAGACCAGCCAGCAGCGGTCGTTCAACGGTGGATCGGCCGGCCGTTGGTCGGCCGGCCGTTGGTCGGCCGGCGTGCGGCGCCAGGCGTCGTAGGCGCGCCACATTGCCAGGCAGTCGGGCAGGTCGTTCTCGGCGATCGGCTTCTGGGTCTTGGTCAGGCTGAACCCCACCGCGCGGGCATCGTAGTACCACACCTGCTGCGTCGGCCCCAGGTGGTCGAAAAAGAGCAGGTCGGTCTTCGGCCCGGTGCCGCTGGCGGTGACGTTGGCGAACACGCCCGCGGGCAGGGATACCACGGCATAGAGGTTGTACTCCTCCAGAAGTTCGCGTTTGGTTTCGGCGTAAGCGCCCTCCGAGGTCTTGAAGAGCACCCCCTCGTCGATCACGAGCCCTGCGCGGCCATCCCTGCGCAGCCGCTTCATGATGTGCTGCAGGAACAGGATCGAGGTCGCGGACGA
>JAPKMS010000345.1 GCA_026645775.1 Anaerolineae bacterium
CCAGCGCGCATTGTAGTAGCTCAGCCCCTCGCCGCCCGGCAGGCCTTGTTCGTGATACTGGCCCGTGAACCGCTTCGTCGTGATCCCGCTGAACGCGCTCCCGCCGCGATTCCCGCCGTAGGGATAGTAGAAGTTCCGGTTCTTGACCGTGCCATCCCGGTTGACCAGCACGCTCGTGCTGCGTAGATGGTCGCTCACCACGTAGAACACGCCGTTGTCGGTCGCGTAACCGGTGCGTCGCATGGCCCCGCCTTCGTAGTACTTGGTGACCGCGCCGTTTTGGTATTCGTAGATGCCGGCAACATAGACGGTGGTCACGCCGGCCACGGTTCCCTTGACCCGGTTGCCATCGGCGTCGTAGAGGAACGTCGCGCTCACGCTGCCGCCGGCGATGCTGGTCAGAGACCTGCGCATGATAAGGGCGGGCGGAATACACCATCGTATTCCGCCCACGCGGCCGCTACTTGAGATTATCCGTGGGGGTTACGACAGGTTTCTTGCCCAACTTGTCTGCCATCCGCGCATCGATAGCCTTAAGCGCTGCTTCCAGCGCTGCCGGTGTCATGGCCGGAGTTGTCATCGACGCGCTGAATACCGAGATAAACTCATCATAACGCGCAATCACACCGCAACCTCTAGAGTCGCAGGCAAAACGCCAGTCGTCGGCGATTGGACTGCGATATTGCCAATCCGCGGGATACTTTCTGTAATCACCTGCTTCTGGGAAGAATAGGCTATTGTTTTGCATCCTCTTGTACAGGCGCGCTGCTAGAGTCGGATTGCGGAAACGATAGATCAAATGATAGGCTCCGTCACGCCATTCGGGTGAAACCCGGGCGGAAAGGACAACCATCAAACTTTCTTCGCCGATATCATTGGACACACCACGAGGGATAGAGCTAATCTCATGAACATCCCAACCAACAGGTAAGGCCGCCAAGTCGATCAACAGATCCTGTAACGCAACCGGTGGCTGACGACGAGTAGGGATGGCTTCGGTCAGAATACAGCCCGCTAACACGAACGCCAATACACCGCCTAGCAACAAGATTCGGGTGAGGGTGCTACGCTTCATGGCTGCCCTCCCAAATCGGGCCGACGCACCAGCCCCGGCGCTACCTGTAACGCCTGGATGAACTGCTCCTGGGTCGGGAAGTAGCCCTGAGCGCCGTAGTCCTCCCACAACTTGATGCCGAGAGCGATAGCTGCCCTATCCGGGGCTGGATCGAAGCGTTGAAGTAGATTCATCGAATCGGGCTGTACGTTGAATTCGGGGCTTTTACCGCGCCGGAGATCACTTCCCATTTGCGCTATACTCGCCCCCGTAAGCAACCAGTCCGCAGAAAACCCAACGGATCGCCCCGTCCAACCGAAGTGAATGTTCGACCAGGTATCGAAGTAATACTCTTCATCACCAACTTGTTGCCAGAATCCGGTTCGGTTGACGGGTTCCAAGTTTCTGGTAAGAGCTTTTATCCTGGGTTTGTGATCCCACTCCTTGTCAGTCCACACCATTCCTATCCATTTGGCGTTTGCTTGTGCCTTGCTGACGGCGTTGGATTTACTGTTTAGTGAACGTATTTCGACTGCCTTGGCGCTAACGATATTCTTGCTCATCTCGGACCGGGTATAAGCCACGGCGTTGAAGCGACCGTTGGGCCAGAGCCAGTTGGACGGAACCGGAAAGCGCGGCCATGTCCAGGTCTTCTGAACTGGCGGTTTCCACACGCCATACGTGCCGGTGTAATTAGTGGTCTGCTTCGTTCCGCAGTTGCCACACCCGCCACCATCATCTTCGCGCGCCATGTGCCCGCTCGGGTCGCTGTACCGCAACGGGTTGCCACCAACGTAGGCATACCGGTTGAACGTCTGCGGCGCGAGCGGACTCGGCACGAGCGTATCCGCGCTGATGAACATGCCCACCTGCGCGTCGTACCATCTGGCGTTGTAGTAGCTCAGCCCCTCGCCGCCGGGCAGGCCCTGCTCGTGGTATTGGCCGGTGAAGCGTTTCGTTGTCAGGTCAGAAAACGCCGCCCCGCCGCGATTGCCGCCATAGGGGTAGTAGAAGTTGCGGCTGTTGACCGTGCCGTTCTGGTTCACCAGCACGCTGGTCGAGCGCAACTGGTCGCTCAGGGTGTAGGAGACGCCGTTGTCGCTGGCGTAACCCGTGCGGCGAATGGCCCCACCCTCATAGTACTTCGTGATCGCGCCGTTCTGGTACTCGTACAGCCCGGCGAGATAGACGGTCGTTACACCGCCGACGGTTCCCTTCACCCGGTTCCCATCGGCATCGTAAAGGAAGCTGGCGCTCACGCTGCCGCCGGCCACCGCCACCAGACGATTATCATAGTCGAAAGTTTGGGTGTGCGCAACCCCGCCGACCGTGCGGCTGGTCTGGTTGCCCACCGCGTCGTAGCCGTAGCTGTTGCCGAACGCGGCGGTGACGGCGTGCGGTTTCGTGCCGTAGCTGTAAGCGTTGCCGTTGTAGCTCGTAATGTTCCCGATGGCGTTGTAGGCGTAGGTGTGGCTATATTGCCCCACGCCGGCCGCGTTCGTCGCCGCGCTGGTCAGCCGA
>JAPKMS010000346.1 GCA_026645775.1 Anaerolineae bacterium
ACCGGATTGGCTGCGGGCGCCTGGAACCAGGATCGGGCGCTGATGCCCGACGGCGGGGCCAGCCAGGCCAGCTTCTTGACCATCGGCGTGCCGGATGCGACGGAGAGCATCTTCGCCAACAGCGGCTACACACTGGTCAGCACCCACGACCCGGAACGCATCGTGGCGCTGCGTACGATCTACGGCGCGTCGTTTGACACGCTGAAAGGCGCTGCCGGCTGGCAGCGCGCCTATGCGGAAGCACGACGCAGGGGGACGCCGCTGCATGTGGTGCGGATGAGGGCTGCGGAGGCAGGGTGATAGGGTGACAAGGTGAAAGCAGACAACTGGTAGATTGGTCGCCCAGTTTTCCAAGCTACCAAGCTACCGACGACTTGAGGAGGCAACGATGACCGAACAGACTTCACCCCCAGCCCCGCGCCGTATCCGCCGGGCGGTAATTCTGATGGCTGGGCCGGCAGCCGAGGCCGTGGCGGGGGAGATGCAGGCGCTGAGTCGGGCCTGGCTGGGTGCGGAACCACCGTTGGCGGCCGTGCGCTGCGCGGCCCAGGGCGACGCCGGAGGGGAGGAGGAGATGGCCGCCACGCTGAGCGCACTCAGCCAAGCGTGTGACTGCCTGGCCAGTGGAGAAGCCAGCGGCCGACTCCGGGCGGCCGGGTATGCGCTGGCGCGGCAGGACGAAATCCAGCTCTGGGCCGTGGTGGATATCACAGGCGACCTTGAGTCGTCGACCCGACGCCTGCAGACGCTGCCCGCGCTGCTGCCCAGGCTCGCTGAGGCAGTTTGGCGGCGCCTGCGCATCCACGTCACGACGCGCGGCCTGCTGTTGGCTGAACCGGAGGCCGAGAAGTTAGCAGCAAAATGGGCGCGCGCGCTGGTTAATGCCGGCGCCGAGCAGGTGTTCATCGCGGGGCCCGTGGATGCCGCGCGTTTGTGCTGGGAACCAGGCGCCTGGCAAGCGCGTGCAGCAACGGCCCTCGCGACGCTGCTCTGGAGTGACGTGGCGTTACAAGCCCCGGCAGGTCGTTTGAGCCACGAAGCGCCTGCGGAAGATGGCAATACCGGCGAGGCCTGGAGCATCGGCGCGGCTGCCTGGCAGGCGCCCCTCACACAAATCCGGCAACAGGTGGCCGTCAGATGCGCCATGGAGATCGTGGAGCAACTGATCGGGCAGGAGCGGATTCTTGAGGACTCAGCAACCTCACAGATTCTGGTGGACGCTGATCTTCCTCCCTGGGAGATGCCCGGGCTGGCAGTGGCGCCCGGCCGTCACCGCCTGATCCTGGAGGGCGCAGTGCCGCCGGAGCCGCCGGCGGAAGTTTGGGGGCGCCAGCGGCCCGCCTGGCACGCGCTCCCGAAGCTGCCGGCAGTGCTGCGCACGGCCGCGGGGAAACGGGCTGCCCAGGCGCATGCTGAACAGTACACGCCCCGTGGCGAATGGCTGGACGGTCAGGTGACAGCCTGGAAGACCGCCCTCGAACAACTCCGGCGGGAGCGCCTGATGCCGGCGGCTGGTTGGCCGCGCGCGGGTCTCTACCAGCAGGAGTTGGAAGCTCTTACCGCTCAGCTCCAGGCTGCGTGCGTGACCATCGAGGACTGGCTTGAGGAAGCCGGGCAACGGTTTGCCGGGGCCGAGACAGCGGTGGCGCAGGCGTTGCTAACCCTGGAAGAGCTGTGTGCGGGGTTCCCGACGCCGACTTGGGCCGCCGCCCGGGCGATTTTGGTGCGACCCTGGTGTTGGCTGGCGATCGCGTGGGCCTACTGGATCATGCTACCCCGCCACGCCCAAAAATACCTTGATGCAGCTTATCATCAGGGGCAGGCACGTTGGCTGGAGGCGAACGCCCATGCTTTGCGCCAGGCCTACCTGGCTATGGCTCAAGTAGCGCACGATTACCGGGACGAGATCAAGGAGTGGGTCGGCGCACTGGGAGAGGCGCAAGCCAAGCTGGCTGAGCAGCTCAAGGAATTGGACGCCCCGCCGGAACCATGGGCCGAGGCAGAGCTGCAACGGCTCGCCAAGTCTCTGCTGCCGGACGCCTGGCCGGCCGCGTTGGCAACGCTTTGCAGCGGGGGAAGCCATGAGCGGAGCATCCTGAATGGCACGCCGCAGCCCGCAGTCGAAGGCGGCGCAGCAACCTTGGCGGCCGCGCATCTCCTGGGCTGGGTTGAGAACCGGTTGGGCGACCTGGCTACCTGGACGGCCGCCGACTGTCTGGCCAACACCGCGGACGATGTCGAGCTGGCGCAGCGGCTGGGTAGTTTGGCAGACACGGCCCTGCCACTCTGGCCGGAGACGGACCAGGAAGCCGGCGCGGCGCTGTGGCTGATCTGCCCGTCCCGGGCTGGTGAACAGACGTATCACCCGGCTGAAGAACGCTTGCAGGCGTCTTTGCAGGCTTGGGCCAGCCTGCCCGCCGCAGCGTGGCTGCAAACGCATGCCGCCGCGGGCAGCGCCAGCGCCTTGCTGCTCCTCCGGGCGACGGCCGTGAGACTGGATGGCACAGACAGCGAAGATGAGCGCTCCGCTCCGATTGAATCAGCACAAACACAGGAGGTCATATGAACATGCAGGGTTGGCCGCGAAAGGCCTGGCAGGCAGTTGGCGCAAGCTTGCGTTCGCAAGCGGCGCGCGGTGCGGTGCGGGATGGCCTGCTGGACGGTTATGGCGCAGC
Organism: Anaerolineae bacterium; assembly: GCA_026645775.1. Lineage (GTDB taxonomy): Bacteria > Chloroflexota > Anaerolineae > CG2-30-64-16 > CG2-30-64-16 > MO66. Next base: position 2,676 of record JAPKMS010000346.1, read on the forward strand.
TGGTTCGGTGCTACGCGGGCTGACCGGCCGCAGCATGGAGATCGCTGAGGTGCAGGCCGAGGTGGCAGCCGAATGCCGCGGGCAGATCCTGGTGGTAAGCCGCTGCGATGAGACTGTGCGGCGGCTCCTGGCGCAGCTGCGGGACCAGCCGCCTGTGCCGCCGGCTGGTCCCGTCTATCGTGAGGGCTTCTTCACCCTGGCGACCTTGCCCGCAACCGCGGCGCCTGGTGGGCCGCCGGCCGACGGCAGCCGCGCAGAAACAGCTTGGACGGCCGAGGAGTGGGTAGACCTGGGTCGCGAGGCTGACGTGCTGCTGTATGTCTTCCGCCGCGCCACCGGCTGGCAGGCCGACGATGCGCGCTGGTACGCGCGGCTGCACGCCACCGGTCTGCCGTTGGTGTTGGTGGAGGCGGACTTAGCCCCCGCCCCTCCTGCGATACACGCAGATCAAACTGCCCCTGACAGGGAAGCAGCCAAGGCTGCGGCCGGCAGCGCTGCCGCGCCGGCCGGCGAGCGGGCGGTGCAGGTGCGCCTGTTAGACACAGATGCGCCCGGCGGCGGACTTTCAGCCGATGTTCTGGCCCTGGTGGAGCGCATCCTGACGCAGCGCCCGAAGCTGGGCATCCCATTGGCGCAGGAGGTCCCCGGCTGCCGGGCCCTGATCGCGCAGCGCGCCATCCGCTCCGGCATGCTGATGACTACCTTGCTGGGGGCGGAGCCGATTCCGCTGCTCGATCTGCCGCTGCAGGTGGCGCTCAACTGGAAGCTGGCGCTGCAGCTCGCCGCGATTCACGGCCATCCCGGACTGGATCATCGCAGCCGCGAGATGGTCGGCACCGTGCTCTGGAACCTGACGCTGCGCTACGTCACCCAACAAGTCCTCAAACTGGCTCCGGTGCTCGGCTGGGTTGGCAGCGCGGCGCTCAGCGGCGCCGGCACCTGGGTCTTGGGCAACACGCTGGTGCGCTATTACCAGGTGGAGGGCCAGGCAGCCAGCAGCAGGAAACCGGAGACCGGAGACCGGGACCAGCGGCCAGGCGTCAGGCAGCAGACGGTGAAGCAAACAGGACGCGCGGTCGTGGACGAGCTGCGCGGGGCGACGGCGCAGTGGCGCCAGGCCGCGGCGACGCGCTACGCAGGCTTGCGGGGGCAGATAGCGGCCCAAAGAGTCACACCCGGCAAGCGGCGCGCCGGGGTCACTGCTGTCGAAGCAGAAGGAGGTTCCCATGTCTGCTGAACGGGCAATCGTTCCAATCTCGCTCCTGCAGCCGGCAGGGCCGGTCAGGGCGGGGGCGCCGGCGCGGTTTTTCACGCCGGAGGCGCTGCAGCGGGCCTGGTTGGCAGTTAAACGCGCCGGGGGCGGGGCCGGCGTGGACGCCGTGACGCTGGCGGCTTTTGCTGCCCGGTTAGTGGAGGAGTTAGGACGGCTACGCGAGGAGTTGGCGACCGGTCGCTATCGGCCGCGGCCGGTCCGGCGTGTGTTGGTCCCGAAAGCCAACGGCGGGCTGCGGCCGCTAGCGCTGTGGGCGCTGCGCGATCGGGTGGCGCAGCGGGTGGTGTACGACATCATCGCGCCCAGCTTCGAGGCCACTTTTCTGCCGTGCAGTTTCGGCTACCGGCCGGGTTTGGGTGCTGAGGATGCGGTCCACCAGGTGCTGGCCTACCGCGACCGTAACCTGCGCTGGGTGGTGGACGGCGATATCCAGGATTGTTTCGACAGCATCCCAACCGATCGCCTCATGGGGCTGGTCGCCCGGCGGGTCGAAGACACCATGCTACAGCATTACGTCAGCGGATGGCTCGAAGCGCAGATTCTTAACGGCGTCGACGGGCCGGCCAAAGCAGGCGCCAGCCAGGGGAACGTGTTGTCGCCGCTCTTGGCGAACGTCTATCTGCACGAAGTGGACAGCCGATTGCTGGCGCGCAAGCTGGCGCTGGTGCGCTATGCCGACGACCTGGTGATCTGCACCCAGAGGAAAGCCGACGCGGAAGCGGCGCTGACCGCGACGAGCGAGGCGCTGGGCGAGTGGGGCTTGCGGTTGAACGCGCACAAGACACACATCGTCCATTTCGATCAGGGTTTCGCGTGGCTAGGATATTTCCTGCTGCGCGAAGAGTGCTTCAGGTTGTGACCTCGCTCTTTCCTTGACCTGCTCTCTCCTGCGCGTAGAGGGCGGGGCGGGGTGAGTGCGGTGAGGAGGAGTTTCCATGACCATTCTCTACATCCAGGAACAAGGCGCGGTGGTGCGGCGCGATGGGGAAGAGGTGCGGGTGACAATGGATGACAAGGTGCTGACCCGGGCGCCGGTGCGTGAGGTCGAGCAGGTGGTGGTATGCGGCAACGTCCAGATCACCACCCAGGCAGGCGCGCTCCTGCTTCAAAATGACGTGGACGTGGTGTTCTTGAGTTATCACGGCGTGTTTCGCGGCCGTTGGGTGAAAGGGGAAGGCCTGAAGTTCGCCAAGCTGCGCCATGCCCAGCTGCAGCTTGCGGGTGATCAGCGGCGCTCGGTCGAGGTTGCCAAAGGCATCGTGCGGGCCAAGCTGGCCAACCAGCGCAACCTGTTGGCACTTTTGGCCAAGGAGGGCAGGCCGGAGACCGCGGCAACCCTGGCGCAGGCCGGCGATGGCATCGAACGGATGAAACGCGACAGTAGCCTGGCGCGCGATCCGGACACCTTGCGCGGCTACGAAGGCAAGGCCGGCGCGTTCTACTTTGCGGCGGTGGCCGCACTGCTAGACCGCAGTTGGTCATTCCAGGGCCGCAAGTACTACCCGGCGCCTGACCCCTTCAATGCGGCGCTGAGTTTTGGCTACGCGTTGCTGCAGAAGGATATCTCGGCCACGGTGCAGTTGGTTGGGCTGGATCCTTTCCTGGGGTGCTTCCATGCGATGCAGTACGACCGGCCATCGCTCGTGCTGGATCTGATGGAGGAGTTCCGGCCGTTGGCAGTCGATCGGGTGATTCTCGATCTCGCGCTGTTGGGCAAGCTCAAGCCGGCCGAGTTTACCTTCACGGGCAATGAGGAGCGGCCGGTCGAGTTGGGCAGCGCGTTGATTCCGCGCCTCATCCAGGCGTATGAGGCGCGCGTGACCAGTCCACTGGTGCACACCCCCAGCGGCGAGCGCAACACGATCCGCCGCTGCTTCGAGCTGCAGGCGCGCATCTTTGCCCGCGTCGTGATGGGCGCGCGGGAGCAGTATGAGGGGGTGGTGGGCGTATGAAACGTATCTGGGTATTTTGCGACGGCAGTACGGGGGCGCTGGAAGGGCCAGGTGGAAACGGCAAGAGCGGAGTGATTCAATCACCGGCGCCTGGGCCACGTGCGCCGACGACATGCGGTGCCGGCGCCGTAGCCCTGGATGCCGAAGGGCGCATTGTGGGTTGGGAGTGGCGACCGCTGCCGGCGATGACCAACAACGAGGCGGAGTATGCAGGCTTGCTGCTGGGGATCGGTCTGGCCGAGAGACTCAGCGCGGAGGAAACGATCTTCCTGCTGGACAGCGCGATCGTGGTCGGGCAGATGACGGGCCGGTGTGCGGTCAACAGCCGGTCGCTGCATCATTGGCATTGGCAGGCGTGCGCGGCGGCACGTGCGTTGCCGGCCATCCGCTTGGTGGCCATTCCGCGGGAGTGGAACCGCGTGGCAGATGGGCTGGCGTGTCAGGCCGGCATCTCGTGGGCGTGGCTGAAGGCCGAGGTGGATAAGGTGACAAGGTGACAAGGCAACAGGTGGACATCGGCAAATCGATAGATTGGACACGGGTCGCGCAGGCGCGCGGTAGGAGTGCAGCGCTCTGATGCCTGGCGCCTGTCTCCTGAAAGGATGGACAGTATGCCGCCTAACGACCAGTCCCTGGCGGAGATGGCAAAGAAGCTGAAGGCGCGCTCGGCGGCCGAAGATGAGAAGGTGCCGCCCGCGCAACGAAACCGTCGTCACTGGGTCGTGGTCAGCTATGACACGCCCAACGATCGGCGGCGCGCCAAGGTGATGAAGACGCTGGAAGGGTACGGCCACCGCGTGCAGTACAGCGTGTTCGAGTGCGAGCTGCGGCCGGCCGACCTGGAAAAGCTCAAGACACGGCTGAAGGCCCTGATTCAGCCCGAGGAAGACGACATCCGATTCTACGATCTGTGCGAGAGCTGTCAGGGCAAGGTGACGATGCTGGGGCGAGCGAAAATGTACCGGCAGAAGACGTCGGTGGTGGTATGAGTAGGGGGCAGGAGTCAGGAAGCTGGGGGCTGGGGGCAGACTGACTCCTGATCCCTCGTCCCGGACTCCTGAATTTCCTGAATCCGATCCAGCCTGAAGAGCAGGACACGGCCGGCGAGATGACAATCGGCGCGCAGGTAGAGGATGCCGCGCTGGTCTTCGATCCAATAGGGCGTGACGGTGCGCTGTGTGAGGACGTTGCGGCCGGCAGTGAAGTAACGCATGGTCAACGAGCGCCCCGCCGCCACTGCGGATTCGATCAGCGGACGCCAGCGCTCCGGATCACTCGGTTCGGGTGGCGGGGCGAAGGTGCGCCCATCGAGGAGCGTCTGCAAATCGTCACGAAGCCTTTCCCACTGGGCCTGAACAACCGCCCGGTCAAGCGGCGGGAGCGACGCAAGGAGCGCGGTTAGTTCGGCGAAGGGCGGCGGCAGCGGCAGAGTCGTGTGCTCCCCCAGTGCCGCGTAGAGTTGGCCGGCCAGCCAGAGGGCGGCGGATTGCGGATTGCGAATGGCGCAGGACGCATTGGCCGTTTCGTCTGCTACCTGCTCACCGCGGCCTGACACCGGGCTGTCGATTCCTGGCCCTTGCGGGAAGAACCCCGCGCTGCGCAGGCGGCCGACGAGATCTGCCGGGGGCAGTGCGGCGACCACCACAGTGGGGGAAAGTAACTCGCCGAGACCAACGCGCACGTCGGCGTAGGCAAACAGCCTGGCTAGCAGTTCCGGACGGGCCGCGCGGAGGAGGGGGAGAATGGTCAGTTGGAGTTCATGCCCGCGCGCGTGCCAGGCCTGAAGGACGGCCTGTTGTTGCGCCGTGAGCTGCACGCCCAGGCCGGCGAGCGCTTGGAGAAGGTCCGGCATCCCGTGGCCGGCAGCCGCAGCAGCCGCAACTGTGCCTTCATCCAGTTGATAAACATGAGCAAGTGTTCGGCGTGCGGCACTCCCAGCTAATTCCGTACTTTCAGACGCTGTTTTACCAGACGGCACCGAGGCGGGCGAGAAAGATTTTGAATGGAGCGCCTGGTCCTGAAGATGCATGTACTGAGCATAGGGTGCGAGATGCGCGAGGTGCAGGGGCGGCGCGCATGACGAGGTAGTTAGCCGCCACGCCACGCCTTCTTGTACGCTCAACTGCGCAGCCGGGCCAGTCTGATCGGCAAGGAAGGAAGCGGGCAAATCACCGCGCATCGGAGCGATCAGCCACCGGCCAAGGTCAGTCAAACTAAAGGAAGGAACGGGATCGTCCGGCGCGACAGGTACAATCGCGCCCCAGTCCGCAGCGAGTGTCTCGATTAAGCCGGACGCGGCGGCATCGAGCGCTGAAATGTCGGACAGATGGGCAGTGAAGTAGGCAGCAAAAGCCGTTTCTTGGCCAAGCACGGCCTGGCCCAGTTGGGCTGCGGTGAACACCGGTGGTAGGTTGACGAGATGCTTCAGGGCCAGGTCGGGCCATGGCTCTGGCAGCACAGCCGTGGCTTGACGATAGGCATGACGGAGCGCCAGCGGCGCCATACGCCAGGCATTCCAAAGCAGCGTCAGGCGCGCCGCTGGCGGCTCGGCCAGCCACAGCCAACCAAGCGGTGTGAGGCTGCCACCTGAACAGAGACCGGCAGCTGTTGCCAGAAAGAAAAGCAGGCGCAAGCGCCGGGTGCGTGCGTGAGCCCGCGCCAGCGGCGTGCGCTCGGCCCTGAGCAGCCGGCTGTTGAGATCAGCAAACGCGGTGGACGTCAGCCACCGGCCATGCAGCAGCGTGAGGCCAGGCCGCTCGACCAGAAAGCACAGCGTCTGCGCTACGTCATGTAACAGGCTCGCGTCAGAGTCACCGGCCTCATCCGCAACGGCAAGACGATGACCGAGCGGCATGTCGATGGTGAATAAAGCCCGTAGATCGGCCGGCAGGGTTAGGCGAACAGCTCGCTCCAGCAAGGCGGGCGGCGTCGCGGTCAGCAAACCGCAGTAGTAAAGCTCCTCGCTGATCGTCTGCGGGGCTTCCCAGGGCGGAGGCTGCCAGCGTTGACCGGGGCGCGGCCGGCGGACGGATCCGTACTCAGCAAAGAAGAGCGGGGCCGGAAACTCACCGCCTTGCGTCAGGCGGACAGCAGCCCTCAGCGCGGCCGGCGAGAGGGCGGCCATGATTTGCGTCCGGCTTGCAGAAGCTGACCAGGCCCCGATGATCCTCTCGATCCAGTCCTCTTTGCGATTCTCGCCGCGTCGGCGGGTCCCCAAGCGCGTGGCAATGCCGCGCACATCGCGATGCGGCAAAGCTTCCAAAGACTGGCGTAAAGTGGGCATGGGAAACTCATCAAGAACGGGCATTGACGTCAACGACAACTTGGATTATAATGGCAAACAATGACGACGGCCAACAGCACGTCATGTGGCGCGTTTTTTCAGCGGTTGTCGTATAGGTGCTGGAGAACTCCGATGAGTCGTCGAAGCCCAGGATATAGTGTTCAAGTCCGTCGGCACCCCTGCATCCAGTGGTGCAGATGGGCGGGCCCCTAAAATGTGGCGCGATTGACTCTTTGGGGTAAGCGAATCCTCGTCAGGGGACTGAAACGTAGCCGTAGTCATACCGACCTACGACACCGACCGTATCGCTTTGGGGTAAGCGAATCCTCGTCAGGGGACTGAAACTTCGATAGCGGACGATGCGGCGCCACACGAACTGGCGGCCTTTGGGGTAAGCGAATCCTCGTCAGGGGACTGAAACGTGATCGGCGCCGTCGGCTTTGGGGTAAGCGAATCCTCGTCAGGGGACTGAAACTAGATACCACCCAACTCGATGGGGTCTTTCGACACCCACTTTGGGGTAAGCGAATCCTCGTCAGGGGACTGAAACCTCAAGCTGGCTCTGCATGGTCACCATATCATTGGCTTTGGGGTAAGCGAATCCTCGTCAGGGGACTGAAACCTACT
>JAPKMS010000005.1 GCA_026645775.1 Anaerolineae bacterium
CAGCCCGGTGATAAATCCTGCTTTGGCCGGCGTGGTTAGCCGCAGCCCGAAAGTCTGAAAGGCGTACCCGGCGAACAGCGCACCGCCGATGAGCAGGGCCGGCATGGCGTCCCGTGCCAGCCGGGCCGGCCCCGCAAACGGTCCGGCTGGCGCTGCGGCAGCCAGTTGCCGCCGGCGCCACAGCACCAGCGGCGTCAGGGCTGCGGTCGCCAGCGTGAAGCGGATCGCCATGAAGCTGAAAACGGGGAAGGTGCTGACCGCATCCTTCACCATCACGAAGGTCGCGCCCCAGATCAGCGTGACCAGGAGCAGCGCAACGTCGGCGAGCAATCGGCGGCGCGGTGCGGCATCACGCGACGATGCGGCGAGGTGTCCCATCGCCGCATCGTCGCGCGCGTCTGTTGGCTCCTCCCCAGGTCGGGGTGTTGGTACAGGCAGGTCTTCAAGCAAAGCGGGTGTCTATCTCCTATGATCTCCGCGACGACGGGCTCACACCAGATGCGAATGGCCCCGGCACCCGGCGCAAATCCTCGTCATCCAGCGCCGCGTGCGGGCTGCGAGCAGCGGCGGCCGACGGGTCGCCCGGCTTGCTGCTGCTGAGCTCCTTGCGCACGGTCTGCACCAGCGCCTCGGCCTTGAGCTCGGGCAGCGTGTAGCAGGGGCCGCCGAGCGCAACCGCCAACTCCTGGGCCAGGCCGCGGTCGAACGCGGGATGTTCCATGTTCACGACAATCGAGCGGAAAGCGCTGTCTTTGATCATCAGGGCGATGCGGCCGGCCTCCTGCTGCGGCGGCATGCCTGTCACCGAGACGTTTCCCGCGCCGTCGGTCAGGATGATGATCAGCGGCACGATCTCCGGGTTGCGGCGTTTCGCTGCTCCGCAGACGCGGTAGGCCGCCAGCAGCCCGGCCGAGAGGGGGGTCTTGCCGCCCACCGGGATATCGCGCAGGTGGCGCTGGGCCAGCTCGACGCTGGAGGTGGGCGCCAACACGACGCGGGCTTCCTCGCGCTGGAATACGACCAGCCCCACCTGGTCGCGGCGCTGATAGGCATCGTGCAGCAGCGACAGCACCGCACCTTTGGTGGCCTCGATCCGCTCGGCGGCGGCCATGCTCCACGACGCGTCCACCACGAACAGCACCAGGTTGGCGACGCGGCGCACCCGCACCTTCTTCTGGAAATCCTGCCGCTTCACCACGAACGCCAGTTTGCGTTCGGCGCGTTCGGCGGCGCGGCGGCGTTGGAAGGGGGCGGCCGTGCGCAGGGTGGCGTCGAACGCCAGGTCCTCCGGCCGGCCCGTCATCGGCCGCGCGCGGATGTAACGGCCGCGCTTCCGTTCGGTCAGCGTGAAGCTGCGTTTGCCAGCGGTTTTCCGCGTGAGCTTATCCAGGGGCGTATCCAGCCGTTTGGCCTGGAAATCTGCGCCGATCTTTACCTGGCGCCCCGCCTGAGGACCGGTGTTTGACGCACTGGTTTGCCCCGGATCCTGTTGCTGCGGCTCGCCGCTAGCTGAAGCGTCCGATTGCTCCGCTAGCGGCTCAGTGCTTTTTTTACGGCGGGGTCCGTTTGTTGTGCATCGGGCTTGGGCTGCACCGGTTCGGCCGGCGCCTCAGACCGGGCCTTCTTCAGCCGATCTTCGAGCTGACCGGGGTCGAGCACGGCCTCTTCGAACGGCTGGCGTTTCAGCCGATGCGGCAGCGCCAGCTCGGCGGCCAGCAGGATGTCCTGCTCGGCAATCGCCAGCCGGCCCTGCCACGCGGCATGCGCCCGCGCGGTCTTGAGGATGACGATGTCGGCCCGGTGGCCGTCCACCTTGAACGAAGTGGTGAGCTGGGCGATGGTGAACAGGTCGCGCTGGGTGTGCGTGACGTGCGGCAGCGCGGCGCGTGCCTGGGCGATCTGGTCGGACAGTCGCTCCTCGTGCGGCGCCCATTCCTGGCAGAAATTGTCCGGGTCGGCCTCGTAGGCCACGCGGCGTTCGACGATGGCCACGCGCTGGCGCGGATCGGCGATGCCGCGCATATCCACGCACAAGGCGAACCGATCCAGGAGCTGCGGCCGGAGATCGCCTTCCTCCGGGTTCATGGTGCCCACCAGCATGAACCGGGCCGGATGGCTGAAGCTGATGCCTTCCCGTTCGACCACGTTGACGCCCATCGCTGCCGAATCCAGCAGCAGATCCACGACGTGATCGTCCAGCAGGTTGACCTCGTCCACGTAGAGCAGGCCGCGGTTCGCCGCCGCGAGCACGCCCGGCTCGAAGTGGCGCTCGCCGTGCTGGATCGCCTTCTCGATGTCCAGTGTGCCCACCACGCGATCCTCGGTGGCGCTGACGGGCAGATCCACAAACCGGGTGCGGCGCTGCGCCACGGGCAGCACCTCGCCGCGCGCCAGGCGGTCCCGGCAGTTATCGCAGAGGCTGTCGAGGCTGCCGGGATCGCAGGCGAAGGGGCAGTCGGCCACCACGGCGATCTCAGGCAGCAGGTCGGCCAGGGCGCGGGCTGCGGTCGATTTTGCCGTGCCGCGCTCGCCGCGGATCAGCACGCCGCCGATCGCGTTGCTGATCGCATTCAAGATCAAGGCGCGTTTCATGCGTTCCTGGCCGACGATGGCGGTGAAGGGGTAGGGTCTAAGGTTTGGCAAGGAGGGTCTCCTCGAAATTGATGGACGGGTAAACGGGTAGATTGGTCAATCGGTAAGCGCGTGTCATATTGTCGTTTCTGTGGCGGATTATAGCACTGCCGGCTAAAAGGGGAAAAAAGCGCGCCCGGCGTGCCTTCATCCGCGCTCGTGCCCGACACTGCGGGGCAGGCTCTCAGCGTCTCATTTTTGGGTTAAAACCGGCCGGGATGAGGGGATTGGGGGAATCGCTCCATGCCATCTCCTGGTCCCATAATCCCCTAATCCCGGCCGCTTCAGGTTGATATCCACGTCGCAGGCGACACAAGCAGAGATGAAAATGCAATCATCCGCGTTCATCCGCGCTTGTCCGCGTCCTATTTTGGGGTTAGTTGTAGGCGGAGTTTGTGCTATACTGCTTCTATCTTGCAAGCGAGGCTTGACCCATGCCAATACCGATCAAATTCAATCCCGAGACAAAACCGACGCACGAACGGTATCCCGAGCCGCTGGCCGGACTGCTGCGCCTCGGCCAGGATGCCCAGCCCGATTACCGGAGCTGGGCGGAGCGCCTCCAGGGCTGCGTGCCCGATCTGATCCGCATGGTGCTGGATGTCGATCTGAACACTCGCGATGCGACGGACCCGGCCTTGTGGGCGCCGGTGCACGCGATGGAGGTGCTGATCGTGTTGGCGCCCCCGCAGGCCGCAGTGCCGCTCCTCGCCTGCGTGGGCGACATCGAAGGGTGGGCGGACGACCTCGTCCGCCGATTCTACGCGGCGATCGGCCCGGCCGCGATGCCGACCCTGGAGCTGTGCCTCGCGGATGCCCGGTATGACGTCTCTGCGCGCGGCCGGGCGTCCAACGTGCTGGTCGCGATCGCCGAGGCGCATCCCGCGGCGCGGCAAGGGGTGATCGACTTCCTGGCTGCCTTCTTGGATCGGCCCACGGCCGCCCGGGATGCGGACGAGGAAACCGTCACTGGCTTCGTCATCGGCGATCTCAGTGAGCTCGGGGCCGTCTCCGCGTATGACGCCATCCGCCGGGCGTTCGAGCAGAACCGGGTCGATCCGCAGATTATTGACCTGGAGAGCATCGAACGCGACTTCGGCATGCGGTCGCCGCTCGATGTCAGCACGGTGGCGGCGGAGCCATCGGAGCCCGGCGTGCGGCTGGGTTTGAAGTGCAAGGTGTGCGGCCGGGAACGGTCCTACGTTTTCCCCAAGGCCTATTATGAACTCGGCACCGCGCGCGATGCGCAGAAGCGTGCCCGCTACAGCCCGCTGATCATCCCGCAGCGTGTGGTTTGCAGCAGGTGCGGGGCGGTCGATCAGGTCGAGTTGAGCACGCTGGGGGAGCTGGCGCTGACAGGCAACCTGCTCTCGACGGGCTCCCGGTCGTTTTTTGGCCCGATCCCGAAGCAGCAAAGTGTCCAGCCCATCGAGTTCACCACGCGCTGGGGGGCCATGCATCCCCAGGAAGCCCTCGCGCGTTACGAAGCCGAGATCCTGCGCCGCCCGGACGATCCAGAGCTGCACGTCGGGATCGGCAACGTGTTCAACTTCCTCGGTTATTTCGATGAGGCGGAAGCGGCTTTTCGCCGCGCGATCGCGCTGATGCCGGATGATCTCGAGGCCTGGGTCTGCCTGGCGCAGTTGGCGGCCGCGCGAAGGGATGCGGCCGCGGCGATCACGCGCTGGGAGGAGGTGATCCAGGTGGCGGCGCAGGGCCGGCAGGATCCGTCACAGCGCCAGGCCGCCCTCCAGATGGCGCACGATGGCCTGCGCGAGCTGCGGCAGGGCCGGATTCCTGAGTATACGGCGCCCACGCGTGCGCCCGGCGAGCCCCGCGTCTCGGGTCTCGGTGCAGAGCGCGGCGCCAAAGTCGGCCGCAACGATCCCTGTCCCTGCGGCAGCGGCAAAAAATACAAACACTGCCACGGCCGCAGCGATGGAGGCCGCGCATGACGCCACCGGTCTCGCTTCTCGACCTCACCCGCGAGCAACTGGCCGATCTGTTGGCCGGTTGGGGGCAGCCTTGCTTCCGCGCCGACCAGGTTTGGGACTGGCTCTACCGCAAACTGGCGGCCGAGCCCGGCGAGATGACCAATCTGCCCAAGGAGCTGCGCGAGCGGCTGGCCGCTGAGACGCGCTGCAGCCCGTTGGAGCGCATCTACGAGCAGCGCTCGGGCGACGGGCAGACGCTCAAGTGGTTGTTCCGGCTGCCGGACGGGCTGACGATTGAGACCGTCCTGATGCTGTACGATGATGTCACCGGCGCGGGCAGAGAGCGCCGCACGGTGTGCATCAGCACGCAGGCCGGCTGCGCGATGGGCTGCGTCTTCTGCGCGACGGGGCAGGCGGGGCTGGCGCGCAACCTGACCGCGGGTGAGATCGTGGCGCAGGTGTTGGCCGCGGCGCGGTGGCTGGCGAATAGCGAATCAGCGAATGGCGAATCAGCGAATCAGCGAATCAGCTATCAGCTATCAGCTATCAGCCATCTTACCAACATCGTCGTGATGGGCATGGGTGAGCCGATGGCGAACTACGACCGCACCTGGGCGGCCCTGCGGACGATCACTGACCCGGACGCGTTCGGCCTGGGCGCGCGGCACATCACGGTGTCTACGGTGGGCCTGCCGCAGGGCATCCGCAAGATGGCGACCGAGCCCCTGCAGATCAATCTCGCGGTGAGCCTCCACGCGCCGAACGACGCGCTGCGCTCGAAGCTGCTGCCGGTGAACCAGCGCTACCCGATCGCGGAGGTGATGCTTGCGATCCGAGAGTACATTGCGGCGACGAACCGCCGGGTAACGTTCGAGTATGCCATGATGGCGGGGATCAACGATACGCCGGAGCTGGCGGTCGAGTTGGCTGCACTGCTGCGGCCGCTGCGCAGCCCAACCGGCGGCATGATGTGCCACGTCAACCTGATCCCGCTCAACCCTGTGGCCGAGTCGCCCTACCAGCCCTCCACGCCCCAGGCCGCGGCCCGTTTTCAGCAGATCCTGGAACAGGGCGGCATCCCGTCCACGGTGCGCATGCGCCGCGGGATCGACATCGACGCGGGCTGCGGGCAGCTCAGGCGAAGAGTGGGTGACGGAACGGAACGCAGATGACGCAGATAAGACGCTGATGAACCGGATGGAGCAGCCGATTGTCATGCTGAACGGGTTGACCGCTCAAAGTGCGTTGCGGCAAATCGCCAGTGAAGCATCCTCAGCCTTACCTGATCGTTATCGACGTGTTCAGCACCACTTGATCCGCTCCATCCGCTGTCCTCAACCGTTCCCCGCTGGCCGGATCGTAGAAGCCCACCGCAATCTGATACATCCCCGCGGCCGCGTCCGCGGCAACCGTTAAGGTGTGGCCGTCGGCCAGGTACTCACCAGCCAGCCAGCCGGGGGTGGGGAAGGCGCCGCTGCCTGGCTCGGCATCCCCGTAACCCCATACCGCCCCCGCCGTATCCACCAGGTGCACGAAGACCGTGTAGGCTCGATCCGGCGCAGCCAATGCCTGCCAGTGCAGCGTGAGGGCCAGCGTACCGCCAGGCTGCGCCTCCGTCGCGGCCAGATCATAGCCGACCAACCGGGCGGCCGCGCCAAAGGTCGCGTCGGCGGGATGCTGCGGTTGGGGCGCGTTCATCGCGTGCGGCCGGCCATGCACCGTGACCGTGCCCAGGGACAGCGAATCGGCGCCGGCGGCCGTGCGCAGGAGCGCCTTGTCCCCCGCCCGGAACAGCCCGGCAATCAGCCGGTAGCGGCCATCGGGCACTGAGGCGGGAACGCGGAAGCTGGCCTGCGTGCGCATCAGCGTGCCGGCCGCCCATTGTGAGGTCGGGTAGGCTGCGCCCGGAGGTGCTTCCCACAACGCCACGGGCGCGCCGTCGCGGCCTAAGACCTGTACGAAGGCGACATAATCAGTGGCCGGCTGTCCCGTGGTTTGCCAGAACAGGCTCACTTTGCGGAGGTCGCCGGGGGTGAGGGGCGCATCGTCGGTGCTGTAGCCCAGGAAGCGGAGCCCATCGTCCAAGTCGGTCGGCCGGCGCGCCGCGATGGGCAGCCGCTCGGCGCCGAGCGTGCGATCCGCGGGCGCCACATCCAGGTCGAAGAGCCGGGCCGCGGGGCCAAGGACGCGGCCGTCCGGCGCCACTGCGTCGATGGCCCGGTCGCTGCCCTTGGGCCGGATCACCAGCTCGACATGATAGCGTCCCGGCGGCGTCCCGGCCGGGACCAGCAGGCCGAGGCGGTCGGTGGCGGACCATCCCATCGCCGTATCATTCTGAGCGACTGCCAAGCCAGCCATGTCATTCTGAGCGACCGGGGGGAGCGAAGAATCTCCTGCGGTCGTGTCATTCTGGGCGACCGGGGGGAGCGAAGAATCTCTTGCGGTCGTGTCATTCTGGGCGACCGGGGGGAGCGAAGAATCTCTTGCGGTCGTGTCATTCTGAGCGACCGGGGGGAGCGAAGAATCTCCGGCCAGTGTAAGTTTGCCCTGAGGCGATGTTTCGCTGGCGATGCGCCGTGACGCACCTTGAGCCGTCAACTCGCTCAACATGACAGCGGGGCTTAGTCCTCCCAGCGGCTCATAATCGTGCTGCGCCCAGATCTGCCCCAGGTCGTCGGTCAGGCGCAAGCTCACGGCCAGCACGGGCGGGGCCGCATCGGCCTGCCACGTCAGGGTGACCGGCGTCACCGTATTGGCGGCGGGTGCGGGCGTCGTCTCTCCAGAGACCGCCCGGAGCTGCAGCGGCGCGCCCAATGGCGCCGCAAAGCGAATGCCGACATCATCCTTTGTGAAGCCCGCCGAATGCATGGCCGTATCTGCCCACGCGCTGAGCCGGGTGTTCGGCCCATGCCACTCGTTGCTGAACGGCACGGCCCCGGCGGCCAGGTGCGCCTCGATTGCTGTCTCCAGGATCGCGCCGTGCGCCAGGTCCGCGGGGAACCACACCCGGCCTCGCGCCAGCGCGGCGTCCAGCGCCTCGGAAACGGCCGGGCTCCAAGCGGTGTCCGGCGTCAGGATCGCCGCAGGGCCCGCAGGGTTGCCGTAGCTGCGCCAATAGCCGACCTGCCACGGGTAGACGCAGAAGACCGTGTCCTCCGGCTGGCCTTGTTCGACGGTGTGCGCGATCAACGGGCGGTAGTCATCCTCCGCGTAACGCGGCACGGTGTAGAACGCGGCCAGGCTGGCGGCTGAAGTCGCCACAATGAGGCCGAGAGTGACAGTGCCGGCGCCGCGCCAGCGTCCCCACAACGCATCCAGCCCAGTCGCGACCAGCAAGATGAACGGCGGGAGCGCCAGCATCAGGAGCCGCTCGCCGCGCGCCGGGAAGAACGGTGCGCGCAACGAGATGAGCCAGCCGAGGGCAAGCGCGGTGAGCGTGATGGCAGCGAGGAAGATGGATGTGGGATGTGGGATGTGGAAAGTGGAATGTGCCATCTGCCATCTGCCATCGACCATTCGCCGCGTCGCGATGAGCCACCAACCCACGGCTAACGGCAGAAGCAGCGCCAGCGCGACCGGCCACCAGCGCGCGAGCGGGCCTTCCAGGTGTCCGACGAGGAACGCGGCCAGGTGGCGCGCCAGGTAGATGAGCGGGCCAAGCGGCTTGTCCGCGTCCGCCACCACTTTCTGACTGACGTAAAGCACTAGCTTCGGCCCGGCGTAGATCACCCAGGGCAGGTACAGCACCGCCACCGCAGCCTGCGCGACCAGCCACCGCGCCAGCGCCCGCCCGTCCCGCCGCCAGCGCCAGAGCGCGACCAGCGTCATGCCGATCGGCAGGAAGATGGCGTAGTATTGCGCGTAGAGCGCGGCGGTGGTGAGGAGGATGTAGGCGATGTGTGATGTCCGATGTGCGATGGACGATGTTGCTGGATGGGTGACGTCGTCCATCGCAGATTGTCCATCGTACATCATGACGCGCCACGCCGCAGCCACCACGCCCACGCTCAGCAGCGCGACCAGCCCGTACATGCGGATTTCCTGGCTGTAGTAGATGTGGAACGGGTTGATCGCCAGGAGCGCGGCGGCCAACAGGGCAATGCGCGGGCGGCCGAAGATGCGCCGGCCGGCCAGGTAGAGCGCAGGGATCGCCAGCGTGCCGCAGATGACCGAGAGCAGGCGCAGCGCCGCCGGCTCGACGCCGAAGAGGCCGATCCAACCGTGCAGCAGGGTATAATACAGGGGCGGATGGATGTCCTGTGCGGTCAGCGCGGCCATCTGGCCCAGGGAGTGGGTGGCGAACCAGATGGAATAGCCCTCATCCCACCAGAGCGGCTGAAAAGACAGCCGGCTGACCCGCAGGGCCAGGCCGAGCAAGGTCGCCAACAGCAGAAACCCGGTTTCAGCGCGAAACCGGGTTTCTCGAGGCCGCAGACCTACTTTAGTTTCCATTCGATAATGGCGGTGCGGTTGCCCTCACCCGTGACGGTCAGCGAGAAAGGGTCCGAGATTTGCTGGCCGCCTTCGACCAGATAGGCCGTGTAAGCGCCATTGGCGCCGCCAGGGATTTCAAGTTTACAGCCCTCACTGTAGGGGAAGGCGCTGGGCAGGCCGGGATCGCCCCAGGCGCCAGCGCCGCGGAAGGCGACTTCGCCGACCACCGTGCCATCCCGTGTCGCCCGCATCGTGCCGTTTTGCAGAACGCTGTAACTGCTATCCCACACCATGCACCAGAAGGTCACCAGGGGGTTGCTGTTGGGACGGACCTGGCTCTTGCTCACGGAATAGCGGCTGGCCGGCGCGGGCGG
>JAPKMS010000347.1 GCA_026645775.1 Anaerolineae bacterium
GAAGATCATGGTCGGCGGCGGCACGGTGGACGAGCAGGTGTGCAAGTATGCCGGCGCGGACGCGTTCGGCCTCGATGCCATGGCCGCGGTTTCGCTGGCCAAGGGCTGGACGGGAGCGAACTGACATGACAGCGATGCCTTTTACCGATAAACTCGATGCGGGCAAGAGCCCTGTGCAGTTATTGGCCGAGCGTGCCAAACGCGTCCAGGATGCGCTGGAGTTGAAGCAGCCGGATCGCATCCCGGTCAACCTGATGGCCGGTTATTTCCTGGCCGAGTACGGCGGCATCACCCACCAGGAACAGCAAGACAACACCGAGAAAGCCCAGGAACTGCTTGAGCAGGCCGCGCTCGATTTCCAACCGGATTTGATCGGCGGCCTGTTCAACCAACCGCGGCCCAGCCTGTCGCTGGGCGACCGGATGACCAAGTGGCCCGGCTACGGCCTGCCTGAGACTGGATCATTCCAGTTCGACGAGCACGAGTTCATGAAAGGCGAGGATTACGACGCCTTCCTGCGCGACCCGTCCGATTGGACGATTCGTAAGTATCTCCCGCGCGCTTTCAAGGAGCTCGAAGGTCTCCAGTATCTGCCGCCGCTCGGCATGTTCGCCTTCGGCCACTACAACCTCGGCAACCTGCCTTTTTATGCGGCCCCGCCCGTCGTTGCGGCCCTGCAGGCGCTGAATCGGGCCACGCAGATTACCCTGGAAGACGGCGCGAAGATGACTGACTCGCTGAATCGCATGCTGGCATTGGGCTTCCCGCCCAGTTTCCTGGCCGGCTCGCTGACCGAGGCGCCGTTTGATTTCATGTCGGACACCCTGCGCGGCATGCGCGGCATCATGCTCGATATCCTGCGCCGGCCCGAGAAGCTGCTGGCCGCAGAGCGCATCGTGCTCGACTTCCAGCTCGAGTTTGCCATCACCTTCGCCAAGGCAACCGGCCTGAAAGCTGCCTTCATTCCGCTGCATCGCGGGTCCGATGGCTTCATGTCGATCAAGCAATTCGAGAAATTCTACTGGCCGCAGCTCAAGGAGCAAATGCTCACGCTGATCGACAACGACATCATGCCGATTCCGTTCTATGAAGGCGTGTGGGATGATCGGCTGCAGTACCTGGCCGAGCTGCCCAAGGGTAAGACGGCCGGCATGTTCCAGTCCAGCGACATCTTCAAGGTCAAAGAAGTGCTTGGCGACACGATGTGCATCATCGGCGGTATGAAGAATCCGCTGCTGCAGAGCGGCAAGGTCGAGGAGGTGCGTGCGCGCACCAGGCAGCTCTGCGAGGTGGTCGGCAAGGGCGGCGGCTTCATCATGTCCACCGAAGTCGGCGAGATGGAAGGCTGCAAGCCGGAGCTTATCCGCGCCTGGATCGATGCGACGCGTGAGTTCGGCGTGTACTAAAGCACCGGTCAAGTAATGCCCGACCCCGCGGTCGGGCGGTTAGAAACCGCTGCAACCAATTCAAATAACGCCCGTCAAGCACCTGTTTGACGGGCTGGCCTTGCATCTGCCAGCCAATTCAACAGGTCGGGGGCGCACATCTGCCCCCGACCTGTCCGTGTGATATGAAAGAATAGTTCTGTCGGTTATAATGACATCCTACATTCACACCCCAACACAAAGGAGACCCCATATGTCGGACCAACTGATCAATGCGATTGCGGACATGGACGAGGAAGGCGCGCTCGCGCTGACCAAGGAGTTGTTGGCTGGCGGGACGCCGCCGGCCGCGATC
>JAPKMS010000348.1 GCA_026645775.1 Anaerolineae bacterium
ACAATATGCGCAGAGTCCGGCTCTCTCCGACCTGGACAATGCCTACGATGCGCTCGATCGGGCAGTGGAGTTGATTGCTCGCAACTTCATCCGGTACGGCGCGACCGGCGTCCCCGAACGAGTGAAAGAGGATGCGTTGCCCCATGCCTCGACGCGTAGTTGCGGCTTCAACGTCCTGATCGGCTATCTGGAGCAGTATGGTCCCGACATCACCGGCGATCTGATCGAGCGGCTGAGTAGTTTGCACAAAAAACGAAATCCACTGCACCATGCCGGCGCATCTGTCGTCAGAGCGGATTTCGAAGCAGCAGCCCAGACGGCTGTCGAACTCACGGAGAAGCTTTTCGGCGTCAGCGTAGGTTTTCAACCTGCACCCCCCCTGGCGATCCAGATGGCGCCCAACTTGCCCGAAACTCTGCTCGGGCGTGATGCCGAATTGCAGCGAGTCCGGGAGTATCTTCTTGCGGTTTCTGACAGTGCACGCGCGGTGATAATCCACGGCATGGCCGGGGCAGGCAAGACGGCGTTGGCCGCCTGTCTCAGCCACAACGCTGAACTGCGCTACAGATACACGAGCGGCGTGATCTGGCTGACCCTGGATGATGGGTCCGACCTCGATTCGCAACTGGTGATCATCAGCGAGATACTACGTCTAAGCCTTGACGGTGCTCCTTCTCGTCCTGCCCGCATGGCCCAAATTCGCGTCGCGCTGGCATCAAAACAGATGGTAGTGGTCATTGATAATGCCAGCTACAAGCAAGTCGGCCTGGTAAAAGATCTACTCCTGGGCGGGCCTTCCTGTTGCCACATCATAGCCACCCGTGACGCCGACTTCGTGCGCATACTTCCTGGCGCTCTGGCCTGCTCATTGGTAGGGCTAGAAAGGCCGGCATCTGTAGCGTTGTTAAAAACCCACGCAGGTGGGGGTCTCGACCAGGCAGCGGCGTTTCGCGTGGCGGAGTATGTGGGCGACAATCCGTTGGGCCTCATCGTCGCAGGCCGATACATCGCAGATCAGATCGAGATGGGACGCCCCGTGGCGACGGCGGTTGAAGAGCTCCTGCGCAGCACCGCCATTCTCGATGAGTCAATCCCAGAGGGATGGCCTGGGATTCGGCAAGATGAGATCACGCTTGCGAGTGTGATCGGCTTGAGCTACACCCGCCTGTCAGAGGATGCACAGCAAGCCTTCCGGCAGCTTGGCAGCTTCTCAGCCGCTCCTGGCGGATTCACCCAGGATGCGGCCGGCTATGTATGGGACACTGAGCCGCCGTTGACCGCAAATCGCATTCGCCGGCTCTTCAACAGCGGGCTCGTGGCAGCGATCGGCGCCGAACGTTTCGGTCTGCATCCCCTGGTGGGAAGCTACGCGATGCTGCTCCTGGAGCAGTCGCCGGAAGAGATGGGACCCTGTTTGCAGCGTTATGTGAGCTATTACTTCCACAAAACCGTGGATCGTAGGGAGGACATGACCCTG
Source organism: Anaerolineae bacterium (assembly GCA_026645775.1). GTDB lineage: Bacteria > Chloroflexota > Anaerolineae > CG2-30-64-16 > CG2-30-64-16 > MO66. The sequence continues at coordinate 1,478 of JAPKMS010000348.1, forward strand.
CTCGACCCGGATGTCCGCAACTCTCTGGCAGCGTTCTATTTGCTGCGCAGTGTCCCATTGGAAGCGCACCCCAGCGCTGAATTCACGAAGGTGGTTCACGCCCTCGGCGTCGGGCATGCCGCAGCCCTGAAGCAATACTTGATGAATCAAGGGCTTTGGGAACAGTGGGCAGAGTGGAATCGCATTGGGTTGGCAGGCGCGCGCGCGCTGGGGCTTCGGCACCTCGAGATGGTGTTCCTTTTGGATGAAGCGTACCGAAATCAGCTGATTGGGAACGCAACTCTAGCCGCAGAGCTGACGGCAACGGCGCTTAACTTTGCGCGTGAGCATGCAGACCCAGAGGACCTTACCCTCGCCCTGACCGCAAAAGCGATGCAGCACGTCTTCAGATTTGAGTCCGAAGAGGCAGTTGCAACCGCCGAAGAAGCACAGTCCGCTCTGCCGCCCGATGCATCAGACGAGATTAAAGGCGAAGTCTATCTGGCGCTGGGAGAAGCCTATCGCATTAGCGGTCATCCATCCGCAGCGCTCAAGTGCCACCGACAGGCAATGGCGCTGGCAGGGACAGGCTGGACAGCCTATCGGCGTGCCGTTGCCCTTAACAATGCTGGGATGGTGCTGGAGGCTCTTGGGCGTTATACCGAAGCTATTACGTCCTTCGAGGAAGGGCTAGAACTCAGCCTTAAGGCCCAATCGATCACACTAGCCGCCAAACAGCTGACCGACCTGGGCTACGCGTATTATCAAACGGGACAATATGATAAGGCAGTTCCCGTGCTCGAGGATGCCATCAGGATTCATAGCCAGGTTGGGAACTCGTGGCTCCTTGGGGTAGCCCTGAACAACCTTGGTCTGGTCTATCGAGATCAAAGCCAAGATCAGGGCCAGTTGCAGGAAGCCCTCGGTCTGTTTGGCAAGGCCCTGGTAACGAACCGGGCCAGGCAGGACGTTGCCGGACAAGCAGATGGCCTCCACAACATCGGCTCTGTCTGGTCCAAGATGGGCAAGTATGATATCGCCATAGCCCGGCTGAGGGAGGCTCGGAGACTCTACGAAAGCATCGGTTTGACCAAAAAGCTGCCCCTTAACTTGTACGAAGAAGCCAACTGCCGCCTGTCAGAAGCTCGACAGCAAATGAGCAAAGGGCAAAGCGGTCAGGGGCATCTAAAAAATGCCCAGAAACTACTCGATGAGGCGCTGCGTTTGACGCTGCAAACGGAGGACGTCAGGATGCGCGCCACTATACTGGCACTGCTGGCTCAGGTGAAGGCCCAGTCAGGAGCTTATGCGGAGGCGGAGAGTCTCTTGAACACAAGCCAGGATTTGTTCACACGTTTGGGCCTCCCAGGGACCGAAAATGCCGACGCATTTCGCAGTCAGCTCCGATTCCGGCGGTTTACACAGCCGAGTCGGCAGTAGCATCGCGGCCGGCCTTTCGAAATCGTCCCGCCGTTCACGCCGGTTCACCGGGAGGGGGGTATCGGGAGGCGTGGGGATGGTTCGAGCGTATCAGAAGCAGATCGGACGGGGATCATGCGCAAGCATCTTCGATTGGAGTCTCTTCCCAGGGTGGCGCTGCTCGCGCTGCTCGCGCTGACGTGCGCGGCGTGCGCAGGCACGGCGCCTTCTGCGGCCCGCGCGCCGGTTGTAAGCGCCGTCACTGGTGTGTCGTTGACCCCCTTGCCAACCCCCTACACGGCATACCAATGGGTGCCGGTGAATCTGCCCCTGACTGACTATGCCATTGCTGACATCGTCATGCTCTCCGCAGACCAGGGTTGGGCGGTCGGGCGCCAGGGCGATAAGGGCCTGATCCTGCGCTATGTGGCCGGCGACTGGCAGGTGGCCAGGGATGACATACCCGTACCCCTGATGGCGGTGAGTGCGCTCGATGCCGAGCACGCGTGGGCTATCGGCGGATGCGGCCGCCAGATCACGTTCCTGCGCTTCGATGGTCATGCTTGGCTAGCCGAGACTGTACCGGAGTACCTGACTCTGGAAGATAACGGGTGCCAATTCGGTCTCGATTTCATCAGTCCGGCCGAGGGCTGGGTAATTGACTATTCTGGGAGGCGCCTCATCCAGATCAACGCTGGAAGGTGGCAGCCGGAGCTCGATTCCCCCGGCGCGCTCCTGGATCAACGCATCGGCGTGGTCGACATGGTCTCAGCGACAGAAGGTTGGGGGCTCGAGAGTGAGTGGTACGTCACCTCCACGGCGCCGATCTGGCACTATGCCGCCGGCATCTGGTCGCCCGAGCCAGCGGTGGCTGGCGTGCGATTAAGCGACCTGCGCATGATCTCCGACCAAGCAGGATGGGCGGTTGGCCGGGATGGCGTGGTGCTGCGCTACCGAAACGGCGTCTGGTCGCGGGTGCCAACACCTACCACCCAGAGCCTTGCCGAGATCTGCGCCGCCACCGCCGACAGTCTGTGCGTAAATGGCTGGGATCAGGTGCTATGGTACTCGGAGGGGGAATGGCAGATGCATCCCATGCACCATGAAACCAGGTCGGCAACGACGGCTGAGGCTCTCGTTATCGACGCGAGCGACACTGGGTGGGCCGGCTCCTCCACTGGGCTGCACCAGATCGTTAGCGCACCTTCATTCCTCTTGCCGACACCCACGCCCATGCCGCCCCACGGTGACATCGCCTATCTGGAACCCAGCGGCGGTATTGCGCTCGTCAGTGCAGACGGCAAAAACCGTCGGCTGATTTTTGACGGACGGGGCTTCACAATCCGGCGCATCGCCTGGCTGCCGGATGGCGCGCATCTCTCATTTGCTGCATTCTACGATGCGGCAGGGCTGGGTGACTGGTACGACATTTTCGTGCTGGACGTCAAGGCTGGTTCACTGAAGGATACGCAGATCGACGCGTACGCCGCCGGGCATGACTGGTCTCCCGACGGCCAGCGCCTCGTCTTCGCGACGCGCGACGGTCTGGCCCTCCAGAATCTTGTTACCGGCGGCCGAGAGGCTCTGACAGATCAGGGCCAGGACCGTGATCCCCTGTGGTCGCCCCTGGGAGACGAGATTGCCTTCGTGCGGCAAGATGATCTGTGGACGATCAGCCTGGACACCGCTGCACGCACCCCGAACCAGCGACACTTCTACCAATCTGCCGGCGGGGAACTGACGCCGCTGTGGCCGCCGCTGGGCGGCTTTGTGGAAGGAACGCAGCAAGCTGCGCGCTGGTCCAACGATGGGTGGTTGGTAGCAGCTCAACCCGAAGGCATCGTTATTGCTGGCCTAAACACGGAAAATCCAATTGCCCTGGGCAGTTGGCCGGTCTGGCGACCGGTCAACTGGGACTAGATCACCAGTATCCGGAAAACAGCGAGGACATGCGTGAAAGCCCAACACCGCTTGAAAACCGCCCGGCCGTCTGGTCGGGATCATCCGAGGACCTTGACCCTGCTCCTGAGCGCGATCTTGCTGCTCAGCCTGCTGCTGATTGCGGCCTTGCCGTGGGTCGCGCGCGCGGTGACACCCACCAGCTTCAGCGCCGCAGCCACACCCACAGGGCTGCCAGCGGTAGCCAAATCCTCCCTGACGCGGGCCGAATTGGATCAGTGGTTGATGTTGCCCCAACTGGACCGGAGCGTGACCGACCCACATGCCCAGCAGGCACTTGCGGCCTACGATCAATTTGATTATGACACCGCCTTGATCGAGGCCTGCAAATCTGTAGAGTTTGATCCTGCTGAAGTACCGGAGAGCACAGCGCCAGACGCTCAGTCATTCGCGGTGTTTGGCGTGCTGGCCAGTTGTGACGAATTGAACCGGGCCGGTTTTGAAGAAGGCCTGCGGAAGAGCATCACTGCTGATAATGATCGTCCAACAGCAGGCGCGCAGGCTGATGCCTCGCTGCATGGCGTCGTTTACCACAACTTGGACTTCAAGGTCGATGCAATCAAGCACGTCACGAATCTTGCAGTGATCTATTTTCAGCAGGGGACGGCCACCGGGCAGGAGCTGGATCAGAACGCGTCACTCTGGTTATTACGGCGGGTGATGGAGCATGCACCAGCATACACATTGGCAACCTTGAACTACGTCGCGATTGGCAGCACCGCCGGCTTGGCTCCGCTAGAGCTGATCCAGAAGGTGGTCCAACGAGAGCCAGACAACGTGACCGCCCGCTACTATGATGCGGCGTTGTTCTCGAACTACGCGGATGCCGAGGCCAAGTTTGCCGCGCTGGCCAACGCGCATCCGGAGTGGCCGCTTGGCGCGATGGGGTTGGCCGATCTGTACCTGACCCGGGGTCTGGAGACGCAATCCTATAAACCATTTGTGGCCCGCCGTTACCTCCAGCAGGCGCTTCAATATTATGAGTCAGCGTTGGCCTGCCAACCGGATCTCTACGAGCTGCATGTGGGGAAGGCCGTAGCCTTGTCTGCACTTGATGCTGCTGACCAGGCTTTGACAGAGATGCAGACCGCGCTGGCAGGCAATCCAGCCTTTGCTGGCTGGCAGAATCGGGAGATCTCGCTGCACGAGGCGAAGGGGGAATACACCACTGCCGCAGCACTGTTGCGCCAGCAGTTGGCCATAGCGCGCATCCCAAGACCACTGCCACCCAGTCATTGGCTTGAGGTTGCCGCTCAAAGCGACCTGAGCAGCACCCGCTTCACCTATGGGCTGGATCGGCGCCGGCGTGTGCAGTGGTTCCCCTGGACCGATATCATGGGTGGCGCCGGTGGATTCTTTACCGATGCCCCCGAAATTATTCCATCTCACCGCACTGAGGCGGTTGGGGCAGGGACGCTGTCACATCTAGTCCGGGATCTCTTCTTCGCCGGCGACTACGTGGGGGTGGTGTCTGCGTATGGGGCCGTAAATCTGGAAGACTATCTCCTATCGATCGACGAATTCCAGCGGTACACCGAAAGGCAAGCCGTGCAGGCCACCGTGGCAGCGGCGCACCTGATGACAGGCGATCTGGCTCAGGCTGAAACGCCAGCAGAGCTCGGCTCGCTTAACGGCGAGGCGGGATGGCACAGCGACTGGCTGGCTTTAGCGGCCATAGACCGGCCTTACTATCTCGCCGGCGACCTGTTGCGGCAGGCTGGCCGCTTCGCGGAAGCCAGTCGCGTTTACCAGGCCTGGTGTGCGAAGACCACGCACGTCCCTACCTGCCAGATCTTGTTGGCCGAGGCTGAGTACCTACGCGCGGACTACCTGGCCGCACGCGACATGCTGGCGGCCGCAGTGCGGCAACTGTCGAACGAGATGTACCCACGCTTGGCGCTGGGAAGCATCTACGTCAAGCTCGGCCAGACAGATCTGGCGGCAGCAGAGCTCGCAAAGGGCCGAGCGATGGCCCTACGCTGGACAAAGGCCTACCCAACATACGAGCCCCAGCTTGACCTGGAAGCGGTGGATCGGTACATCTTTGCTAACTTGGGGACCCTGTACTTCCAGGGCGGCGACTATACAGCAGCCGTGCTGGCTTACCGCCAGGCCATCCCCGGCTACATCTGGGACACCGATATGCGCGCCTGGTTGGCAGGGAGCGAGCATAGCCTGCTCGTGAGCAATCTTGGCACAGCCTACCTGGCGCTTGGTAACTATGACCTGGCGCGCAGCGTTTACGAGAAAGCCATCGAAATGGATGCGGCCAACCCCGTATTCCACATGAACCTGGGCTGGACCCAGCATCTCATGGGGGATACCGAAGCGGCGGCGCGCACTTATCGGCAGGCATTGGCGTTGGATTCGTCACTCTTCCCGGTGCACAATGATCTGGGCGTGATCCTGGCGCAGAGCGGCCAGGTTGATGCGGCCCTCTCGGCTTTCAAGCAGGCCCTGGCCTACAGACCCGATTACGACCTGGCCACCTACAACCTGGGCATCACGCTGCTCAAGCACCGTCCATGGCAAATCCTGCAATCCCAGGTTTACCTGGGCCGCGCCCTGGCTGCGAATCCTGAGCTGCGGGCAGTGGACTTTGAGTACATGACCGATTCGCAGATCTACCTGATTCAGCTCAAAGGCGGGGCCCTCCCGGCCGGAGACTGGAGTTTTACCAAATCCTATCATCGTTCAGCGATCGGCGTTACGGGCGTCGCCATACTCCTGCTCGTGTTGCGCCTGATCTGGAGCGTTATCTGGTCGCAAATACAGGATACGGCAGTCGGCCGCTACGTCTTCCAGATCAGCAGCACGCGCCCGGTACGTTGGCTGGCCGCGCACGTGCAGCCCTGGTTTACGGGAACCCGCCTTTCGGCATGGGCCAGTCAGACCGGCCAAAACACCCGGCGCTGGCTGAGTACAACAATCCCGGGCTGGCTCGGCTTTGCGATCACCGCTGCGGTCATCGCACTGGTGACACTGCTGCCACTGGTGAAAGGTTCACCAGCCCTTTGGAGCTTCGCCCTGATCACGTTCGGCATCACGGCCTGGCTGTCGCTGCTCGCCCATCAGGTGGGGCATCGGCTGATCCACCTAGCAGACAGCGGACAGCATGTGGCATGGCTCTGGCCGCTGGGGTCCATCGCGTCCTTATTGCTGGTCGGCTTGACGGGCTACGTCTACATTCCCACGCTGGCAGTTCGCCCGAGTGAGAGCCTGCGGCACAAGGCAATCTACTACGCAGCCGGGCCGTTGCTGAACCTGGGCCTGAGCATCTTTTTCTACATCGGTTTCGTTCTGACCAACTATCCCGTGTTCCGAATTGCGAGCTCCGTCAACATCATGCTGGTTGCCAGCAGCCTGTTCTCGATTTATCCTATGGATGGGTATGTGCTGGACAAAAGCTATAAGACCCCCCTGCTGCTGGGAGGGCTATTGTTGGCCAGTCTGCTGGCCGCGCTGCAGTTGGGCATCATCTAGATTGGACAAGGAGCTGGCCACGAGCCATGGCTCACCGTTGGCATGTTCGTGAGCCAAGTGCATTCTCGAAGGAGGACCATGAAGCGTTTTTACCGCGGCGCGCGCGGCGCCCTGCTGCTCATGCTCTTGGCGGCGCTCTTGCCGCACTCGCTCTTGGCGTTGCAGTCAGCGCCAGATCCGGGCGTATTCGCCTACCTGGGCAAGGACGGCAATATCTGGGTTGCCAGCACCGCCGGTGGAGACGCCAGACAGATTACTCATGACGCGACCGGTGACGCCATCGCCTATGAATTTCAGCAGTGGAGTGCTGATGGCGGGCTGCTTCTCTTTCGACGCGGCAGGATCGAGCTGCAGGAGCAAGGACGCTTCATGCTCCCAACGCTGGTGGAAGCCACCGAATGGACGGCGGCAGCCGATGGCAGTGAAATCCGAGCGCGCCGCCCCCAGGACGCGGGCAAACTGTCGCCCGATGGGCGTTACGCTGCCTACGTAGTGCGCCAGGAGAGTGGGCGCCAGCTCTTCGTACGTGACCTGAGCACGGGGGCCGAACGCCTGGTAGCGGAGGCGAAAGAGCTGGAAGGGCCCTGGTTCAATCCGGCCACCGGTGCCATCGCTTTTTGGGCAGAAGCGGATACGGGTGAACGCGCCTTGTATTTTGCGCGCAACGACGGAACAGATCCGCAACCCGTGGCGGAGAGGCCGGGGCGCTGTGGGGAGTTCACCCCGGACGGCAAGACCTTCATCTATGCATCTGGGGCTGTGACATATCGGGCTGCTCAGGTTTACAGGCTGGATGTCTCCGACCTGCTTGACTCTCAGTTGACCACCTATAGCGGCTCATTCGACATTGGCGTCCTGGGATGTCCGTGGTTGGCAGCCGACGGCGAGCACATCCAGTTCGCTAAGGGTGTTCCCGATTCGACCGGTGTCGAGCTTGTGACTGTCACCTGGTCGGGCGAAGTCATTTCAAGCATTCTGCTGCGTGTGGAGGACGCCGACCTGTTTCCGGATGGGGTGCTTGTGAAAATACTAGGTCTGGTCCTGCCCACCTTGGACCGTTCACATGTGATCATGACCAGCTACACAGGGGGCAGCATCTCCGCCACGGTTGTGTTCAATGTTGCCACAGGGCAGGCGACGCAGATTGGTTGGCTGGACTTCGCGGAATCCGGAGGATTCCACGAGCAGATGCTTTCGCCGGACGGACAGCGTTTGCTCCTTAGCAGACCGGACGGCATCTGGCAGGAACCGATCGACGGCAGCACGCCGCCGGTGAAGATCGCCGAGGGCTCAGCGCCACTGTGGCAGCCGGCCTTGCGCCAAAAAGCAGCGGCGGACCAGCCGGCCGGATCCACCCCAGCGCTCCTTCCGCCCGCCATCAACTTCCCGGCAACCGATCAAGGCGCACTCCCCGCGGCCTCGTTCACCGGCGAGATGCGAGGCACGGCCGCGCCGAACGTCACCGTGCGCGTGTACAGGTCAAGCACCCAGCCCGACGCCCAAACCGCTGCCGGCGATGGGCTTGCCACGACGCAGAGCGACGCCAGCGGGAACTGGAGCGTGTCGCACTTGGACGTCTCCGCCGGAGATAACTTCTTTGTGGCCGTCGCCGAGGCTGATGGTCAGGTGAGCGAGCTCTCCAATGTCCTGCAGATCGTGCGTGGAGCTCCAACTGACTCAGGCGCCGAGGATGCGTCAGCCCCGGCTGGCTCAGCAAGCTCGGAGTCATTCGCCCACTGCTATGGGTTCAAATACGGTGATGGGGTTGACACCCGCGAAGGGGCTGAGGAGGCCACTGAATTGCTGAGAACCCTGGGCTACCTGACTTCTTATCAAGAGAACGCCCACGCCAAAGCGGCCTACGACCTGCTCCCCAAAGACTCGATCTTTTACTTCCATGGGCACGGCTGGAACGAGGGCCTCCTGTTCTCCTACAATCCGCTTGAGGCCATTCGCGGACAGTATCTGCACGATACGGAGCTGCCGCGGTTGCGCTTGGCTGTGTTGAACGGTTGTGAAGGTGGGCAAGATCTGAGTCGCTCGGACAACGTGATGTCGAGTTTCTTATCCGCCGGCGCCGATACTGTCATTGGATTCGACCACGCGGTAGACACGGTGCAGGCCGACCACTGGGGCGAGATATTTTGGGCAACGGCGGCGGCAGGGGTGTCCGTTGGAGACGCGGCCTACTTTGCCGCCGATCTGGTGAGCGGCGACTGGCGGTATCCGCTGCTGTGGCTACAACATCATGAAATCGATGCGAATGCGGTCGTGATTCTCGGTGACTCTGCGTTGAAGATCACAGAAAAGGACTGAAGCAATGAAACAGAGACCATGGTGGCCAGTATGCCTGCTGATCCTGCTTGTCGTTGCGGGGTGTGGACGTTCAGCTAAGCCAACCAGCGCACCAACGCCAGTGCAGCCCCCAGTGCCTGCCGCTCGCTCGCGCATCTTCGCAGGCGTACCGCTCGCCGACGCGCAGGCGGACGGGACACGCATGACCGGTTTTGGGGAGGTACAGACATACCAGGGCCGGTTGGAAAACGGGGAGAAGGTCGCCTTCGCGTTGGATTCAAAGACCGGGGACTTGCGGACCTTCTATCGGTTCGAACAGCAATCCGCGTTGGCGCTGATCGACCTCGAGACGGCCAAGAAGGCCGCGGTGGAGTTCGCCAGCGAGCACTATCCAGGATTCAAGGTTGCCGCTTTCGAACAGGTCCGGGCTGAATTGGTCAGTCCCGCGGCGTCAAGCCCAAAGGTTTATTCTTTCCATTGGGTGCAGATTGACCCGGGCTCAAAGGCGGTCTTGCCCAACGAGGTGCGAGTCCGCGTCAACGCCGAGACTGGACAGGTGGACAGCTATTCCGCGCTCCGTGTGGACGTGACTGTGCCCACTCGCCCAAAGGTCAACATGGCACGGGCCAAAAAGCTGGCGCTGAAAGCAGTGGCGGAAATCGCTGACGGTCAGGTGATCGACAGCACCCTGTTCGTCTCCACGCTGCCCGTCTATGAACCCAATGGCAAGCAGGCGCTGCTGTGGGCCGTGATCGTCCAGGGGCAAGC